>CASLVD010000060.1 GCA_949398305.1 uncultured Candidatus Melainabacteria bacterium | reverse complement strand
GGGGGGGGGGGTACTTGCTTAGGGGTAAATATATTCTCCCGATTATTTCCAAGTCATCTCAATGGTATTCAAAAAAGTAACGTCACCCTGAACTCGATTCAGGGTCTATTAAGTAACAGATTCCGGCTCGGGGGTCGGAATGACAGGGGTAAATGTAACCGTAAAGAACTTATCAACTTATCTACTTATAAACTTATTCACTCCCGAAAACTTGCATTTACTCTTGCCGAAATCCTCATCACCTTGGGCATCATCGGAGTTGTTGCGGCGATGATTATTCCGACACTTGTTGCAAATACAAATGGCGCTAAATATCGTTCGCAATTTAAGAAAACTATTTCAACATTATCCCAGGCCGGTAGAATGGCACAATCTCAATATGGGTTCGATTATGCAGGTACAACTGCTTTTTGTCCGCAAGATCCTTCAACAGGCGGATCACAGCATCCTGAAAATATTTTATCATTTTGCTCACTTTTAAATGGTACATTGAAAGGTACAACATATTATGGAAAACATACTAATATCCCCATAAAAGATGGAGTTATCAATGCTGAATCAGGATTAAATCAGTATAAATTTATTGGTAAAAATGCAGATTGGTTGTATGCTACCGGTGCTTCTGGTTTTATTGCTTATCAGCTGGCCGATGGAACTATAGTTGGGTTTCATCCTGATGCAATGGCATGTGAGCTTCCTGTTGGTCAGCCTTTGACAAATAATTATATAAAAACTAAGCTTTCGGTGTGTATTGGATTTATAGATGTTAACGGAACATCTTTACCGAACCGAGAAGTAACTTGTTCATCAGGGGTTAATTCAATTGATCCGGGTTCTAACTGTGTTGTGAAAAATGACAGTAAACATATGACAGATATATTTCCTGTAGTTTTTCATGACAATATAGTAGAACCGGCATCCGGTGCTTCATTGTATGTTTTAAAAACTGCCAAATAATATTATTTTTCCGGACTAATACAGGCTGTAATTGCATCGATTAGACGTTTTACCGGTACAATTTGAATTTTATCATTTTGAACAGTACGGTTTGCGTATGGAATTATTGCCTTTTTAAAGCCTGATGTTACAGCTTCGTTAAGTCTTTTTTCAATGTTATTTACAGGGTGAATCTCACCTGATAAACCGATTTCGCCGATAATTACTGTTTGCGGGTCGACAACAACATCTCTTGCACAGGTCGCAATTGATATTGCAATACCTAAATCAGCACTTGGTTCATCGATTTCGATTCCGCCCATTACGTTTACGTAGACATCTTGTTTTGAAAGGTTAAGCCCGACACGTTTTTCTAGAACGGCTAAAATTTGTAATAACCTGCTGTTATCAACGCCGTTTGTAACCCTTCTTGGGGTCGGGTATGGAGTTGTTCCAACAAGTGCTTGGATTTCAACTAAAAGCGGGCGTGTACCTTCGTTTGTGACAATAATTGCACTGCCCGGGATTGCGTCTTGAGAACGTTCATTTAAAAACAGTTCGTTCGGATTTTTTACTTCGACCAGTCCGTGGCTTTGCATTTCAAATATTCCGACTTCAGAGGTGTTTCCGAAGCGGTTTTTCATAGAACGAAGCATTCTGTAAGATTTATATTTATCGCCTTCAAAAGAAATAACCGCATCCACCATATGTTCAAGTATTTTTGGACCTGCGATATTTCCGTCTTTTGTAACGTGCCCGATTACAATTACAGTAATATTTTGGGTTTTAGCTATCTGCATTAAAATATTACAACATTCTCGTATTTGAGAAACGCTTCCGGCAGAGCTTGAAATTGTTTGTGAATAAATTGCCTGAATACTATCTATAACAATTGTATCCGGTTGAATTTCTGTTATTTGCTGACGAATACTTTCAAGATTTGTTTGGGGATAAATATATAAACTTTCTGCGTTAATTCCTAAACGGTTTGCGCGAAGTTTTAATTGACTTGCTGATTCTTCTGCTGAAACATAAAGGATTTTTTGTCCGTTTTTGCAAAGTTCACCGCTTGTTTGGAGAAGTATTGTAGATTTTCCGATACCCGGATCTCCTGCTATTAGGACAAGCGAACCCTGTACGAGTCCGCCGCCTAATATTCTGTCAAATTCTGAGATATTTGTACTTACTCTTACTTCTTCGCCAATATGGATATCATTAATCAATGAGGGTTTTGTATCGTTTGCAATACCTTGAGGTGAAATGTTTTGCGGTTTTAGGCTGTTTTGAACTTCTTCCACAAAGCTTGCCCAGCTTCCGCATTCAGGGCATTTACCTAAGTAACCTGCTGATTCATAGCCGCATTGCTGGCATATCCATTTTGACTTAACTTTTGCCATTATTCTCTTCCTGTTTTATTTAAGGTTTCAACGTCATTGACTCTCATTGCATAATACGGAGTTTTTTGACCTTTTTCAATCAGGAATAATACAAAGTTATCATTAAACATAAAGTTTCTGCCGCGTTCGATAGGAAGTGCCATACATTTCATCATAATAGCTGCTTCACTTTTAAGTTTTACACCTTCATTATTCATTCTAAAGTCAACAGTTTCGATAGTTTTATCGATTTTAAAGTTTGTACCTTTAATTCTGTGACCTTCTACATCTTTAAAGCTTGTTTCTTGATATAATTTGATATCAGGAACACTTAATTTATCATCTTTTTCAAATTTTTTGCTGCCGTCATATTTTTTTGCTTTTTTATTTAAGTCTGCAAAGTATTTGTCAAAAGTTGTATCATCATTTGTGCGGTATAGAATAACTTCATCTTTGCCTTTTGTGAATAATTTAACTGCAAAATCTTCACGAGAATTGTAGAATAAAACATTTACGTTTTTGTATAATTTGTGTTTGCTGTCTTCATTGATACCAAAATAGCTTACAGGAGTGAAGTTTTTCCCGAACATACTGTCTGAAAGTTTATCGAATGCTTCAAGGAATTTAAAATCTTTTTTCAGCATTGCATAAATAAAGATTTTATCCGGTTGGTATGAAAAATCAAACATATCAAGGATATCACTTGTTTCATTGAATTTTGCCTTTATTCCTTTTTCAATTTCTGATTTTAAGTCAGGTGAAACAATACCGGTTTTTGTATAGTATGCGTTTTCGCTGATATTTGTTTTTTTGAATTCTTTTTTATTAAGTTGTTTCGCGATAATTGAATCATAATCTGCGAACTTAATAGGTTTATGTACAACATTATCAATAGCTTCGTTCCATACAACCTGGAATGTTCCTACCCAAATTCTGTTAGGTGCTGTGCTTTGTGTTTGCATTGTTGGTAAAACTTCTATAGTTTCAGCATTTGCTGCGTTCATAAATCCTGTCACAATACCAAAAAGTAGTGCTAAGCTGATTAATAACTTTTTCATTTATTTCTCCTTTTTAAATCCTACGTTTAGTGTTTTCCAAAAGCTTTTAAAAAAGCCTTGAGGATTGTCTTTGTGAAGTATGGGAGCTGAATCATAGTATTTTTTGTAATTTGCTATAATATTCTCCGGTAAATCTTCTCCTCTATCTAAAATATACGACAAAAATTCAATATAGTCATCTTGTTCTTCTTTATAAAGTAAATCACGATGTCTGATATCTTCATCGGCTTCATAATGAATAAGCGCATGATAAGCTGCAATAAGGCTTTCATCCGTTGTATCTTTCGGGTATAAAAGTAAAGCTTCTCTTACGCTGCAAGATTTGAGTAAAACTCTGCGCAACAAATCTGCGACCTTTTTTCTGTCTGAAATGTTTTCGGTCATGATTATTTTACTAAAATTTCAACCATTTCTTTTTCTACAAAACGCATCATTTCGGCATGATTTCCATTAAAGAAATTGTTAGTAAATTCATTAAGCATATCAAGAGCCATTTCGCGTTTGTCCATAGTTGCTTTGTAGAAGAATTTTTTACCAACTTTATATCTTACGAGGATGCTTTTTGTAACAAGTCTGTCCATGACTGTTTTAATAGTTGTATAAGCTCTTTCGGTACCGTTTTTGGATAGTTCGTCAACGACATCCTGAATAGAAATATCAATATCTTCATTTGTTGAAGTTAAGTTCCAGAATGTGTTTAAAATTTCAATTTCGAGAGATCCGCAAACCATATTTTCCTCCTATAATCTTTAATTACTATAATTGTAATATAAAATAAATTTTTTACAAGGTCAATATTAAAAAAAGTTACAAAAATATAGAATTATTCAGGCAAAAATATTTATGTTTGAATTTTGTATATTTTATGCAGACATATTCAAATATTAATTTTACAGGTTCAAGTGCCAGAGCATTAAAAGGTGTATTTATGAGTGCAAATTGGGCAGGGCTTGCCGATAATCTTCGTCAGCTTGAACCTAAAACAGGATTAAAAGTATTTACACCAGATAGCTTTGGTGCAATAAGTTCACGGGGTTCAATGTCAGAAGCGGAGGCTTCTCCTTATGTTATCTGGGCACAGGATTTGTTTAGTATTGGGGAGAAAAAATTATATTTAGAGTCACGTCATAATCCTGATCCTAAAAAAATAAATGAAATCGGAGAAAAACTTCAAAGTTTTTTCGGTTTAAAAATAGAACCGTATAATTATCATATACAGGGCGGAAATTATATAACAACAGAATATAAAGGGAACAAAGAAGTTCTGATTGGTGATTATGAACCGGAAAATTTATCTAAAACTGAAATAGCCAAGCGCTTTGATGTTGATAACGTTGTTGAAGTCCCTCAAGTTGCTGCGCATTTGGATGCTTTTATGTTTGTAGATGATAAAAAACGGGCATTTGTTTGTGATGATGAATTAATGCTTTCGGGAATTGCAAAAGGTCTAAATAGTTTAGGGCAGTACGTTCAGAAGAATTTTTATAATATGTCTGAAATTGAGAAAGCCAGATTCTTTAAATTAGGCAAAGATTTAGAAACAATGTTATTTACTTTTCTTACAATAGTAAAACGTTCACCATATTCTCTGGCAAATGAAGCCATAAAAGCTTTAGATAAGGCAGGTTATGAAACTATAAGAATCCCTGCAAGATTGTATACTTTTATACATAGTAACGGTCAAATTCAGCATCAATATGGAACAAATTTTGCAAATGCTATTTTGCATAAAAATCGTACCGGAGATACTGTTTTGATAACAAATGATTCGGCTAACGATGTCTGTTTTGGTATTGATAAGGAAATTGAAAATAAAATTGGATTCAGTTTCAAGAAAATGTTTATTGACAGTATAGCTCCATATATCAAAAAAGAAAACGTACATTTTGTACAAGGCGAAAATTATGGCATATTTAAGCTTTTATCTAACTTAGGCGGAATACACTGTGCTTCAAGTGAGATTCGTTAAAAATCCATGTCCATAAAATCATCATCTTTTTTGTAGGTTTTTCTTTTTGTACGGACTTTTTCGTTTTTCTTTCTGGTGCGTTCGGAAACATTGCGGTAAGCGTTATCAACGGAAACCTTTGTTATTACCTGATTATTTTTTCTGTCATAAAATGTTAACCAGAATTTTCTGTTAATATTATCTACTGCAAAGGAAACTTCGCCTGCAATTTTATCACCTGGTTTTATTTGACGGAACATAAGTTTTGTGTTGCCAAAAATTGATGGACTGAATTTCGCGTTGTAATCGTTCACCAGTGCCATATCAAAACTTGAAAGAGTTTTGTCTGACATGTTTGAAATAAGAACTGATAAAGTAATTGTGTTTACTTCTCCAAACGGGTCTTTTTCATGTTTTACGTCATTTATATTTATTGTAAGTCCTTCATAGAGAACTTCTTCTTGTTTCAGGGCATCTTCACGGTATACAGGAAGATCAAGCGGGGTGTTAATTCTAACTTTGATTTCATCCCCGGGTGCAATAAGTACGTGGTTACCTTTTCTGATAAGTGCTACGGTTAACCCTGCAACTCCTCCGACTGCAGCGCCGCCTGCTATTGTGTAGCCTTGAGATGCGATAGCAGCACCTAACCCCATCCAATTAAGTGCCATAAGCCCGCCTACTGCGCCGCCTGCTACAGTGTAGCCTAAGTCTTGAGCTACAACTTTTGCGCCTTGGCTTATCGGATGAAGCTTTGTTGTCATTGAACCTTCAATCGGAATTTCTCTGCCGTCAGGGGTTACAAGATAATCAAAGGTTAAATCCATTGTAGCTTCTTTGCCAAATCTTCCCGGTGCTGTTGTGTTGGAAAGTTTTCCGTGTGCAAGCGAGCCTTTCGGGATTACAATACCCTTATTGCCGTATACGTCATCTGTAACTTCTGCAAAAAACTCATCACCTTCTATTGAAAAAGATGAATCCAAAACCTGTGAAACAGTCATATTAATGATTTCTTTACGGTTTAGGGTTTCGATTTTACCGGTAAAAATTTCATCTTGTTTCTGCTGATATTCTCCTGTTTCGGTTACAGAACCTTTTAGAGGCTCTGCGGCTTGAACATATGAAGATAAAAGCATTGATATTATTATAAAGCTCAATATTTTTTTCATACTTAAATTATACTCTTTTGGCTGTTTTGTTTCAAATTAATCCTGTTGATTTTCAACTTCGCGTGCCATTTCTTCAATTATACTGCATGCTTTTGCAGGTTCAAAACTTGAACAGGTGTTCCAAATTAATGTCGGTCTTGGCTCGTTTAGAAGCGGACTTGGAAATTCATTATGACATTCGCCTTTTAACATGTTTTTAGAACCGTCAACGCAAGATGTGAAGTTTTGGCAGCAGCTGCAGATTTTTAATGTTAATCCGTAATCTTCCATTTTTGATTTTAATTGCTGCAAAGCATCAATCATTCGCAGGTGCGGTGATGTTGTGTATTTTTTGTTTTTATAGATAAATCTGATTTTTGAAAGCCCGCTTTCTGTTGAAATAAATTCAAGTTTAGCGCTTCTGTCGCCGTTTCTTGTCATAACAATAACATCAATAACAAGTTTATCGGTTTCTTTATCTGATCCTGCTCCGATTTTGTTTAGCAAATATCTTACAGGCGGGAAGTTCCTGATAATGTGGCATAATGAATAAATCGGATGCAAAAGAAGAAGCAAAATTTCTTGAGTATTCATTTTTGCATTAATTAGACTTACGCCAAAAATTGCAAGAAGAATGATTGCTGAAAATATTACAACATTGCATTTTACAATGAACGGATAATTATAAGAATATCCGATAAGCAGTGCATAGATTGCCGCAAGTGTCCAGAAATTCGGGTTTACCAGAGAACAAATGTGTTCGATAAACGGGAAATTTATGGTTTTTAAGTTTTTAAAGTTATTTTTTAACAGATTAAATCTTTTTGTCAATCTAGGTTTTTTAAATGTGCAATCCTGCCCGAGAACATATGATTGGATGTTAGGATTATACACGCATTTGTGACCTGTTTGTGAAAGCAAAAGACTGAACTCAAGTTCTGAATTTATATCGTTAAAATTAATTCCTTCTGTTTCTTCAAGAACAGATTTTTTTATTATAAATAAACCGGAATCAATTTGGGTTGATAATCCTAATAAAGTTCTTGCCTGTTTGAAAAAGTTTGCTTGATATTTTTTGTGAACGGCTTTAATTTTATCGACAATATCAAGGTGTTCTCTGTTAATATTTAATTCTCCTGTTACAGCATCAGCGTTATTTAAAACTGCATTTGCAAGAGTTAGGAAATCAGGATCAATTTTTCTGATTCCGTCAATAAATACGTAGGCATCAATGGTGTCATCTTTTTTAAGTTCTTCTAAAAGCATCGAGATTGCCTGATTTTTGCCTAATGTTCCGACATCTTGAATGTTTAAAACGTGAACAAAATTGTCGTGTTCAAAAAGTTTTTCAGAGCCATCGTTGCAATCATCTAAAATTGCGTAAACCCTAAAGTTAGCAAGAGGATAATCCTGCATTTTTATTTGTTCAATTAGCTGCCATAAGCAGTCTTTGTGGTTGTGGCTGTATATAATTACTGCAAAATTTCTTTTTACATCATCGTGTCTTGAATATTTTCTCTGGATGTAAAACTGATTATCTTTCAGGTTTCTGATTGAAAGAATTGCAAAGTAAATTGTGTAAAGAATTACATACAAATAAAGAATGTATAAAATAAAATCCATAAATTAGTCCTCGTTTTTATACTAATTTTATTAGAAAATTAAATAAATATCAAATTTTTACAATTTAATATTAATTGCACCTTGCCTAAATATTCTGAGTTCCTCGTTCATAACCCCTGCTACAGTGGACTCTAAGCCTTTTGCGAAGTGTCCGTAATCTTCTATAATTAAATCAGCCAGTCCTGTCATATTTTCTAAAGCTTGTTTATAGGTTTTTGCAGAAGGTTGATGTGAAAGGTTTGCACTTGTGGTTGCAAGGACATGCCCCGGGGTGATTTCGCAAATTTGTCTGAATACTTCATTATCAGGGATTCTAATCCCGACAGTTTGCATTCCTGATGTAATGTAATCAGGTGTTTTTTCGCTTTTATCTGTTACTATAGTTAATGCTCCCGGGAAATATTTTTTTATAAGTTTTTGGCCAATTTTTGGTATAGGTTTTACATAATCCAAAAGATTATAAACTTCATTTGACATTAATATTAATGGTTTTTGGACTTCGCGTTTTTTTATATCATAAATCTTTTTTACTGCTTTTTCATTGTCAGGCAGGCAGCCCAGCCCCCAGACTGTATCTGTTACATAAACTATGACACCGCCGTTTTCTAAAACTTTAATTATTTTATCTTTATTCTTTAACATACTTACCTCTTGTTATATTTTAGCATATAAATTTAACTTATTGACAATTTTAAAAACATCATTATTATTATTATTATGATAGGTAGAAGATTTTAACAAAAAGGATTTATATTATGTCATCAGGTTCATCAATTATAGCAAGTATTTCGTCAAATTTGTCAAATACATATTCATATCTTGCGTCTTTGTATCCCGAAGACGGTGTGACTTATAAAAATATTACAGCAGCAAGAAATGATAATACTAATTATCTTACTTTAAACCAGCCTTTTGCTACTTATTTGCAAAATAATTTCCAAACACTTGATAAAGATGGAGATGGCGTAATTAGTGCTGATGAGATGAATAATTTAACAAATACTATTTCCACCTCAGGTGTATCAAGAACAGAATTAACCCAGCTTATGATGTCAGGAGCTTATTCAACAGATATGGTAAATAAGATTCTTGAACACTTTGACGAGATGGACACAAACCACGATGGCAGAATTACAAGTGCTGAAATCTCATCCTTTACACATTCTTGTAATAAGCAGGAAAAAATTGATGAAGAAAATTACAGAAAAGCAACCCAAACATCTGTATTTTACGGGGATGATAATGCATCAACCGATGTTTCAAGCTATAGTATTTTGAGCTATAAATACAAGAATTTTAATTCAAAGTAGGTTATACCTACGAGCACCTTTGCAGAGCTGAACGGTTGAGATGACTTGTAAGTTGTTGGTAGCAATTATTTACCCTTACTTACCTATACAGAAGTGGTCGAAGATGTTATTTAAAATATCATCTGTAATAACTTCACCTGTAATTTCATCCAGTGCAAGCAGGGCTGATTTTAGATCAATGTAAATCATATCTTGAAGCTCTTCGGCTTGCGCGGCAGTTAGTGCCCGCTGTAGTGCTTCACGGCTTCGTTTTAGGCATTCCTGCTGACGTTTGTTTGTGATGTATTCTGTATCTTCCGGCGAAATCTGACATACAAAAATTCTCATTTTTTCTTTTAACTCATCAAGTCCGTCTTTTGAATATGTAGAAAGCCTTGCTGTATTTGGAATTTCTTCGGTGAAATTTTCAACTAAATCTATTTTATTTGCTACAACAATGTGGGTTTTGTCTTTTATAATTTCATAAATTTCGTTATCTTCATCTGTTAATCCTGTGTTTGCATCATATAAGAACAGGATTAAATCGGCTTCTTGAGCGGATTGTTTTGAATATTCGATTCCGATTTCTTCGACTTTATCAATATTTTCATCTTCTCTTATGCCTGCTGTATCAATTAAAGTCACAGCAACACCGAGGTCAAGGTTTTCTTTTATAATATCCCTTGTCGTACCTGCAATATCTGTGACAATTGCTCTGTCAAGGTTTAATAGTGCGTTAAACAGTGATGATTTACCGACATTCGGACGCCCCACGATTGCAACTTTTATACCCTGACGCAAGATATCAGAGGATTTTGCGCTTGCTAAAATTTTATCTATTTCGTTTAAGCTAGCGGTGAATCTTTCGATAAGATATGAATATTCCGGTTCAGCAACATCTTCGGGAAAATCTATTCCGGCAACAATTCTTGAGGTCGTTTCAAAAATTTCGCCTTTAATTTCGATGATTTTTGAAGCCAAAACACCTGAAAGGTTTTTTGCTGATTGGATTGCGAAATTTGAAGTTTTAGCGTGGATTAAATCATCAACGGCTTCGGCTTGGGATAAATCAAGTTTTTTGTTTAAAAAAGCACGTTTTGTGAATTCTCCGCGCTCTGCGATTCTCGCACCGTTTTTTAAAACCACATCAAGAATGTTTCTTACAACGTTAACACCGCCGTGACATTGAATTTCAATAACATCTTCACCTGTATAGCTGTTAGGATTTTTGAACGGCAGAATGACAACTTCATCAATTTTAACGCTGTCATCTAAAATCCAGCCGTGGCAGATTTTCCCTGCAGGTAGAGTTTTTCTGTCTGTAATTTTTAATGCGATTTCAAAACTTTTTTCGCCTGAAATTCTTATAACACCTACTCCGCCTGTGCCAAGCGGTGTTGAGATTGCAGCTATTGTTTCAAATTCCTGTAAAATATTCATATGATGATTATACTATAAACCATTTATAATTTGACAGGATAATCTTTAGGAATTTTAAAATTATTTTTAAATATCAAAGCTGTACAAAATGCCGAAGGATACATAGCATGTGCCGGTCTTGCTGATTTTGAAGCACAGTATTCTTTGAATTTTTCTTTATCATATGTTCCTATCGGTAGGTATGAAAAATTTCCGTATCCGTCAGATTTATATTGCATAAAAAATGTATCTCTGCCGCTTATCGGGTGTTTTTTGTTAGGGTTTAGAATTACATCAATGTAAAACTGCTCTCCGTTTCCGGCTTTCACAAAACCTATTATTGTACCATCAGGCATTGCAAATACAAACGAATTTGGATCTACGCTTGCAACTTCTGTACTGCCGTCAGCTGAATATACCGGAAATCTTGTTCCTTTAGGATAAGTGTGTGAAACTTTGAAAACAGGTGCAAAGTATTCTTCAAAAACCGCTTTACTCTTTTTCCATGAAAACCCGTTTACATCAACACTGTCCTGTTCAAGGTTATTGAGATTAAAGTTTCCGTCCGAATTTGCCTGCGCCATTCTAATTCCTTGCAGTATTGTTGAATGTAGTTTAAATAATTTTGTTTCAATGACGTGTTTATTATGTGCTGTTATAAGTGCAGGAATAGTCATTGCCGCAACAACTCCAATGACACCCAGAGTTATTAGTACTTCCGCAAGAGTAAAAGCCTTCTTCATTATATAAACCTCCGTAGGTAATTCCGAACAGTATAATTATAATAAACGATAACATAAAATTATGCAAGTAGAAAATAAGAAAAAACGTGCAGTAATATTAAACGCGGTTGCGAAAACAATTAAAGAACTTCGCCTGAAAACAGGAAAATCTATAAGCTTGATATCAAATGAACTTAATGTGTCAAAATCTATTTGGTCAGATGTGGAGTTGGGAAAGTCAGATTTACAGTTTACAACGTTTTGGAGAATCTCTGAAGCCTTAGATATTACTCCTGAGAACTTGATTAAAAAAATAAGAGAAAATCTTGCAGAAGAAATAAATTTTATAGAATAATTTCAAATCTCATCATTTTGTATGATTTAAAATTTTTCAGAGGTGCTAGTATAACAATATACTCCTTAGAGACTAAGATACACATATCCCTAATCAACAGCTATGCACCTCAGTACATAGCTTTTTTTTGGTCCTCGCCGGACGGGGTATTATGCTACCAATTGTAACCTAAAGTAAGCGATACTATTCAGCTCCGCAGGTCCTCGCCGGACGGGGCATTATGTTACATCTTATGAAATAACTGGTAGCATAATACGGTACGAAGTACCTGTCTTGGATTATCGGCGGGTCGACCGGCTCATCGCAGCT
>CASLVD010000059.1 GCA_949398305.1 uncultured Candidatus Melainabacteria bacterium | reverse complement strand
ACCCTGCACCAAGTATTCTTTTTCTTATTTGCGAGGCAAGAAAAAGAATACTGGACAAGAAAAAGAAACACGCTGACTAAATACGGGTAGTAAATTCAACTAAAAGCGTGTAAACTCACTAGGTAGTCATTCTAAACTCGATTCAGAAGCTATCAGTTTGTCCGTTCAAACAATACACGCTTCGTTATTGTTTCATTAACTACCCGTAACTATTATGTGTTATGATACTAAATTAAAAGTTATATTGACATAATATATTTTATAACACAGATAAGTTAAACTTATCTGCCAGTTCAGATATCATATACAAAGAACCGCATATGATATTTAAATGGCCATCACTGAAATCAATTTCTGTATCCGCGGTTAGTTCTTTTGACTCTACAGGACAAACCGCGCGTAATTCAGACACCTCACAAGAATTTGCATGTTTAAAATGATAAAAATATACTTCATCATTGTTTCCCTCGCCACTGGCGGGAAAATGGTGGGAAGAGGGAGCAAAAAGAATCTGCAACATTTGTCCATACTCTTTATTTCTCAAACATCCAAAAATAAATCTCCACTTTTGATTAGGGAAATACATATCAAGACTTTGTTTTAATGCCTCAATCCCGTTTGGATTATGCGCCCCGTCAATTATTAGATTTTTTTCTTTAATATATTGAAACCGCCCAGGATGTTTTACATTTTTCAACCCTTTATCAATAACATCCTGCGAGATTTCAGGAAAAACAGTTTTTATAGCCGCAAGCGCAAGCGATAAATTTTCCTGCTGATGAACACCTTTTAATGCTAAATTTTCAGTATTTTCAAAAGACGATATCACAATAAGTGCAGCTCCGATTTCATTTGCCACATCGTAATAAACTTCCTTGCCTTCAAAAACAATACACGGACAATTTGACTTTATTATACCGGCTTTTTCATAAGCAATTTTGTCTAAAGTATTTCCAAGCCTTTCTGTATGATCAAAATCAACGTGAGTAATTATTGAACAAAGACTCCGTTTAATAACATTTGTAGCATCAAACCTTCCGCCAAGACCGGTTTCTAATACAACAATTTCAACATCATTATCTGCAAAGTACTTAAACATTACAGCAGTAAGAATTTCAAATTCTGTTAAATCAATTCCGTGACTATCTGCAAGCCCTGAAATTTCAAATACATACTGAGCAAAAGTTTCATCGGGAATTTTTTCCCCACAAATTTGTATTCTTTCTGTATACTTGAAAAGATGCGGAGAAGTATAAAGTCCGACTTTTTTCCCTGCCGCAGATAAAACAGATGACAAAATCGTACAAACCGAACCTTTACCGTTAGTTCCCGCGACATGAATACAATTAAGTTTCTCCTGTGGATTTCCAAGTAGCTCCAAGATTTGCTCCATTCTATCCAACCCCAGAGATATATGAAACTTTCCGACTGATGTTAATAAATTTATCGCATCATCATATTTTTTTATCATGCTAACCATATATTTATTTTAACAAAAAAGTTCTTATATATTTATAAGCTAATACTAATTCTTCATCTGAAATATTCTCTAACATCGAGATTATTTCAAATTTTAAGTCTTTTGAATCCTGCAAATGATAAAATTCAAACAAATCTTTTGGTTCAATATCTAAAGCATTTGCAAATCTTTCTATCAAATCGGGAGACGGAAAATTTTTCCCGCTTTCAATACAACTAATATGTTTATCATCAACATTTACCATTTCTGCAAGCTGTGATTGGGTATAATTTTTACGCTTTCTATATTCCCTAATTTTTCTCCCAAATAATATTTTTATATTTGCCATAACAACCTCAATTTAATTTTACAAAACCAGCTACAACATTTGAATTAAATTTTAGGTAATAATTTGACAAAAATTTACTTTATAGGTAATATTTACAATAAATAAGGTAACAAATAACCATTATATTACCTAAAAGTACACTTTTAAACGGAGAAAAAATGAGAAAAAGAGGTTTTACACTGGCAGAAGTATTAATCACACTTGGAATTATCGGAGTCATTGCGGCTATAACAATTCCAATGTTAATTGAAGCATATATAAAAAAAACAACAGCCCTGAGTGTAAAAAAAGCATATACAGAGTTGAATCAAGTTTTAAAAATGGCAATAGCAGATTACGGAGAACCTTTAGGGTGGGATTATTATGGAGAAGACGAACTTCCACAATGGGTTCAAACATACTTTGCACCATATGTCAGTGGAGCGCAACATAAACAATGTAATACAATGTATTCAACAAAAGACTGTTTTGGCTTGGCAAATATATATACATTGAGCAAAACAGTTACACTTAGGAATGGTTATACTGTGTCTAAAATGGGAACACCTGTTGCATATACATTTTACAGATATCCTGCTCCATACAACAAAGTTACAAGAGTAAGGGTTTATATAAGAAATCCTAGAAGACCCATTTTAGGAAAAGATGCATTTACATTTATATTGACAACAGCAGATGAGAATCCAACATTTAAACCATATGGTTATGGAACACTTGGTTCATATGGTATAAGCACAAAAGACAGAAAAACATTACTAGGAACAGGCTGGGGCGGTTGCAATTCAAAAGCCAGCGGTTCCGGATACTGGGGACCTGGTGATGCATGTGCTGCAGTTATAATGATGGATGGTTGGAAAATCAGTAAAGATTATCCTTGGAAATAAAAAACGAGGCTTTAACCTCGTTTTTTATTTATTCATTTTCCAAACCTTTACGTTTATAAAATTCTTCAATAAATCCGGTATTGAATTTCCCGCTCATAAAGACTTCATCTTCAATAATTGCCTGATGGAAAGGAATAGTTGTTTCTACACCAGTCACAACATATTCTTTGAGGGCACGGTACATTCTTCTGCGGGCTTCATTTCTGTTTCTGCCCCAGCAAATAAGTTTACCAATCATTGAATCATAATAAGGCGGAATTTCATAATCTTGGTACACATGAGAATCTACTCTAATACCAAAACCGCCGGGAGCTAAGTAACCTGAAATAGTACCAGGATTAGGCATAAAGTTTTTGGCAGGATTTTCAGCATTAATACGACATTCAATAGCATGACCGTAAAGTTTAATATCATCTTGTGTATAACTTAGTTTTTCACCTGAAGCTACAAGTATTTGTTCACGAACAAGATCAACTTGTGAAATCATTTCAGTTACACAGTGTTCAACTTGGATACGGGTATTCATTTCCATAAAGTACCATTTACCATCATGATCAAGTAAGAATTCACAAGTTCCTGCGCCTTCATAATTGATTGCTTTAGCTGCACGAACAGCTGCAGCACCCATTTCCTGTCTTGTTTCTTCATTAATAGCAGGAGATGGAGCTTCTTCCAATAATTTTTGGTGACGTCTTTGTATTGAGCAATCTCTTTCACCTAAGTGAACAACATTTCCATAGCTGTCACCTAAAATCTGAACCTCAATATGACGAGGATTTTCAAGGAATTTTTCAGCATAAACATCAGGGTTGCCGAAGAAATTTTTAGCTTCAGCCTGACAAAGTTCCATATTAAGCTGAACATCTTCATCATTACGGCAAACTCTCATACCTTTTCCGCCGCCGCCGGCTGTAGCTTTTAATATAATCGGATAACCGACTTTGTTACCAAATTCCTGAACTTCTTCAACTGAATGAACAATACCTGTACCTGGTGTTACAGGAACATTATTTTCAATCATTGTTTTGCGGGCAGTAGCTTTATCACCCATTTTTCTCATAGCTTCAGAACTTGGTCCGATAAATTTAATTCCTTGTTTTTCGCAAATTTCTGCAAAATCAGCTCTTTCAGACATAAAACCGTATCCGGGGTGAATAGCATCAGCACCTGAAACCATTGCGGCTGACATAATTGCAGGAATACTCAAATAACTATCCGCACTTTTTGCAGGTCCAATACAGTATGCTTCTGTTGCCAATCTTACATGAAGCGAATTTGCATCAGCTTGAGAATAAATTGCAACTGTAGGTATTCCCAACTCTCTGCAAGCTCTGATAATTCTAACTGCAATTTCGCCTCTATTTGCTATTAAAACTTTTCTAAACATTTTCCAAATATCCCTTAATTAAATAAGAAGTGAACGCTATTTACGTCCACTTCTCAATATTTTAAATTATTATTCCACATACATCAAAACTTGACCGAATTCAACAGACTGACCGTCTTCAACACAAACTTCAACGATTTTTCCTGAAATTTCTGATTCGATTTCGTTCATCATTTTCATAGCTTCCACGATACAAACTACATCGCCAGGTTTAACAGTCGAACCAACATTTACAAACGGATCAGCATCCGGAGATGGTGATTTGTAGAATGTCCCAACCATTGGAGATGTAATCGGAGTACCTTTTTTAGCAGGAGCAGAAGCTTCAGTTGCAGTCGGTGCACTAACCGGTGCTGCAGGTACTGCAGCTGGCGCAGCTACAACTGCTTGAGGAGCTGAAGTCACAATAACATCTTTTCTTAAAGTAATAGCTTGTTCACCGTCTTCAAGAGAAATTTCAGTCAAACCTGTTTCTGCTAAAACTTTTGCTAATTTTTCTATATAATCTGTTTCAAATTTCATTTATTTTCTCCTTTTGTAGGTTTTTGCCGGCTAACACCTATATACCCGCTTGTGCAATCAAAGATGTTACAACGGCGGCTTCATAATGTTCGTCCCTGCTCAATTGACTCTCCGCCAATTAACACCGGACTCACACCGGCTGACACTTACTAGCATCTATCCAAATATTCGTTTGATCTGGTATCAACCCTGATGATATCACCATTTGCAACGAAGAACGGAACTTGTACAACAGCACCGGTTTCAAGTGTTGCAGGTTTTGTACCGCCTTGAGCAGTATTTCCTTTTTCAGCAGGAGGTGTATCAACAACTTCAAGCTCAACGTGAGCAGGAATATCAACACCAATAATTTTGCCTTCGTGCATAAGAATCATTACATTCATATTTTCTTTTAAATATTTAACTCCGCTGCCGATTTGAGCTTCTTCAACGTGTAATTGATCATAAGTTTCGTTATCCATCATCACATAAGCAGCGCCTTCTTTATATAAGTACTGCATTTCACGTCTGTCTAAAGTAGCTTTAGCAACTTTTTCACCGGCACGGAAAGTTTTTTCAACAACCTGACCAGTGATAACGTTTTTCAATTTAGATCTGACAAACGCAGCGCCTTTTCCCGGTTTTACGTGTAAAAATTCAACAACTGACCAAAGACCATTATCTAATTCTACTGTCAAACCTGTTTTAAAATCGTTTACTGAAATCATATTTTTCCCCTTATTAAATAAGTAATCTTCTAGTGAACTAATAATAACACAAAAAACCTATTTTTCAAAATTGCTTTACAGAATGTAAAAAAACAATGCAAATAGCTGAATATAAAATAACGAAATTTATAAAATTTTATTTTACACTTTAATTTTCCATAAATCTGCGGGAATTACCCAACCATTATTTTTTATTCTCATCATACAATAATATCCTGCATTACTAGTATTTGCAAGGCTTGAACAATTTTGATTAACTTTTTCATTTGTTTCATGAATTCCTGCAGGAAACAAACCATCCGGAGTCCAAACAAGAACAAATATATCTTTACCAATTACATTAGGTAAACTGTCCCCATTTGCATCAATATAAACAACTAAAGATGATGAAGTTGTATTTGTTCCAAACGAATTCTTCATATCACTCTTACTAAAACCATCAATACATAAATTAGTCCCGTTTGATAATTTTACAGTTAATATACCTGATCCAAGACCTATGCCTGTTCTATTCCAGCCTGCAATTCCACCTTTAAGTGTTCTTGTAGGACCTTTATCCTGCCAACATCCTGCTTTATCATAACAAACAGATACATATTTCAAATGCGGAGCCATGAAAGTTTTAAACCAAAGTTTCATCCCGTCTAAATTATCAGGAACTGACAATTCCAAAGAAACATCATCATACTCTGTGAATTTCATTACCTGTTGAATAATTGCATAATCCTCTTTTAATAATGATTCTATTTTTCTTTTCTGTTGATTTTGTATTATTGACGGGATAGTTATAGCAGCAACAACACCAATTACTCCTAAAGTAATCAAAACTTCTCCTAACGTAAATGCAGACTTTAGATTTAGAATCTTTTCCAAATATTCATTTTTTAAACTTCTAATCATTTAACAACTCCATAAATTCATGTTTATATGAACATTATAATGTTCATATAAACCTTATATCTCATTTTATTATTTTTGTCAATAATATAGGATTGATTTATGAAAGATGACAGATTACTGCAATTGGGGCAAAAAATCAGATATGAACGGGTAAAACGAGGTTTGAGCCAGGAAGATTTAGAGGAAAAATCTTCGGTTTCACGCAGAACGATAAGCGAAATAGAACGTGGAAATGCAGACATACGTTATACTAACCTTTATCAAATTGCAGCGGCTTTTGGTATAAGTATCTCTGAAATGCTTGATTTTAAATTATAGTCTTTTTTGTGTTAGAATAAATTTATGATAGAAAGATATTCAAGAGAAGAAATGACAAAAATTTGGGACTTGAATTCCAAATTTAATTACTACCTGCAAGTTGAGCTTGCAGTGTGTGATGCTTATGCAAAATTAGGTACAATTCCATCGGAAGCTGCTAAAGAAATCAGAGAAAAAGCTTCTTTTTCGGTTGAAAGAATTGATGAAATTGAACGCGAAGTAAGACATGATGTTATAGCATTCTTAACCTGTGTAAATGAAAGTTTAGGAGATTTAGGACGCTATGTTCACGTTGGTTTAACAAGTTCTGATGTTATTGATACAGCTTTCGCACTGCAAATTCAAGACAGCGGAAAAATTATAAAAACAGATCTTGATAAAACCATTTCTACATTAAAAAATCTTGCAAATCTTCACAAGAATACAATTTGTATAGGACGTTCACATGGAATCCACGCTGAGGTTATGACTTTTGGCGTAAAAATGTGTAACTGGATTGATATTCTTGAACGTCAAAAAGAAAATTTCCAACACGCTTTAGAACAAATCCGTGTCGGACAAATTTCAGGTCCTGTCGGAACTTACAGCAACATTTCAACTGATGTTGAAAAAATTACCTGTGAAAATCTCGGACTTAAACCTGCAAGAGTTTCGACTCAAATTATCGCAAGAGATTATCATGCATACTTTATGCAATCTCTGGCTTTGATTGCAAGTGTTATTGAACAATTTGCAACAGAAATCAGACATTTACAAAAAACAGAAGTTTTAGAACTTGAAGAAGGCTTCGGCAAGGGGCAAAAAGGGTCATCTGCGATGCCGCACAAGAAAAACCCAGTATTAAGCGAGAACTTATGCGGACTTTCCCGTGTTGTACGCGCAAACTCTTTTGCTGCGCTTGAAAATATTCCGCTATGGCACGAAAGAGATATTTCGCATTCATCGGCTGAACGTATAATTTTTCCTGACAGTCTGATTTTAGTTGATTTTATGTTAAACAGATTCAACGGACTTATGGAAAACATCGTTGTTCACAGTGATAATATGCTCAAAAATACAGACAAATTCGGCGGAATCGTATTTTCACAAAAAGTTTTACTATCACTTGTTGCAAAAGGTTTAACAAGAGAAGCTGCTTATACAATAGTTCAGCGAAACGCACTTGATGCATTTCAAAACCACGGCGACTTCCGCGCTAATTTGTTAAAAGATTCTGATGTTACAAGTCTTTTATCTAATGAAGAAATAGAAAAAATCTTTGATAAACAAGCGTTTTTACAAAACATTGATGAAATTTATAAAAGAGTTTTAATCTAAGAAATCAGCAAGAATTACGTTGCTTACAAGAACCCCGTTTGGAGTAAGCTTATATCCTTGCGGTGTTTTTTTAATTAGTTTCAAGTTTTCGTACTTATCTAATACATCTAAATATTTACCCTTAAAATCAATATTATATTTGGCATTAATATCCGCAATATTTACCCCCTCGCGAATTTTTCGAAAACCAAGAAAAATTTCTTCTTCCAACTGTTCCTGACGGGTTAACAGTTTTGACTCTTTACGGGCAAACGGGTCATTTATATATTGCTCAAGAGTTTCAACATTTCCGTAACGGGTATCATTTACATAACCGTGCGCAGCAACACCGAAACCGTAATACTCATCGTTATTCCAATAAGTTAGATTATGCCTTGAATTAAAACCGCGATGCGAAAAATTACTTACTTCATAATGTTCAAACCCTAATTCCTGCATCAACTTAACAGCACCCAAATACATATCAGCCTGCATATCTTCATCAGGCAAATTTTCAGGCATATGAGATGCAAAATAACATCCATCCTCAAGTTTTAAACCATAAAGCGAGATATGCTTCACTCCAAGTCTAACCGCGTTTTTCAAATCTTCATAAAACGTCTCAGGTGTCTGCCCGGGAAGTCCGTATATAAAATCAAGGCTAATATTTTCAAAGCCTGAATCTTGAGCAATTTTTACAGAATTTACAACCTGCCCCGCATTATGCCTTCGATTAATTCTCTTCAATATATCGTCATTAAAAGTCTGACACCCAAAACTTATGCGATTTATCCCGATATCATAAAGCATTCGCAAATAACCGTAATCCACATCATCAGGGTTGCATTCCATTGTAATTTCTGTACTTTTATTGAAATTTAAAATACGCAATATGTTTTCTATCTCTGAGGGTTCAAGTATAGAAGGTGTCCCGCCGCCAAAATAAATAGTATTTAAAACCTCACCCTGATAAAAATGATTTATTTCTTTTGCAAGCGCTTTTAAATAGTCTTTTTTCAGCTCCGATTTGCTGAACGAAACAAACGAACAGTAATGACACTTTGACCTGCAAAACGGAATATGTATGTAAGCACTTTTTACCATATTAGGATTTTACAACAAACTATAATGTTTTCATATATTTAAACAGCTGCCTGAGTTTTGTTTCATTCAACTGCTGAAACTTATTTTGAACATAATATCTTATACTATCAATATCTGCTAAATATTCGTAATCAAAAAAATCAGATAACTCAACATTAAGTACTTTTGCAATTTTTTCTAAAGTCATAAGAGTTGGGAAATTTCTTCCGGATTCAATAACACTAATAGTATTTTGTTCCATTTCAATTTGTTCAGCGACTTGTTCCTGGGTTAAACCGGCATTTTTACGTAATTCTTTTATTCGTTTTCCCAACTTCTTTTTATTATCCATAGATTAATAATACAATTTACTTCAAAATTTTTCTATTGAAATGTTTTAATTGTTTTATTAAAAATACTTGATTAATTTAATTATTTATAATATGATTTACGTAAAATTCAAATTTTAATAAATTTATTTAATAGGAACAAAATAAATGAAGAAAAACTGCGCATTTACATTATCAGAACTTTTAATTACTTTAGGTATTATCGGAGTTGTGGCGGCTATTACTATACCGTCACTTATTACAAAAATTAATGACAGACAAAATATTGTCCGTTGGAGAAAAACTTATTCGGTAGTTAACGATGCATTTAAACGTGTAGTAGAAAGAGATGTTCCGGTTTGCGCATTTTCGGGCTGCAGAGCAATGGGACCGCAAATAAATAACGCAAATGATAGGGACTTTTACTTTTCTAATGATTTTTTAGAAGCATTTATAGAAGAATTAAAACCTATGGATATATGTTATCAAAATGCGGAGCCCAAATGTGACAGCAAAAAAATCTGGGTGAATGTTAAATCAAAAAGTTATGGAAGATACGCTCTTTTAAACAAACCTAAAGAATTTTTAAACGGCTATAACTGGACATCAGCAAGGTTTTTATTAAAAGACGGGAGCATGATATATATGGGCGGCTCTCATGGCGGACCATGGTTATCGGTTGATGTTAACGGCGCAAATAACGGTCCGAATCAGGTGGGAAGAGATATGTTTATTATAAAAGTTTTTGAAGACAAAATCTTGCCTATGGGAGCACAAGGTTCGTTTAATACTAAATCAAACGGAGAAAAATGTTTATGCGGAGAGCAATACGGGCAGCAAACAGCAGCAAACTACTTTGCAGGTGCAGGTGGGGCTGACAAAGTAATATCAGGCGGTTGCTGTAGTGATTATTACATTAAAAATAATAAATAACTTTTCTTTATGATATGATATACCTATGGATATCGTCTCAATAAGTAATAATACATTGGAATTTGATAAAATAAAAGAAGAACTTTCAAAGTTTGCCAAATTTGAACAAAGCAGAGTTCTTTGTCTTCGCGCACAAGCCTTAAACGAAACAGATAAAATAAAAAAACAAATTGAACTTACCCGCGAAGCTAAAAAAATTCTTGATTACGCAAAAGACACCCCCACAGAATTTATTGCAGATGTCAGCAAAATTAAAAACAATTCTGCCATGTCTTATCTGATGGAAGAAGAATTGATTGATATTGCTAAAACAATGAAATCCTCAAGACTTTTAAAAAGATTTATCCTAGAGAATTCTGACGAAGATTTTTTACTAAAAAATTTAGCTCAAAATCTGATAGCAGATAAAGAGCTAGAGGACAAGATTTTTGAAACATTTGACGAGAATTTAAGAATCCGCCAAAACGCAACCCCTGAACTAAAAGGACTATATTCATCGCTTCGCGATACGGAACAAAATATCCGCGATCAGGTTTCATCATTATTAAACAATCAAAATTTCTCAAAATATCTTCAAGACAATATTTACACTCAAAGAGATGACAGAATTGTTTTTCAGGTGATAGCTTCAAACAAAACCAAAGTCCCGGGGATTGTTCATGATGTATCAGCTTCAGCCAAAACTTTTTATATAGAACCTGCACAGCTTGTCCCTCTAAATAACAAAGTAAGGGAAGTTAAATCAAAAATTCACGCAGAATGTATCAGAATTCTCGTAGGTCTTACTGATTTAGTAAAAAATCACATGTCCGGACTTGAACATTGCGAAAAAATCATGTCTGAAATTGACTTTCACTTTGCAAAAGCCCGCTATGCAGTGAAATTACAAGCTGTAGAACCTGAATTAACAGAAGAAAAATATATTTACTTTGAAAACATGAAACACCCGCTTTTGATGCAGGTGACAGAAGAAGTTGTTGCAAATAATTTTGAAATCGGAAAAGATTATAAATCTGTTATCATCACCGGTTCTAATACAGGCGGAAAAACAGTTACACTAAAAACAATCGGACTGTTTATCCTTATGGCAAAAGCCGGAATGTTTCTTCCTTGCACACATGCTAAACTTTACCCGTTTAGAAATGTTTTCGCAGACATCGGTGATTCTCAAAGCATTTTGCAAAGTCTTTCAACATTTTCATCTCACATGACAAATATCATCGAAATCCTAAACCAAAGTAATGACGAATCTTTTGTACTGTTAGATGAAATCTGCGCGGGAACTGACCCTGTTGAAGGTGCTGTTCTGGCTCAAGGCATACTTGAAAAACTTGCTCAAAAACAAGTAACAAGTGTTATTACAACCCACTATGGCGAACTTAAAGCACTTGAATACTCAAACAGCTTTTTCAAAAACGCATCTGTTGAATTTAATACAGAAACCTTAAAACCAACATATAAACTGCTTATAGGGATTCCGGGTTTAAGTAATGCAATCTCAATTGCTGCAAACCTCGGGCTTGATAAAGAAATCGTAAACAAAGTTAAAACAACACTAATAACCCAGAAAGACCCAACAGTCGCCGTTGTTGAAAAATTACAGGAAACCCATCAAGAGCTTTCCAAAAACCTTGAACAAGCTCAAGAACTTAAAGAAACTTCTCTTGAAATAAAAAAAGAATACGAAGAAAACCTGAATAAAGTTAAGCAGAATAAGAAAAAAACATTAAAAAACATCAAAAACAAATTTGATTCTGAAATGATGGAAGCCCGAGCTGAAATAAAAGAAATTTTAGATGAACTTCGCCGTGAAAAATCCGAGAAAATTGCCCGCCGCGCATATTCCCGTCTTGCAAAACTTGAAGAAGGTTTCCGCGGTGAAATCGACAAAGTTTCCGATAAACAAAAATATCTCGAAATTGATTGGGATAAAGTAGTTATCGGAGACATTTTAATGATTAAAAATCTTCATCAAAAAGTTACAGTTCTGACACTTCCTGATAAAAACAAACGGCTTTTTGTAGATATGGGCGCAATGAAAATGAAAGTAAAAAAAGACGAACTTGCCGTTCTTGATGAAAACTACAAAGAACCTGCAAAAATCAAAATTCCGGGAACTTCATTCAAAAAGTTTGAGCTTAAACGCTACGAAATGTCACAAACATTGGATTTACGCGGGTTCAGAGTGGAAGAAGCCCTTGACGAAGTTGAAAACTACCTTGATAAAGCAAGTTTGTACAATCTGACACCTGTTTACATAATCCACGGTCACGGCACAGGAGCACTAAAACAAGCAGTCAGAGATTTTCTAAAAACATCACCGTACGTTGCCAAATTCCGCCCCGGAGAGGACTCAGAAGGCGGAGATGGTGTTTGCGTTGTAGATATTAACTAAGAAAAGTAAGGCGC
>CASLVD010000058.1 GCA_949398305.1 uncultured Candidatus Melainabacteria bacterium | reverse complement strand
GTTGATCCCGTCTAGCTAGGTTCGCTTTTTAATTTCTTTAATCATTTTATAATAAAGCCCTTTATCATTATTATTTTCTATTATATAATCATATAATTTATTTTTAAAGTTATTATGCAAATGGTCAAAAACCATATTAATAGCATTTTTATCATTTGTTGTATTGAATTTTTTGGCATTATACAATTGTTTTCTTAAAAATGGATATTGCTCCATTTTCCAGAAAAAATCTTTTCCATTATAATCACTACCAAAATTTATATCACCATAGCCTTCTTTTTTTATAGGATTTTTCTGTAAATAATTTTGAAAATAATTCTTTCCTATTTGTCCATAATTATCATATTCTTGTTTATTCATCCATTTAAATGGTTTGTGAAATAACAAATTTCTACCCGCCCAGATATCTTTGACATAAGGAGCGAATTCAAAAGCTGTCTTGCCGGCATTATATAATCCCATTCCACAGGTAACTAGATTTGGAATTGCCCACTCATCAATCAGTGCTTCATCATTATGAGCCGGAAATGTTTGAAAATATGGATTATTTTCATATTTGTTCAAATTATCTATTGTTGGTGAAAATTCATTATTCTGAGGCAAATCCATTTTTAAAAATTTCTGAAATATATTTGAATCATCATTACTTATATAACCTTCTAACGGCACAGCAGTATTTGAAACAACCCCAGCAGCACCGCCGGTTAAAACTCCATTTTGACACAGCATATTATTCAAATTCTCACGGTAATCACTTAAGAAATTCCCGACATTACCCATCAAGGGGAGGGGAATAGGATGAATAAATACACCCCACCTTCACCATTCCAGTCAGGGAAGTGAACGAGATGTATAAACCACCCCACGCCCTTCCAGCCTACGGATGAGATCTCACTCCCGCCCTCCACAAGATAGGGAGGGGGTAGGTATGATACTTTCTTAGTTTAAGCTATTTTCGTAAACTCCAACAGTCCGTATTTTTACTTAAGTAAAAATACGGACTTGACAAAGGGTAAATAAGTCGCCGCAACTGCATTTGAGCACAATCTAGGATTGAGCTTGTTTACAAAAATTTACAACTAATAAACCTTCCTTGTCATAATAATTTCACCTGCCGCGTTATAACAATTTTTACCAATCCAGTGCGCAAGCAGCTTACCTGAAGGTGTATAAATATAAGTTTCAGTTTCAGAAACCCGTAAACTTACATTTTCTAACCTGCCGTCAGCTTTGTATTTATAAGCTTTATACGGATATTCCAAAGACTCTTTTATTTCTTTATGAGTAAGCCCGCCTTCTTTTGAGTAATACAAAACCTCCTTTGGAGAATCCTTATAACATATTCCGTAACTTCCGTCCGAAAACTGCGCGATAGTTCTGTCTTCAAACTCTATGACTCCTGTACCGTATTCAACCCCGCCTGTTATTACTTCTGCTCCGACAGGAAGAATCAACATTAAATTTAAAATAGCAAAAAAAATATATCTCATACCGATTTTATAATAATTTTTTTAAATATGGCTACTTTTCTATTTAAAAATAGTAATTAATTTGCTATAATATAGACACATATAAGATTAGTTGGAAGAAGGATTTTATTATGAAAAAATTATTAGTTTCACTTTTGGTATTAGGGATTAGCACACCGGTTTTTGCGATTAACGACACACCTAAATTAAGCAGAAAGTGCAGAAAACATCCTGAAAAATGCCAGGTTTTAACAACACCTATTCAGGAACAGCAAATGACACTCGGTATCGTTCAGCGCGATATTAAAATCGGAACATCTCAAGCTGATGTAGCAATGGTTTTAGGTTCTCCAAACATTGTAACCCAGGATGCTGACGGCAAAGAAACTTGGATTTATGATAAAGTATCTTCTATAACATCTTACGGAAGCTCAGGATTTGGTGTCGGAATCGGCGGCGGAGCCGGCGGTTTTGGCTCACATGCCGGCGGACTCGGTCTTGCTAATGTCGGATACAACAAACGTGGCGGTACTGTTCAATCTAATCAAAAAACTTTAACTGTCGTTCTAAAATTCGATGATAACCATAATGTAGCATCATTTTCTTATCATATGAGTTCTTTCTAGGAGTTAAAAATGTTAAAAAAAATATTACTGATATTATTTATTTTATGTCTTGCTCTGCCTGTCAGTGCTAAAAAACGGGTTCAGGAAGAAATAATAACTCCGATGACCCAGTTGGAAAAACGACAATTCCAGACAAGAACTTATGAAACAATCGATAAACCGCTTGTTATGAAAGCTATGCTTAACGTTTTGCAAGATGAAGGATTCATTGTGTATAACGCAAATCCGCTTTTAGGCTTCATTTACGGGGTTAAGGATTTTGATACCGCTGACCCGAATATAGATATTTCTAAAGAATTCGGTCTATCTAAAGCAAGACTCAATTGGAGCGGTGTAAAAGTTGCAACAGTTGAAACAACTGCAAATGTTACCGAATACGGTAAGAGTATGCGAGTTAGGGTTAACTTTAAGCGCAAACTTTTAAACATATACGGAAATGCACAGTTTATTGACGATATTAATGACGAAAATTATTATCAGGACTTTTTCTCAAAAGTTGATAAAGCAATTTTCCTTCAAAAACAAAAGATATGATGAAAAAACTTTTTACAATATTTTTAGCATTAATAATTTCCGGACTTTCAGGAAACTGTGTTTACGCAAAGAAAGTCAAAGCTTTGTCACAATTAGAGCGCAGAGAAGTTGAAACTCGTTTTTATGACACTGCTGACACTATGAAAGTTATGAAAGCCGCGGCAAATACCCTTCAAGACAGCGGGTTTGTAATTCAGGAAATAGAACCTGAACTTGGCTATATGCGCGCGCAAAAAACATTTAAAAAACGTTTTATGAACAAAGGACGTGTTGCAGGTCAGTCTTTTTTGCTAGCTTTATATACAACATACGCGATATTTACTTATGGAACAACAGCGTACTATATGGTAGATCCGTCAAGAAAACTTGCAAACGAAATCCAAGACAAAACTGTCGTTGTGGATTCAAATGTTAATGTTGAAAAATTTGGTAAGAATAAAACAAAAGTCCGCTTTGTGCTTGTTGAAAAAGTCTTGCAAAATGCTGACGGATATTCATATGTAAAATCAGCTCCGGCAAGAATTATCAGAATTTATAAACCTGAAGTTTATCAGGAATTTTTCGCGCAATTAGATAAAAGTATTTTTTACGAAGGGATTTAATTTATGCAATATATTGCAATAAAAAAAGAAATTAAAGACGGAAAAGAAGTATTTGCAGTAAGTGCAATTCCGTTAAAAAACACTAATAAAGCAATTGTTCAAAGAATACCGCACCCGCTCGGTTCTGATATTTTAACATATGAAAATCTTGAAGAAGCAAAAGATGCCGTTCTTTTAGCAGGATTCTCATATATTTTACCTGACGGTAAAAAAGGCTCTAAATCAACAGCCAAAAAAGTCATTACCAAAGATTCCAATAACTATGACCAAATGGTTTTTGACACTATAAAAGAAAAAATAAACTCAACAAATTCCAATGTTTCAGCCGCCGCAATCCTTGCAATTTCTGAATTCCCGACAGAAGAAACCTTTGAAATTCTGTTTGATAAAATCGGAGAAGAAAACGATTTAATTAGAAAAAACGCAATCTCCGGAATTTGCAGATACGGAAAAATTCTTCAAAACAAAATTATTGAATCCCTAAAATCCTCAAACTGGGTTACCAGAAACTCTGCTTTGAGCTGTATTACAAACCTTGCAGAAACCGGCACGACAGAATTAGAAAGTTTCATCATTCCCTTATGCGAAATCTGCAGCGATTCAAACACAATAGTCCAAGCTAATGCAATACTGACATTAGCTAAAGTTTACCAGAGCTGTCAAAAAAATAAGAAAATTTAGTAACTGCCTTTTCTCATTAAATCAGACAATTTCAACTCTTTTGGAGCCGGCATTGTTCTTTTTGGTTTTTCAACCGGAGTTGAAGTTTCCTTGAACGCTGAAAGTCCAACTTTTGAGCTGTTATCCTCTTTCATCATAAATATTTCTTGTAAAATTGAAATAATATTACCCATAAAATTTCTCCTGCTACTATTATAGCTTAACTTTTCTACTGTATATCATACATTTAAACGATTATCCCCTCAAAAAACATTATACTTTATGTTATATTATCAGTACAGAAACAAAGAGGAATAAAATTTGAATAGCAGTTATTATGAAACTTTAGATGAAAATTTTACACAAGCCTTGAAATTATATGAACAGGAGTACACTCACTCTGAGCTTATTGAGCTTTTAAATCACGGAAATATCGTTCAAAAACAAATTGCCGCATTAAGACTTGACGGAATATATTCAAATAACGATGCACAGGTTTTAGTATCAAACTTAACAGGACAGGATGGGAAAATAAGAGAAGCCGTTTCTTTGAGATTAAACGAATTTATGTCAGATTCTGATATGTTGAAATTTTTCCAATCTGCAGAAAATTATCAGGTATTTTTAGATGCAATAATTGATATTAATGCAAATATATGCCGCAACGTAATCTCTGCAATATCAAATTTAAAAACCGATTCAGAATTTTGTAATATATTTTGCCAAAAACTTACACAACTTACTTTTGATTTACTTGAAAAAATAGAAAAATTCGACTTTCAAGACGGGAAATATAAAGTAAACAAAGAGGTTTTCAAATTATACTGGTGTCTTGAAACGATTTATGAATTCTACGACAAATTAAATTTTGAAGATTTAAAACAAATAATTTTGCGTGCAAAAGAAATAGACGAATACACAATACGAGAAAAAGCCGCAAAAATTTTGACTCATAAATTTGAAGATGAAGAACTTCTTAATGCAAAAATAGAACTCCAAAACGATAAAAACTATTACGTGCGCAGATTCAAATAAAAAGACGGAACATAAGTTCCGCCATATATAGGGGTAAATTTTATTTATAAATTTTTCATTAAACCTTTGCCTGTAATTGAGGTTGAGTTTGCGGTTGAACTTGAGGTTGAGTCGCGGCATCTGCTTTTTGTGCTCGTTTTGAATTAATAAATCCGTCTAACAACCAGCCGATACCAAGACCTGCCGCCGCAACTAACGGACAAGAAACTAACAAACTTTTTGATTTAAATATATTTTTAAGAGCTCCGGCCTTAAATAATTCAAAACCTTTCACTGCAACGGGTGCAGCTAAACCTACGGCAGCACCTGTTTTTGTCAATGTATAAGTTTTGCGGTATGTATTTCCGTTTTCAGTCTGCACCAGATTTTGGTCACGCTGAGTTAAACAATTGTCAAGCTCAGATGTATTCACATTATCATTGCCGCTAAAAGTCGGAACAGCTTGCTGTTGTGCTGGTTGGTTTGGCACAATTGTTTGTGTTTGCGGTTGATTTTGTGCAGGAACTTGCGGAATCTGTCCATTTGGATAAATTCCTGCCGCCATCGCATTAAAATCTAAATTCTGCATCATAAAATCATTTGCATAATTATTTACAGAAGGGTCCGGAAGCTGAAATAAACTTTGATTATTTGCAGCCGGCGCTGTAACATTAACCGGTGCAGCTAACATATTATTGTTACTTACCAAACCTTGATTTAAACTTACTTGATCTACCATAAATTTCCCCTAAAAAATTAACCTACAACCTTTACATTTATATAAAGTATTTTTGAAATTAAAAATTGCGTAAACTATAAAAATATTAAATATTTTTAACACACAATAACATTTACGACCTATATTTTTTATGTTATACAATAAAGTTATGGACAAGAATTTTTACGGGATATTTAAGACATTTTTCAAAGTCGGAACACTTCTTCTTGGCGGCGGATACGTAATATTACCGTTGTTAACAAGTGAACTTGTTGATAAGAAAAAATGGATTACCTCGGAAGAACTCTGTGAATTTTACGCACTTGGCGCATCTTTACCTGGAATTATTGCAGCAAACACAGCCATCTTCACAGGCAGAAAACTCTTAGGAACAAAAGGCGCAATCGCAGCAACAGTCGGAATGGTTTTACCTGCGTTTTTGGCTATAGTATTATTTGCATCGATTCTGTCTGAGCTTATCACAAAACCATCCATCCAGCATATTTTCTGGGGCGTAGGAATTGGTGTTATTGTCCTGTTATTTCTTGCAGTTAAAGAAATGTGGAAAAAATCAGTTACTGATAAATTTTCAATTTTAACATATATTATTTGTCTTGCTCTTGCGATTTCCGGCAAAGTACCCCCATCTATTACAGTAATCTTTGCCTTATTTTTCGGAATTTTCTGGCAAAAAATAGAGGACCTGAAGAAAAATAAAGGAGGCGAAGCATAATGAATCTTTATCTCCAATTATTCTTACAATTTTTCCATGTTGGTGTATTTTCTTTTGGCGGCGGGTATGCAACATTACCGTTTTTATACGATATCGCGGAAAAATTTCACTGGTACACTCCAAAACAATTAACCGATATGCTTGCAATATCTTCAATAACTCCCGGTCCTGTCGGAGTTAACGTTGCTACATTTGCAGGTTTCACAACCTCCGGTATCCTTGGAGCACTAATCGCCACAACCGCCGTAATTCTACCATCATTTATTATAGTTACAATAATTTCAAAAGCCTTAGATAAATTCAAAACAAACAGAACCGTAAAAGGTGCAATAAGAGGATTAAAAGCCGCAGGTTGTGCGCTTTTGTCAGCTGTTGGTATAAAGCTTATATTTACATCAAATCTTCATCTTTTAGGAACACTTTTGCTAATCGCATTACTCATTTCAGGATTTATCAAAAAACAAGACCCGCTAATTTATCTTGGCTTATCTGCGCTAATCGGGTTAATCCTTGGACACTTCAACTGGATCGGCGTCTAGTCCTCGGCCGGACGGGGCATCATGTTACATATTGTTTCCAAGTCATCTCAATTATTCAGCTCCGCAGCGGATTTCGGCAAGAACGGAGCGTAGCGAGTTCGTCCAGGGGAAAACTGCGATGAGCCGGTCGACCCGCCGATAATCCAAGACAGGGTCATCGACCAAGGACTACGCGGTCAATATTTGCAAGATCTTTTAATACCTTTATTTCCTTGAACCCGTTTTTATCCATAATCTCAGCGACATCACGACTTTGACCAAGTCCGAGTTCAAACATCAAATAACCGCCATCATTTAAAAATTTCTTAGCATCCAATGTAATTTTTTCATAAAATTCCAATCCCTTTTCATCCGTTGTATACAGCGCCAAATCAGGTTCAAAGGTGACTTCTTTTTGAATAGTTTCTTTTAACTTTGGCGGGATATATGGAGGATTAGAAACTATTAAATCAAACTTTTCTTCCTCACGAATTTTTGAAAATAAATCGGATTTTCTGAAACTTGCCTTGTTAAAAAGCTCAAACTTTTCCATATTAGAAAACGCAACATGCAAAGCATCAGTTGAAACATCCGCCCCAATAACTTTAGCATCAGAAAGTTTAGCAATCATACAAGCGATACAGCCTGATCCTGTACACATATCAAGCACTTGAGAATATTTGTTCTGCTTGATAATTTCAACAGCCTGCCGAACCAGAAGCTCGGTTTCATCACGCGGAATCAATACCGAAGGATTTACGATAAACTTCTCACCCATAAAATCAGCCTGACCAATTATATATTGAATCGGTTGATGCGATTTTGCACGCAAAATCGCCTTTTCTTCAACTATTTTAAGCTTATCATCAGTCAATTTCTTACCCATCAAAATATCAGTAAGCGAAAATCCTGCAAAATGTTCTATCAAAAGTTTTACTTCTACATTTGCTTCATTAGATTCAATACCTGAGTCGGTTAATATTTTTACTATATCTTGAATAAGCATTATTTATTCATCTTCCTCTAAATAATCATACCGTTTTGGAGCGTGTTCTGTAATAATTTTATCAATTTCATTACGAGCTTCAAGTTTTGAATTTAATTCAATTTTTTCTATATTATATTTTTTGCATAATCTGTCGTAATAGTAAAGCTGTTTTTTTGTCGGAGCTTCTTTTGACATTTTAACTTCCTGCAAAAATTTACGTTTTTTCTTTTCAAATTCTTTATTAGCTTCAATTATAGGACGCTGCTTTTCTTTGTAGTCATAATACTTTTTACATTCTTTCAGGTACTTTAGTGTATCAGCTTTAAAACAATCTTCATCAATAAGTTCAGCCAAAAACTCAAATCTTGAACAGTTTAATTCAAGATAATACTTTTCATCTGCGGCAAAACTTTCCCAAATTTCATCAACCGATAAATCCGGAGATTTTTTGACAAGTGCACGTAAGTAATTACATAACGCTGATTTTTGGGTTTTTGATAAATCCAAATAAATTTGTTTTTTTATCTCATACATAATTCTACCTGAATGAACTCACACCGACTGTGCTCTGTTCCCGCATAGGGAAACGAAGTATAATCAGTTTTTCAGCTCTTCACAAACCGTACAACGTACGTATCGATCCTCATAAAACCGTGCTACGCGAGCCTATCGTGTAAACAAATCTTTGACTGAAAATCTGCGGGTTTTGTTAGACAAGCTAAAGTCCAGCAGCTTTCTTGCAATAGGATTCGTTTGGCGAGATTTCTGACGTTGATCAACAACTTCGTTTTCTCTCATCTCTTGAGTCGTTTCGATTACTTCTAAGTTTTGTTCAGACTTCTCAACCATGATTCTAATTATACCTCGTTATGTTATAATAAACAATTTTTGAAACAAGAAATTGCGCAAATTTATATATTATGTATATATTCTTTACATATTGTTACAATTAAAAACACTTGAGAAGCAACAGAAAATCATTAATACGAAAATAGTAGTTTTGCTTACTTTAGGCTACAGTTGGTAATACCGAGGACTTGAATTTACCCCCCTTTTGTCATAAATTAAAGGTATGTATGAGGATTATCAAAAGATTTTAGAGGAGCTGAAAACCCGCTCTCATTTTAGAAATTTGAAAGATTTTGAAAGGAAAGACGAAAAGTTTATTTATTATAAAGGTAAGAAACTTTTGAACCTTTCTTCTAACAATTATTTAAATTTCGCCGATAACAAAGCAATTACAAAAGAATTTTTAGATACCGACGGCGCTCAGTTTTCTTTTGGAAGCGCTTCTGCAAGACTTTTGACAGGAACATTGCCTGTTTATAATGAACTGGAAGAACTTTTGGCAAATCTTTATCAAAAAGAGGGTGCTTTATTATTTAACAGCGGATACCACGCAAATGTCGGGATTTCAAGTGCTTTATGCCCAAAAGGCGATGTGATTTTTTCAGACAAATTAAACCATGCCAGTATAATTGACGGGATGAAATTGTCTGATGGCAAATTTTTCAGATTTCCTCATAACGATATGACAGCACTAGAAAACTTACTTATCCGTGAAAGAGAAAATTTCAAAAATGCTTTCATAATTTCGGAAAGCGTGTTTTCAATGGATGGAGATATAGAAGACTTAAAAAAACTTGTTGAATTAAAAATAAAATACAATTGTAATTTAATAATTGATGAAGCCCACGCTTTCGGGGTTTTCGGACAGAAGGGTCTGGGGGTTGCCGAAGAACTTGGAATAATTAATGATGTTGATTTAATTGTCGGAACTTTCGGTAAAGCAATCGGTTCTATGGGAGCTTTTGCTGTTGGTTCAAGAATTTTAATTGATTTTTTAATCAATAAATCACGTTCGTTTATTTTTTCTACAGCCCTGCCGCCGATAAACATTGCATTTACAAAGTGGATTATTGAAAATAAACTGCCGCAAACACTTCAAAAACGTAAAAAAATGCTTGAAATTGCTAAAAATTTTGGAAGCCCGAGCCATATTATACCTGTTATAATCGGCGAAAACAAAGATACTGTTGATTTATGCAAAGTTCTATTCCATAACGGATATTTTACACTACCAATAAGACCGCCGACAGTACCGATTGGAACTTCACGCCTTCGGTTATCTTTAACCTGCGAAATTGAAGAAGCAGAATTACAAATACTCAAGGAGAAAATCAATGAAAAGCTTCTGGCTAAATAAACAAAATAATAAAAATTTAATCGTATTTTTCACCGGCTGGAGTTTTGATTATCATCCTTTTCAATATTTAGACTGCGAAAAATTTGACGTATTATTCATCTATGATTACAATGATTTAAAAATCCCGCAAGATTTAAAAGAACTTTCAAAATACGAAAATAAAAATCTTATAACCTGGTCAATGGGAGTTTTTGCAGCTTACCAACTAAAAGAATTATTTAAAGATTTTAACAGTAAACTTGCAATAAACGGAACAACAACTCCTGTTGATGATAATTTCGGAATACCTGTCAAAATGTTTGAATTAACACTTAAACATGCACAAAAAGGACTTCAGGGTAAATTTTATCAAAATGTATTTCTCTCAGAAAATGAGTTTGAAAAATATAAAACACAACCTGTCCAACGCTCAATTGAAAATAGAGTAGCAGAACTTGAAAACTTATACAATTTTATTCGTAGTAAAATAGATATGGGATATGAAAAATTTTACGACCTTGCAATTGTAAGCGATTTTGATAAAATCATTCCGCCTAAAAATCAAACAGCAAGCCACAATAAAAATAATATTCCAATAATAACTTTACCATACGGACATAACCCGTATTACAATTTTAACACCTGGAGCGAAATCCTAAAATGCCGACAGATTACAAACTCATAAAAAAACAATTTGAAAAAAGTATGAACGATTATGACAAAAACGCAACCGTTCAAGACTTAATGGCATCTAAATTACTTATTGAATTATCTAAAATTTCAACAGATTTTGAAAATATCCTTGAACTTGGCTCCGGTACAGGTTTACTTACAAAACGCATTGCAAAAAATTTACACTTTAAATTGTTCACCGCAAACGACCTAATTGAAAAATCAAAAATCTACGTACAAAAAGCAATTCCAAGTGCTAACTTTATCTGTGGAAACGCCTTAAAAATAAAACCTTCAAAAAAAATGGACTTAATTATATCAAATGCAATGTTTCAATGGTTTGAAAACCTCGAAAAAGCAATTTCAATAATAAAACTTTCACTAAAAAAAGACAGCTTATTAGCATTTTCTACATTTACACCCGAAAACTTTAAAGAAATCAAAGAAATTTCAGGGCTGACACTACAATATAAACAAAAAGACGAAATACTAAAAATTCTTACCTCACAAGGATTTGAAGTCCTATATTGTGAAGAATTTTACGAAGAAATAACATTTAAAACACCTTTAGAACTCCTTGCCCATATGAAAAAAACAGGAGTAAATTCACTTTCAACAAAAACCTGGACAGTAAAAGAAGTGAAAGATTTTTGCGATACTTTTAACAAAAAATTTAAAGAAACAAAGCTTACTTATTCACCATTAATAGTTATTGCAAAATTAAAATAATTTTCTAATAATTTTTCGTCTGTTTTGCCTTTTTTCGACATCTTTTAAGACTTTTTTAAACGGAATAATCGGTTCCATTTTATATCCGCAATCTTCTGATAACGTGCCGCCCATTGAAAAAAGCTCCTCCTGGGGATATCTTCTGCAAATCCCCGGACGCCAAAAATGAATCTTGCACCGCTTAGTTTCAGAATCCAAATTCTTACACTCAAAAATCAACCCCAGTTCATCTTTTCCAATAATTTTTAAATCAGAATAAAACTTATGCAAATATTGTAATTTTTCAAACTCTTTTTCATCCTGCAAAACATGTTTAAAGTGTTTCACATAAATATGAGTACAGCACTGCCCGCATCCCTTACATTTACCTGTACGGTAATAGTGTTTTTTCAATACTTTTGAGAGTATAAATTTTCTAAATCTTTCCCACATAACACCATGATAGTACAACCTTGCCTATTTTTTGTTAAGAATTGTAAATCTTTAAAACAAAAAAAGCAAAACAAAATCTTGAGGGTAATTTATCCAAATGTAAGAAAAAACAATTACCCCAAAAATATTAAAAAAATTTATTTACCCTTAACCTTAAAATATTTAACCTATATACAGTTTTTAACTGACATAATACTATAACATAACCAAAAATAACCAACCTTGACCTCCCCATCCGGAGGTCTTTTTTTGTCCTCGGCCGGAGCGAATTTACGTACGGACGGAGTAAAACGAGTCCAGATAGCGAGCAGATTGAGCGAACAAGTGCAAAGCACTATAAGCGAAACTCGTTTAGGGGAGAGCTGCGTTCAGCCGGTCGACCTGCCGATAATCCAAGACTCGGGGCACCATTGCTACACACTATTTCCAAGTCAGGGGCAAATATCTAAAATCATAACCTAAAGTAAACAAAATTTTTCAGCTCCGCAAATTCCTCGGCCGAACGCATTGTATCTTTAAATAAACCTAGCCAAACCAAATTTACCCCAATTTACCCCAAAATTATACTTTCAGCCAATGAAACTTCCAGAAACATCTTTTATATTAGTCATGTAGATATATTTAGGAGACTATACAATTATGAAAAAGATTATAATTTTAACAGCATTATTAATATCATGTTTTACTTTACCCGTTTTCAGCGCTTGCAAAATAGAAGAATTAGGTGCGTGTAAAGCTGACATAGGAGCCGGGATAAATGACAGACTACAAGATAAAATTCTGCCCAATAACATAGAAAATATGAAGCAGCCCAAAAATACTTTTGAAAACAGAACACAACTAGGGCAACCGCAAATTCCTGATAACATAAATATGGAACCAAATCAGGAAGAAAATACTCAGCCTTATGATGCTAACTGCCAATTCGGAAACTGTATGAACAGAAGTAATTCCGGAGCTGATAAAATGAACAAATAAAAAAGAGGCGCAGCCGATTCTCGGCT
>CASLVD010000057.1 GCA_949398305.1 uncultured Candidatus Melainabacteria bacterium | reverse complement strand
AACTTTCAAGTTCTTTTAGGACATCTTCTTCGCTAGCTCCTAATAACACGGCAAGTTCAGAAAAATCAATTCTGCTATTCTTTTCGATTATCGATAACAATTCATCTCTCATACTTTTCTCCCTCTATACATTGGTTAGTATATCAAAAAAACAAAACATCTTCACCATATGGTAAAAATGTTTTGTTTTGAATTTTGTATTTAGTAAGAATTATATTGTGTAATCAATACTTCTTGCGACAGCTTCCGGTAATACTTCTTTTGGTGTACCGTGAGATAAAGCATAACTTGCTGCAGCTTGATTTGAACAAATTGGATTAGCAGTTTTTGTAATATCTTTTGCAGCTTCTTTTACTGCATTTTCTGCTGTTGAATATATTTTACTTGCAGCTACATATTCATGAGCTTTGCTTACTACTTTTTTCGCAGGTTGTGTTAACATAGTTTCTCTACCGGTAAATGTTGTTGAATTAATCATAATAATTTTCTTCCTTTAATTTAGTAAATCTTTTTTTTGTATTATGACAAACATACCTGATAAATTTATTTTGTCAATTAGCCGACCAGATTTTACATTACTTAATATATTTTATAAATATTTGGCTATAGTGAAATTTTTCCCTTTCTTAAATCATAAAAAGAAAAGGAGATTTAGAATGAAAAGAGTTTTAATAACAGGTGCAATGTCAGGAATAGGTCTGGCTGCAACAAAGCTTTTTCTTGAACGTAATTGGTATGTATTTATGGCGGACAAGAATGAAGATCCGGAAATTTATAATATACTTAACCAATACTATCCGGATAAAGTTTATTTTTTAAAATGTGATGTTAGCAAAGATAAAGATGTTAAACATCTTCATTCAAAAATATTTGAAACTTGTAACGGTATAGATAGTATTATAAATAACGCAGGAATAATTAAACATGGATTATTGCATGAAACTTCTGAAAAGGATTGGGATGAATTGATGGCAAATGATGTAAAATCTATTTATTTAACGTCAAAATATTTTCTACCTGATTTAATTGAAAATAAATATGGAACAATTGTAAACACAGCATCGATTTCGGGTATTTCAGCTGACTATCAAATGCCTGTTTACAATGCCGCAAAAGGAGCAGTTGTCAATCTTACGCGTGCAATGGCTCTTGATTATGCAAAATATAATATCCGAGTAAACAGTGTATGCCCCGGAGCTACAGATACAAAAATGCTTAACCCTGATAATATCCCCAAATATGCAGCCGCAAATCCATTAAAAAGAATTTGTGAACCAGTTGAAGTAGCTAAGGCTATTTATTTTTTAAGTACAGATGAATCAAGCTACTGCAACGGAGTTAATCTGCCTGTGACCGGCGGGCTTGATGTTCATTCCGGACAGCCTAAATAATCTTTATTATATAAAAAAATACAGGAGAAATCCTGTATTTTTTTATGGGACCAGAGGGATTCGAACCCACGACCAAGGGATTATGAGTCCCCTGCGCTACCGCTGCGCCATAGTCCCACAACGGTAATATTTAATTATATTGAGGTTATAGCTTGCGGTAGCTAGACCTCGTTTTACTCGGTTGCGCTACCTTTCCTCTCCTCGAACGTGACATTTAGTCACCTTCTCGTCGGCAGAGTGCCATAGTCTCACAACGGCTGAACAATCTAAGAATAACATTAACCCGTTAAAAAATCAAGCGCAAAATGTATTGTTTAATTTCTAAAAATTAGTATAATTGCATTATGAAAAAGAATATTTTAATTAGTTTAGCTATTTTAGCTTTTGGCATCGGAATGTTTTTATTAGGCAACTATATTGCTGCAACTAACTACAAAATTGTTGCAACAACAGATAATCCTCAAAAAGCAAACGAAATACAAGAAGCTCTCACAAGATTCGGAAGACCTACAATCCGCTATGTTGATGGATCCAGAAATATGATAGCGATTTTTGGAACAAACAAAAATAATGTAGACTATGCTGCTGTTGAACTGGCTGAAGCAAACCTCATAACAGATGATGTTGGGATTAATCCTAATGTAGATGTCTACATGTATATTACAAGCACAAAACCTAAAAAAATACAAAAGCTTGAAAACATGCTAAATCGTGCATTCTCAAAACGATTATCTCATGTTGACGGAATTTACAGTGCAAAAACCAATATCCATATCCCAGAAGCTACGTTTTTCATCAATGAGCTGGACCCAACAATCGCAGATGTTACTATAAATACAAACAGAGCTTTTGACTTGGAAAGAATTTCTAACACGACAAAAACACTTTTAGAAGCAAGCGTTCCGGGACTTTCTAAAGAAAACATTAAAATAAATTTTGAATACGAAGAATGCGACACGGATTGTCTTGCAAGAACCTATTACGGACAAGCAAAACGAGCAATTTTTATGGATAAGGATTACGACAAAGCCTTAAAAAATCTTGAAAAAGCAGATGAATTAAAACCTCAAACTTATTCAAATTCAATAAATAGTATAAAAAAGTTAATTGAGTTAAACAAAAAAATCGCTCAAAATCCTAAAAATTACAAACTATACATAGAACGAGGCGACTTGAAAAATATTGATGAAATTTCAATGTTTGCGTCAAATTCCAGTATAACATCGGATTACGATTTAGCAATTGAAGATTACAAAAAAGCACTTGAACTCAATCCAAAAGCCTATGAAGTATATGAAAAACTCGGCGATGCCTATTCAAATACCGGCTGGAGAAGATGTGATACTTGTAAGCTTGAAAGAGATATTTATGATGAACAACATGCAATAGATTATTACGAAAAATCAATCAAATATCTTGGCGGAAATGACTTGATATACAAAAAACTCGGCGATAGATATATGGCAGCCAAAGATAAGAAAAAAGCAAACGAATATTACGCGAAAATTAAAAATCCGCAAAGTGTAGAAAACTTAAACCCGTCCGTTCCAAAGCCGGATAAATCTTGGTTTAAACCATTAAAGCGTCTTTAGATGAACTTTTTGAAATTGATTTTTTAGTATTAGTTGATAATGCCGGTAAAATTACGCAATTTGACAATTCAGAACCTGTTTTAACTTCAGCACCGTCCATAACTACGCAATTATCAAGCATAATATATTCACCTAGTTTTACATTAGAACCTATAACGTTGTTACCCATAAAACGTACTGTAGATGGGATTCTGGAGGTTTCTGAAATATAACTGCCCAGATTAGTTTCAATAATCGGAGTATGTTCAATTTTACATAAGCCGTTAAATACATCTTGTATTGACTGTTTGTATTGACCAATTGTTCCGATATCGTTCCAGTATTATGCAATTTTAAAGGTATTAATTTGGCCTTCGGTTAAAAGCTTTGGAAATACATTTTTTGCAAAATCATAAAAAGTATTTTCAGGGATATAATCAAAAATTTTGTAATTAAAAATATAAATTCCGGTATTAATTAAGTTACTTTTAGCTTCTTCAAGCGGCGGTTTTTCTTGAAATTCTGTAATATAGCCTTTTTCATCTGTCACAACAACTCCAAAGTGTGATACAAGTTCATGCGGAACTTGCTTTACTCCGATAGTTGCTATTGCACCTGATTTTTTATGAATTTCAATACCTTCTTTTATATCAGCAGTTGTTAGAACATCGCCTGATATTACAATAAAATCCTCGCCTTCATCAAAGAAAAACTGACATTTTTTTACACCACCTGCAGTTCCTGAGAGTTCCGTTTCTTTAATATAGTTGAATTTTATTCCTAATTTATTTGATTTATATCTGTCTATAATCTGGTTTGCAAGGTAATATGTATTTGAAATAACTTCATTTACACCAATATTATGCAGCTGAGACAAAATAATATCCATCAATGGTCTGTTCATCACGGGGATTAATGGTTTTGGGAGCTTTAAAGTTATTGGTTCTAAACGAGAACCCATACCTGCTGCCATTACCATTGCTTTTAAATTTTTACTCATAATTTATCCCTTTTTAATAGATTGTACTACCAAGGATAAATTTTATCAATACATTGTGGCTTTTTAACATATATTCATTACTTTTAGCATTTCTTCTTTTGTTAAATCCGGATTAATTTCCTTAATAGTTGTTATCTCATTGGTATTAACTGGTTCGTTAAAAATTTCTTCAAGAAGAGTTTTATTATAGTCGTATAATATTGAACCGTGTTGTAGAATATAACCGTTCTTGCGGCACTGTGCAGAGCCTATTAGTTTTTTACCATTGTAACATAAGTCTGCACCTGTTGATATCAGCATACAATAATCAAAACCTGTTTTAATCGGTTTTTCAGTGCCGAAGTTTAAATTTATTCCCAGCTTTTGAAATTTATCAATCAGAATTTGAGAAATTTCTTTGTAGGATGATACAACATGTTCTCCATTTTCAAGATATGATACAGGACAGATAAAACTATATGTGATTTCATTATCGTGAAGCAGTGCTCTGCCGCCTGTCAGTCTTCTTACGACATCTATATTATATTTTTTAAGAATTTCGCGATTCAGGAATTTGTCATTCTGGTTTCGACCTAATGATACACAGGGAGGATTCCATCCGTATAAACGAAATACGGGAGTTTTCTTCTTTTCTCGTATAGCTGATTCCAATAGTTCGGAATCGATATCCATATTTACCTGACCGCAATTAGTATGATAAGGAAGGATCTCCACCGAATTCATCTCCATCAACATATGAATGTATTGAATATCCGTCACGGGTTAAATCAGGTATTCTGATTTCATCCAGCGGCGGCAAACCTAATGTATCAACAACTGGTTTTTGTATTTGTTGTGTTTCTACTGCCGGTATTTCTTCCTGTTTTGAGTCTCTTTTTTTGCGTCCGGATTTTTCCTGAATCTGATTCTCATCAGTATTATTGTGCAGGAATATTAAACCTTTTGTTGAATATTTAGGTTCTTTTACTTTTTCTTTTTTATTTCTTTTAAATAATCCTGATTTTTTATCCTGGGTTTCGTCGTCATCAATATTTGAGGAAGAGCCTGTTAAAACTTCATCTTGTGCTTCTTCATTTAATGCGATATTTTCTTCATTCTGTGTTGAATCTGATATTGTTTCGTCTTCATTAACTCTCAAATCAGGTGCTTCAAGATTATTAGTGTAATTTTCTACGTTTTGAATAGTTTGTGAATATTCTTGATTTTGTATTTCTGAATTATGTTGAGATTCTGATTTAACAGGTTTTGGTTCGCCGTTTTCTCTTGCGGCAAGCTCTGCTTCAAACTGTACAAATGCATCATTACCGACAAATTGTTCTAATGCTGCGCGTTTTGAAAAGAATTCAGATTTTGCGGTTCTTTGTTTATCCAAAGCTGTACGGTAATAAGCATCTGTAATTACAACAAGTTCTCTTGCCGCGTTGTTTTTTTGTGCAAGTTCAAATTTTCGTTGATTTTCTTTAACTAAGTCATTGCTGAATTCCAGATTCTTCTTAGCACTCATATAATCGTAATATAAGTCTACTGCTTTTTGCTGAAGATCTTCAACTTTGCGGATTAAAATAATCATATCCGCATCATTTACGCGGGTATATTTATAATTAAGAGCTTTAGTATCCTGCGCAAATATATTGAAAATATTACCGCCAATCAATGAAGAACCGGCTAAAATAGGGCTTCCCATACTTGCACCGACTAAAGTTGACATACTTGCAATAGTTTTTAACACATTTTTAACGGATTTTTCATCAGGCTTATCAGCATCAGGGTTTGCAAGTTTATACAGTGCAAAGTTTATAGTATCACTTTGAACAGCTGCACCTTGCCACAATAAAGATAAATCTGAAAGCATATCCTGTTCTTCAAACTCTAAATCCTGGGCGACTTCTTTTGACAGTCGCTTAATACTTAAATCTGCATATGTTAAGTCTGCAATATTATCTTCTTGAGAAATTATTTTTTTTGCAAGTTGTTTTTCCGGTTTTGTTTTGTCTTCAACTGCCTGAATATACTGTTTTTCCGGTAGTTCGGATATTCCGACACGATAAGCCGGAGCTTTTGGAAATTCAACATCTGACAGGTTGTCTGCAAATGCCGGAACAGCGGCAAAAGTAAGCATTATTGAAATCAATAACAATCTATTTCTTAACATTACTTCCTCCTATCAATGTTGTATCGTAATTATATTGATATAAATTCAGACTATCAACGACTTTTTTACCTGCTAAGCGCTGTAATTCAAGGTGATATTTTTTTGCAAGCTGCATGTATTTATATTCTTCAATCTGCATATCTTTATAGAGTGAAGATGAAATTGCAATTTCGAGAAAATCTTCTTCATCCATAGCTTTTACGTAATTTTTGCTGTACAAAAGTTCACGTGAGCGGACATCTTTCAATTGGCTTAATGAATTTTTATAATTGTAATATGCGTTAATAATTTTATCCTGAAGGCTTTCAACAAGACCTGCAAGCTCGATTAATTCTGTATCTGTAAGCGGAATTTCCTGCGGAACGTTTTTGCGGTTTAGAAAGTTCTGGGCGATTCTCCCTGCGGCATATGATCCTGATTGCACCATATAATCAGCTCCGATTAAACAAGGCGCTAACGCAGCTCCTGAAACAATTGCTGATAATGTTTTAGCCATAAGTGATGAATGAATTCGTCTTTGGCTTTCCGGTGTTGCAAGTTTTTTTAATGCAAAACCGATTACCTGATTATTTTCAACAGTGCCTTTCCAGAGATTGTCAATGTCTTCAAGGTCCTTTTCTCGTTGAAGTTTAATAATTTCATCCATTATCTCTTTATCACTTATTACAAGTGAATCAGTTTCTTTATAATCGACCTTTGGAAGTTCTATTTTTGTTTGCTCAACTTCTCCAAGCTGCACTTCACCCTCAAATGCCTGACACTGAGTAGTTAAAACTCCCATAATCCCTAATAAAATTACAAACTTTTTCATATTAATGTTATAGCACAAGAATGAGAATAAATCCAATGATTGATTAATGTTTAAATCTTATGATTGTTCTTACCGGCATGAAAAAAAACTATTATAGATACATAAAGAGGAAAAAGAGTTGAGTAACGAAAAAGCAAAATATATGAGCGCCCCGGCCGGAAAATCCCTGACAAAAACGCTTCAGGAAAAAGCCGATTTGTTAAGAGCAAAAGATTCATTTAAGGAAGCCGCAGGAACTTATTTGAATTCTATTTTAATGGATAGAAATAATTCTGAAACATACCTTGGCTTAGGAATTTGTTACAAAAATATGGGCAAAATTAAAAAAGCTATCGAAAACTTGGAAAAAGCTGCTTTACTTGATTCTAATAAATTTGAAACTTTTTATGAACTTGGTCTGTGCCATCTGAAAGATGAAATGCCGTGCCGTGCAATAAAATGTTTTATTCAGGCTATTCAGATTAATCCTGAAAATCCGGATGCAATTTTTCAGCTCGGTCAAGCACATGAACAGTGTGATGAACAGGATATGGCGTTAATGATTTATCAAAAATTAATCGAAAACTCGCCATCATATATTAATGCATATTTAAGAAAATCTTCATTATTTATGAAAATGGAATTATATAAACAAGCACTAAGTCTTTATATGAATATTTTAAAAATTAATCCTAACTATACAAAAATCTATTCAGAAATTGGCTTGTGTCTTGATAAACTTGGCAGGCAAACCGAAGCAAAAAGATATTACCGTAAATTCTTATCTGCGCAGCCTGATGATGAAAATGCAAATAAAATTCTTAAACGAGTCGAAAAATTAAGACAGGTCAAAAATTTGTCTAATAAATTATCACTTGTTTAAGTTTATCCCTTCTTTATAAATTATCGTTATTTAATAGTACATCATGACCGACATTTTTCATTAAGCTTAAATATGCTTCATAGTATATTTGGACAGCATTGATGTATTCTCTCAGGGTTTCCTGATTTGCATTTTCAACCTGAATAAGGTTCAATAAACTTGCCTGGCCTTTTTCGTAACGTTTTTGATAATTTTGAAGAACAGTGTTTGAGTCTTTCAAAATTTCGCTGTAATGAGCAATATTATCTTTTGCGTATTTAAATTCGTTATAGTCTTCTTTTAGAGCAAATTTTAAATGATTTTCAAATGAATCCTTATCAATGCTTGCTCTGTCCAGTGTGATTTTTGCTCTTTTAACTTCGGGTTCGTAAAAATATAATAACGGAATATCAACCCCTGCTCCGACAAACGCACCCGGCAATGCTTCCCCTCTTGTTTGATGTGCTGTTTGGTAAGCATAACCGCCGCTTACTGTAACATCGGGGATTCTCATTCTCTTTGCCTGAGAAACTTCTGCTGTGCGTTTTTCAATATTGGATTCTGCAATTGATAATGAATAACTGTATTTCATTGCGGTATCTTCAATTGTCTGGTACGGTAAAAGTTCTATGTTTAAAATTGAAAGATTTTTTGCAAAAAGTGAAGTTTCTACAGTATCATACATAACTTCAGAACTTTTAATATTCATAACACTGTTAAGTTCAAACTGTGCTCCCAGAAGGTTCGCTTTTGCCTGATTTAAAAATACAAGCTGCTTTTTATACTTCATATCATTTTGTAAAACATCAATACTGTTAGGTGAAGATTTTGATTTTTGTTCAACAATTGATTTCATATTGCGAAATAATCTTTCACGCTCTTGAAGAATTTGTACAATTGATTTTCTATATAAAATATTGAAATAAGCCCGCATAACATTGATTTTTAATTCGTGTTCCGCTGCTCTTATTTCATCTTCTGCAATTTTTAAATTTATCTTAGCAATTTTTTTTCTGATACCGCGTTTCCCGACTTCAACCGGAACAGCCAGTCCGAATTGGCTGGAATTTCCGCGGGTAACTTTCCCCATTAAAAAGTTTGATTGAAATTGCGGATTTTTTAATGCGTTTGCAATTTTTATATCCTGTTTAAGCTCTTCAGCTTTCTTACGTTTTGATTTTAAATCAAGATTGTTTTCTAATGCAAGCGAAACTGCTTCATCCATTGATATATGGGCAACTTCTGAAAACGCTTTTAACGGAGTAAATAATATTAATAAAATAACTGTTACTATAATCTTTTTCATAAGTTTTTCTCACACAAGTTATATTATCATAAATATTTTAATATTATCAGTTGATGTATAAATATTAAAATTCTTATATACTTTTTATGCTATTTACTTTTAAAAAAGTTTAGTGTAAGATTCACACGTAATAAGATTTTCAATTATGGCAATAGAATCAATAACCTCAAACATTAACCAAAGACATAGCATGACAAACTTTCTTGCAAATCGCAGAGAAATTTCATACGGTCATATTAACCTGAAAAAATCAGAAGAAACTAAAAACAACGGAAAAGATATTACAATAAAAGATAAAGTATTAGCAACAGTTGGTTCTGTAACAGGGGTTATGATACCGCTTATTACATTTATGAAAATGCAAAAAGCGCCTAATATCTTTAAAGTTAAATATAAAGTGCAGCATATGTTAACAATGGCAGCCTGTGCCAATGTCGGCGGTATTTTAATGAGTTCAATCGGTGAACCAAAATCTGACAGGATAAAAAAATGGAAAGAAGGCGCATTCCAAATGTCATTAACATCGCTTCCTATGCTGCTTGTTGATGGTTCTATAAAACTTTGTGAAAAATCTAAAAATAAAAAAATAAATAACAATTTTGTTAAAATTCTAGCATCTATTGCTGGTGTCGTAATTGGTTCAAATACAGCAATGGCTATATTTAATGGTCTAAGGAGCGATAAGGAAGCCAAAAAACCTAAACGTGAATTAAAATTAAAAGACATGATTGCAAATATTGATGATGCAGTTGCGATTTGTGTACTTGCAAAGATTCCGTTTGCTGATAAAATTCATATCGAACGAGCTCTGCCGTTTATTTATTCAATCTGCGGATACCGCTCAGGTACAGGCGACAGAAAACACAAATAAATTAAGATTTATACCATTCAATGCAGGTTTTTATAAATCCGCCCGGAAAATCATTGTATAAGTCTTCAGCGTGCCGTGCGTTTTTAAATAATTTATAATCCTTTTTGCATAAGGCTTTCTCGTAAAGTTTTTTTGTATGCCACGGAAAAACCGTAGGATCTTTTTCTCCTGCGATGAAAAGTGTAGGAACTTTTATCTTATCGACAAAATCCAAAGGTTTATCCTTATCTAACCACGGAAAGCCTGCACGGATTGTCAGCCATCTTAGCGGTTCAAATTTTTGAAATAATGTCGGAATCCAAGCGTCAGGCGAATACATATGATTTTCTATTTTATAAAAATCCGCAGGTGCAGAAACCGCAATAATCTTATCAATATCGTTATTTTTGGCACCGTGAAGTAAAACTAATGCTCCTCCTAATGAAAATCCGCATAAGTATATTTTTTTGTACTTACTTTTCGCAAAATCTACAACAGCCTCAAGGTCTTTTTCTTCATTTGATGTAAATGTATAGAACCCGCTGCTTTTCCCGTGGCCTCTAAAATCCATAGCTATAACATCATAATATCCGGTAAAATCTTCAGACATTTTTTTGAATGCCGCAGAATCCTTTGTCATAAACCATCCAGGACAAAGAATTATAACTGTGTCATTAGAATTTTGATAATGATTAATTGCTATTTTTATATCATCTGTTGTTTTTAAGAATTTTTCTATCATATTATAAATTTGGGGTGATCAGTTTGTTGAACTGCTCCATTAATTCATCTTTATTTGGAACTGTACAAACATTTTCTGTAACAAACATTGCAACCAGTTTTTCTTCAGCAGGAGATAATTTTGTTTTCTTATAAGCTAAAGATTTTTCGGCAGATAATGAAGTTTCTGTTGCTTCTGCCATTTTTCTTTCCTGGGCCGCAATGAATCCGTCAACGAGTACATTTAATTGGCTTTGAGTAAAGTTACATTTTAATTCAGGTTTTATAGCTGCAATCGTTTCATCAGATGCTTTAACATCAAAAATTTCTCTGATATCTTTGCCAATTCCGCCGATATTTCCTGTCATATAGTATGAACACTTATTATCAACCCATCCGTTAACATCAACTTGATAACTGAGTTTTAGACCAAACAAATCTATTGACTGACTCATATGTAAAGGTTCGCATCCACGGAAATTTTTAACATATCTGTCCATTAATTCATTATATTTACTTAGATATTCAAGCGGATTAGCCGGAGTTGTACCTTTTTTAACTTGCACGGCAGTGTTTTTGTTTATATTTTTAGCTCCTTCTATGCTGTTGGTCTGTAAAGCTATACATTGAGTACCGGCTAAAATTGCTAACATTAACACTAAAAATTTAATACTTTTCATAACTTAATTCCTTTTCTTATTAAAAATCAAATAAAGATTCAAACATTCCTTGTGAATTTCCTGCATTCAAAATTGTACAAGCTCTATCGTTCAAAATTACATTCATCAACTCAGCATCTGAACCTGACATATTTGCTAAACCGCTAATATCAATATCTGCAGGGTTTTTAAGCATATTGTTGCGTGCGCCGCGGTTTCTTTCTTCTTCCTGCAAGATTGAATCACCGACTCTTTCAAGCTGCTGTTTTGTAAATTCACATTTAATCTTAGGTTCAAATGTAGAAATCTGAGCCTGTGACGGACTAACACCATAAAGTGATTCAAATAAACTGTTTATTCCGGTAGATTGAGCAATGAAATCCACGCGGCATTTGTTATTAACCCAGCCGGCAATAGTGATGTTAAATGCAAAATTTATACCGCCGATATTAGAATTTAATTGTTCACTGTATGGTTTACAGGTTTTTACGCTGTTAGATAATTTTGTGCCGGACGGTCTTTGTGTTTGAACTGTTGTTCGGCTGTTTGTTCTTGTCTGAGGATGTGAATTCACCCCGGATGGTCTGTTGATTTGTCTTTTTGTTGTTACAACATCTGCCAGAACCTGACCGCCTGCTAATATTAATGCTACTAATAAAACTAAATAAACTTTTTTCATATTACACCGCTAATCCTTTATAACATTATATAATACTATGAAAATTTTAATATAATTCATTTGAATGGTATTTTTTTGAATTTTATTATATATTATAAAAGAGCTTTACAAAAATAAGGAGCACGGGGTTATGGATAACAATACAAATAATGACATGCTTGTACTTGGCGTAAGTATTCTTATAATCGGGCTATTGCTCGGTACGTACTCGTTTGCAACTTATAAAGAAACTAAGACCCTCGGGCAAAAAATAGATTTTGAGCTTATTGATGATAATAATGAACTGACTTCAGAAGAAAAATATTATAAATATCTTTCTATTGCGGATTTTTTAAATCAGAAATTAAATAAAAACAAAGATATACTTATAAAAAATTCTTCCTGTGTATATTTAGATTACGCACACCATAATGCAATAGAATTGTATAAACTTACAAACCGCAAATTTGATATGGATGATGCGAAAAAAAGTGTTGCCGCCGGAAATGTCAGAGGTTTGTACAACATGCTTGATTACTACAATACCTGTAAACAAACAGAAAACTATAAAAATGAATTAAAAAATATTCTTGATGATATTCAAAAGATAGAAACTAATCGAAATGACAGCGATATGCGTATGAATGAATTTTTAAACGGTTACAGAGAACGTCAGGAACAAGCACGTCAGACAGAAGAAACACAAAATCCTGAACAGATTCAGGAAGAAATCGCTCCGGAAATTCCTCAGCAAGAGATTGAAAATAGGACAGTTCAACCGATAGAATAAATTCTGAATTAGTCTTGTATTTTGGCAGCCCGACCGGCTTGTTACACTCCCGTGTGCCAACACCGGCTCAACATCGGTTGACGCATAAAAAAAACCACTCAACAAGTGAGTGGGTCGTTTTCTGCATCCTAATGGTCTCTTTTAGTGTTTATTATTTAGGAGTTTATATGTTTTTGGGGTTAATGAACTATTTATATTTAGTGTTTCGACTACACTTAAATCTTAT
>CASLVD010000056.1 GCA_949398305.1 uncultured Candidatus Melainabacteria bacterium | reverse complement strand
TTCTTTTGTATTGCACTTGAAAAGCTGTAAAAAAAGTTGTATAATTTGTATATATGTATGAATAAAGGCAGGATATTATAAGTATGAAAAAAGCCCTGACAATCGGCGAATTATTAATAACTATGGCAATCATTGGAACAATTGCAACACTTGTTCTTCCGGGATTTTTAAAGGATTATCATAAGAAATTATATACTGCACGTCTGAAAAAAACTGTTGAAATGCTTGAAAACGCAGTAAATCAAGCTTGTATAGATAATAACGTTTCATATTTTTACCAAACTCCATATGGGCAGTATGCTAGTGGTGGTGTAAATCAACAGGAATTTATTGACAAATATTTCAAAAAAACAAATGCTGCAGGTAATCCATTTAAATCCACTTATAAAAACCTTAATGGTTCTTCAGCAGGAAATCCTTCTTCATTAGCAAACAGTGGATGGGCAAAGTTAGAAGATGGTTCAGCAATTCACTTCTTTTGTCAATGGAGTTCACGTTGTGTATTCAGAATTGATGTAAATTCAACAGATGGACCAAATGTAATGGGTAGAGATTTCTTTACTGTGCCGCTAGATATTTACACCAATGAATTAGGTGGTATTTATAATAAAAATGGAGAACAACATGATCCAAGTCAGTGCGGTAATCAACCATATGCATATGGATGTTATGAAAGATTACTGCAAGACAACTGGGAAATGAAATACTAATTAGGAAGGAAAAATATGAATAAGGGTTTTACATTATCAGAAATTTTAATAACACTGGGTATTGTCGGAATCGTTGCAGTTTTGACTGTTCCGGGGGTTATGAGAAATTATCAAAACAGATTATATACAGCGCAGTTAGAAAAAATCTATGCTCAGCTATCTGATGCTGCACAAGCAATTATGACAGATGAGCATGTTGATAATTTCTACGAAACCACAGCAGGCGGAGCATTAAACGCTGAATGTCTTACCAACGGTAATTGCACACAAGGTTTGGGATATTTCTTCAATAATTATCTGAAAACAGTTAAGAAAAATTGTGCAAATGGTGATGACAAATGTGTATTTACTGACAATACTACATACAAAACTGTTGGTGGAGATAATGTTAATGGACTTGCGAATCAATATTGTATTCAAACCGTAACCGGGGCTTCGGTTTGCGGATTTTATAATAACGATAATAAGTGCCTTAGCATGGTTGTAGATGTTAACGGGCTAGCACAGCCTAATGTTGTCGGACGTGATATATTTTCAATGGATATGCACAAAAACGGTTCTATTTCTGATTACAATTCCAGTTGTGTAGATAATGCTAAAGGATGTCTTGCAAATGCTTGTACAACAGGATCTGGTAGTACCTATAATGCAGCTTGCGGCTGCTTAAATAGTGTTATTGATGCCGGTTGGAAAATGGAATACTAAGGGGTAAAACCATGATAAATAAGAAAAAAACAGAAAATGCTACACACATCAATATACTATCATCTGTGCACCGCAGGTCGTATATTGATGTAAAAAAAGCTAAAATTGGTAGCATACTGCCCACTCCGGTCGAGGAGGGTTTTACACTTGCAGAAGTTTTAATTACGCTTAGTATTGTAGGTGTTGTTGCCGTACTTACGATTCCAAGTGTTATGAAAAACTACAGATATAAAACATATGCAGCAAGTATGAAAAAAGTTTATTCACAATTAACAGACGCTGTCCAAGCTATTATGAACGATGAAATGACAACAGAATTTCATAAAACAACAGCAGGAGTAAAAAGCAGTGATACTGCAGGCGAAGAAAAGGGTGCTTATTATTTCCTACACAATTATTTTAAAGTAGCTGCAAGTTGTAATGACAATCTTAATACAGAATGTCTTGGTTCTTCATACAAAACTTTTACCGGTACTGATGCTGGTTCTGCATTCGGAGAATCCTGCATAAGAACAACTAATGGTGCAACTATTTGTATGACATTAAATCCTAAAAATGGTATTACATCAGTGCTAATTGATGCAAACGGACCTGCAGATCCTAATATAGTTGGACTAGATACATTTGTTACTAATATTAGCGGTGTTGATGGTTCTGTTACTGATTGGTCATCAGATGAAACTTTATGTAACAAAGACAGTGGTGCCGGAAACGGCCATTTGGCAGATTACGCATCCGGCTGTCTTACTCAACTTATGAATAACGGCTGGGTAATTGATGATACAAAATGGACTAAAACAGAAGAAGAAACAGAATAATAAAAAAAACGACCGCTGAGTAAACTCAGCGGTCGTTTTAATTTGTAATATTAATTATACAGAAGCTAATTGTTTACTTCTTTCTAATTTTAATGTAACTGTTGTGATATCACAAACAGAGCTTGGTCCAAAGTATTGAACAGCACCCGGGAATAAATATCTGTCATTCATAGCCCAGTCTTCTCTGTTATCTTGTAATTGTTTAAATACAGGACCATCAAGTCTTACAAGTGCTTTTTGAATAACCGGTTTCATTTCACCATGACGTTTTTCCATGTTCATCATCATTGTAAGAGGAACACCCCCTGCAATCCAATCTGATGCCGGAGCAGTTAAGTTTCTTACAGATGATAAGTAACCTGTTAATCCGTTGTTAATCAAAGCAAATGCGTTGTAACCTAATGAGTAACAGTAATCTGCATCAAAGTTAGAAGGGAATGCACAACGTCCTTCATAACCGAAGAAGTGTGATTGTGATGAGAATTTACCATTGAATTTACCTTCTTTTTTCATTTGACTCAATCTTGCTGAAATCATTTCTATTAACAATTTTTCAGTTTCGATTTTAGAAACCTGAACGTTACCGTGAGGGTCTCTGTCTGCCAATAATTGTTCTTTAATCAATGCAGGCAATGAGCTGTAAACTTTAGCGTTTTCACTGTCTAATTTGCTCTCAACAATTGAGAATTTTTCAGAAGATGAAGCAGTTACAAAATTTGAATCTGACTCTAATGAAGCCATAATATCGTTCAAATTAGAAATCATAGAACCCATTTCAGGGATGAATTCGATTAAGCCTTCAGGAATAACTGCTATACCGAAGTTTTTACCATTTTCAGCACGTCTTACAATGATATCAGACATATAATCAATAATTGAAGATAAAGACATTTTCTTAGCTTCAACTTCTTCTGATATTAAAGTAATGTTTGGCTGAGTTTGTAAAGCAGCTTCTAAAGCTACGTGAGATGCACTTCTGCCCATAATTTTGATAAAGTGCCAGTATTTTTTAGCTGAATTAGCATCTCTTTGAATGTTTCCGATAAGTTCAGCATAAGTTTTTGTAGCTGTATCAAAACCGAATGAAATTTCGATTTGTTCGTTTTTCAAGTCACCGTCAATTGTTTTAGGACATCCGATAACTTGAATTCCTGTGTTGTTTTTTACAAACCATTCAGCTAAAAGTGCAGCGTTAGTGTTTGAATCATCTCCACCGATAATTACAACAGCAGAAATATTTAATTTTCTGCAAACTTCAAGTGAAGATTTAAATTGTTCTTCAGTTTCAAGTTTTGTTCTGCCTGAACCGATAATATCAAAGCCTCCTGTGTTTCTAAAGTCATTGATGAATTCATCGTTAAATTCAACATATTTTCCTTCAATAATACCTGAAGGACCGCCTAAGAAACCGTATAATTTGTTAGCAGAATTAGCGTTTTTCAAAGCATCGTATAAACCTGCAATAACATTATGACCGCCGGGAGCTTGACCGCCTGACAGAATTACACCTACATTTTTAACTTCTGATACAGAAGATGATGATGTAGATTTAAAAGTTACTGTTGGTTTTCCGTAAGTATTAGCAAATAAAGCCTGAATCTGTTCCTGATCTCTAACAGATTCTGTAGCAGCACCTTCAACCAATTCCAAAGAGTTTACACCGTTTTGTAAACTTGAAGGAAGTTTTGGCTGGTACTGTAATCTTTCAATTTGTAATGGTGAAAGTTTTGTCATTTAATTGTCCTTTCCTTTTGTAACAGTGTTTACATGCTACATCATACTACAAAAACAGTTAAGAGGGTAAATAATCCAATTATTAACAATCCGTAATATAATTTACACGGGTATTTCGAAATGTAAAGCACAATTTAAAAGTTCAATCCATTGATTGAAGAATTTATTTTTTTTGCATTTTTTAAAATGAAAAGTGTTGATATTACACGTTTTGAACCCGTTTTCAAATGTAAAGTTTTGTTAAAATTACTACATTTTTAGTAAACTTACATGGCATTTTTACCGTTACATGTAGTATAATATATATAGAAGATATACCAATATACAAATCGCATCTAATAGCCATAAAATATTTTGTTATAATCAAAATAGAAAGGCAGCGAATATATGAGCAACATACAATTTCAGAACGATTTAGACAGATTAGTTGAAATTCTGCCCGACAGAATCAGAGATCACATTGATTACCCTAAAATGGATGACGTAATAGAGATAGTGCTTGACATCGGACGACCGCCGGAAATTCGTCACGCAGATGGGAAGATTGAATATCTCGGCGCTTCTGAAATTACGTATGATGATATTTGTCATATAACATCGCGTGTTCAGGAATTCACCTCAGATAACCGTTCAGGTATTCCGGGAACACTTCACAGAATTAGTGCAATTAGAAACAGACAGGGAAAAGTAGTAGGTCTTACGTGCAGAATCGGCAGGGTTGTAACGGGGACCATTTCTTGTATTAAGGACATCTGTCTGCAAAACAAAAGTATATTATTTTTAGGCAGACCGGGAGTTGGAAAAACTACAAAACTCAGAGAGATTTCCCGCCTGGTTGCCGATGAACTTGGCAAAAGGGTTGTAATTGTAGATACATCAAACGAAATTGCAGGTGACGGCGATACTCCGCACCCTGCAGTGGGTCATGCCAGAAGAATGCAGGTCAGACAGCCTGAATATCAAAAAGATATTATGATTGAAGCTGTCGAAAACCACACCCCTGAAGTTATTGTTGTTGATGAAATCGGTACGGAAGCCGAAGCTCAAGCAGCAAGAACTATTGCAGAACGCGGGGTTATGTTAATCGCAACTGCACACGGTAACAGCCTTGAAAGTTTGATTAAAAACCCTACATTATCAGATTTAGTCGGCGGTATTCAATCCGTTACTTTGGGTGATGACGAGGCAAAACGCCGCTCCTCACAAAAAACTGTTCTTGAACGTGAGAAACAGCCGACTTTCGATATCGTAATCGAAATTTTAGACAGAAATACATTAGCAGTTTACAAAAACACCGCTGAAGCCGTGGATTACATCCTGCGCGGATGGCCAATCAGACCGGAACTTAGAAAAGTTGACAAAACTTACAGCTTCTCATCAGAACCCGCAGTTGAAAAAATTCCGACTGTAATCGACAAAATCAACGCACTTGATGAAAAAATCGAACATCCGGAAAGTTTAAAATTTAGTTTCTCAAGACAAAAATATGTTGAAGAAGTTAAAAAATTCAAAAAAATATATCTTTATGCAGTATCAAGAAGTATTGCAGAAAAAGTAATTGAACGTCTTGATTTGAACGCTGAGATTACACGTAACCTTGATGATGCTAATATTGTAATCGCACATAAAAACTTTATTAAAGGCGGAGCAAAAGTTCTGTCAACCGCTGAAGAAAACAGATTACAAATATTCTATGTCAAAACAAATTCAATGGCACAAATTCAAAAAGTCATCAAAGAAGCTCTTGATATTGCAGAAGTAAACGATCGTCAAACCTTCTATGATATTACAGAAAAGGCACTTGATGAAGCAAAAACAGCTATTGAAAAAGTTCTTGCCGGTGCGGCGGATGTTGAATTAACTCCGCAAAACACACAGATAAGAAAATTACAGCACGAACTTGTTGAACAGCACAATCTTGAAAGTAAATCCATCGGCGAAGGCGACAACCGCCACCTGCGAATTGTTGGCGGGAAAGACTTCAAAGAAAAACTCGGCTAGGGAAAATAAATAGTACCCTGTCCGGCGAGGACCTGCGGAGCTGAACCGTAGATGTCAAAAATAAATAATTAGTAACAATATGCCCAGTGCGGCCGAGCACCCAGATTTGAGCCCCTTTGAAAAGCGCGGAGAAACTACGTCATTCTTCCAAGTCTTTTTGAAGGGGTTCCCGTTTTTAATAAACTAAAACATTAAAAAATAATAAATTTCCCTTGAGAATTCTCATTGATACTTTATAATGTAAGTATATAATGTTGTGAAGGGAAATGTTTATGACAAACGAAAATTCAAATCCGTTTAAAAACGAGGAAGTCGTTAAAAACGAAGAAAATACTAATACAGAAGAACAAACAGAAAATACTGAAGCAGTTGAAAATCAAGATAATAAACTTCAGGAAGAATACGATAAATTAAATCAGCAGTATATCAGATTAGCCGCTGACTTTGACAATTACAGAAAACGTCAGGAAGCAGAACGCGAAAACTTAATTAAGTTCGGTACCGAATCAGCGTTAAAAAGTATGCTTGAAGTTTTAGACAACTTTGAACGCGGTCAAAAAGCTTTAGAAGGAGTTGAAGACTGTGAAAAAGTTAAAGAAAGTTTTAATCTTGTGCACAGGCAGGTTTGCGAAACTTTAGCTAAAATGGGACTGGAGGAAATCAAAGCAATCGGCGAAGAATTTGACCCTAATTTCCATGAAGCAGTAATGCAGACTCCAACAAGCGAGCACCCTGAACATACAGTAATCACTGAATTACAAAAGGGTTATAAAATGGGTGATAAGGTTTTGCGACCTACACTTGTAAATGTTGCCGCAGCAGAATAATAAATGTTGCAGGACTTGAGGATTAGAGGAAGTAGAAAAAGAAAATGACAGACTTTTATGAAATATTAGGTGTATCAAAAGATGCAACCAAAGATGAGATAAAATCAGCTTTCCGCAGGAAAGCCAGAGAATTACACCCCGATGTAAATAAAGCCCCTGATGCCGAAGAAAAATTTAAAGAACTCGGTAAAGCATACGAAACCTTATCAGATGATAACAAACGTGCAACTTATGACACATATGGTGAAGACGGTTTAAGAAATGCAGGTTTTGATACAAACGGACCGTTTGCAGGCGGATTTGGCGATTTAAATGACATTTTTGAAAGCGTCTTCGGGGGTTTTGGCGGTTTTGGTTTTGGCGGACAGCCTGACCCTAACGCTCCGCAGCGCGGCGATGATTTAAGATACGATTTAAGATTAAAATTTGAAGATGCGGCATTTGGTATAAACAAAGAAATTAAATTTGACCATCTTGAAACTTGTCCTGACTGCCGCGGAACAGGAGCAGAAAAAGGTTCTCAACCAAAGACCTGTCCGCAATGCGGCGGTTCAGGACAGGTTAAAACAGTTACAAGAACACCTTTAGGAAACTTTGCACAAATTACAACATGCCCTCACTGTAAAGGAACAGGTCAGGTTATAGATAAACCTTGCAAAACCTGTCAGGGACACGGCGTTATAAATAAAGAAAAGAAAATTGAAATTAAAATTCCTGCAGGTGTTGACAATATGTCAAAAATCAGAGTATCGGGTGAAGGTGACTGCGGCATAAACGGCGGTCCAAACGGGGATTTATTTGTTGTAATCCATGTTGAGCCATCAAGATATTTCAAACGTGACGGAATAAATATTTTCACAGAATTAGAAATTTCTCCTGCACAAGCTGTTATGGGTGATGTTGTAACAATCAAAACTCTTGACGGTGAAAGCGAAGTTCATATTCCGGCAGGTGTTCAGCACGAAAATATTGTAAAAATTAAAGGAGCAGGTATCCCTGTTATTACAAAACCTTCTCAAAGAGGTGACCATATTGTAATTGTTAAAATCAAGATACCTACAAAATTAAATGAGGAAGAAAAACGCTTATATCAAAGATTATATGAACTAAACGGCGGTAAAAAACCTCAAAAATCAATTATGTCAAAAGTTAAGGGAGTATTTAAATAATATGCGCAAAATTTTAGCGGCAATCTGCCTGTGTTTTATTGCTTGTACAAGTGCTTTAGCTGCACAGGTGCCAAAATCAGTTCAGGATTTTGTAAATAAGGACTTCCCCGAAACAAATTTTCGTTTCGATGGTGCTATAATTTTGCCTGATAAAACTATGTATCTTCCGGTTTTCCCTGCAAAAACCAATGATGCAGCAGAATTACAAATCAAAACAAGTTATCCTGTTAATGCCCAAATGAAACAAAAACCGGATATGTTGATTTTGGATAATAATTTTGTGCTGTTAAAAGTTATAAATACAAACGGTAAAAAAACTGTTATAAACTTAAACGACCCGCCTGAAGAACTTCAATCAGGACTTTTGCCGCAGGATATTTTACTACCAAAAGGGCTCGTGATTCCTGAAACTTTAAAAGGAATTATCGGTGATATTGATGTTATGGTAACTCAAGATACAGGTTTGAGAATCAATAACAATAGACACAAAAATAAAAAAATTACAGCTCCTGTAGAACCGTTGGATGGTAAAAGTTTCTACGTGTCTTCCGGTGTAAATAAAAATATTCAGGTAATCCACACAAATACTCAAACTCCTGAATATTCACTTACACAAGAACACGTGATTAATGATATGAAAGCATACAACAATGAATTTTTATTTGTTACATATTTTGATTACAAGACTATGAATATAATTTCACTTATGGACGAAAAAGTCATTAAGCAGGTTAATTTTGAAACAACACCGGAACAAATTATAATTGATAACAATAACAAAATTGCATATATCACATCAGGTTCAAATTCAAGCATTTATATTTTCAGCCTTGAAACCATGACACTAAAAAAACAGCTTAAAATTAACGGTATGTGTGAAAAATTCACACTAACACAAGACGGTACAAAAATGCTTTATGTTGACAGAAATACAAACAACATCTGGTGCATTGAACTTGACAATAATTATTTGCTAAAGAATATCGGAAGTTTTCCTAACGTATCAAAAATTGCATATGCTAACGGAAAAATCTACACAATAAGCAGAACAAAAAACAGACTTGCAATAATTAATTATGAAACATTAGATTTAATGTCAGAATTTGAAGTTAGCGAAAAACCTGTTGATTTATACGTAAAAGATAATGATTTATTTATACTCAGTGCGCAGGACAATATTGTAGAAGTCTTAAACACCGAAGACGATGTAATTACAGATAAATTATTCTTAAATACAAACGCATTTGCTACAAAAATGACACCAATTGAAAACAGTAATTTAATTATGGTTACAAATGCTCTGTCAGGCTTGTATTCAGTAATTGATACCGAATTAAAAGAAATCGTTAAAACAAGCCCGATTGATGTTCGTGTCAGAGAAATAGTTATTACAGATAAGGTGAAAACAATAAAATAATGATTGAAAATTTTGATAATACAACACAGGAAATTTTAAAAGAATTAGAAAAAACTCAAAAAGAATTTTGGAATATATCAAGAACAACTGCAGAATTTTTATATAATCTTGTTGTTGATTCAAAATCCAAAAGTGTAATCGAAGTCGGAACATCAAACGGATACTCAGGAATCTGGCTTGGAAAAGCTTTGAAAAAAACAGGCGGAAAACTTACAACTATTGAGTTTTACGATAAAAGACTTGATATTGCTAAAGAAAATTTTGCAAAATGCGGTGTTGCAGATATTATTGACACAAAAAAAGGTGATGCGGCAACGATTTTAGAATATTTACCGGAAGATTTTGAAGTAGATTTTGCATTTATTGATGCCAATAAAGCACAATATATTAAATTTTTTCATCTAATTGCACCGCATTTAAAAGTCGGCGGGTATATAGCTTGTGATAATGTTTTGTCACACGCTGCTAAAGTTCAAACTTTTATTGATGATATTAACGCAAATCCTGATTACGAAAACGTTGTATTACCGCTTCCGGCAGGATTGTCATTAGCGAAAAAGTTAAAATAAGTACGCTTGCGCAAGGAGAAGATAATGAGTGAAAATTGTATTTTTTGTAAAATTATAAGAGGTGATTTCGGAACAGAATTTGTTTACGAAACAGAAAACACTGTTGTATTTAACGACATCAACCCAAAAGCTCCGGTTCATATGCTTGTCTGCCCGAAAAAACATATTGAATCCTTAAATGAGCTTGAAGACAAAAACTTGATGGCTGAACTTTTACAAACAGTAAAAGATGTTACAAAAAAAATTGGTCTAAAAGCATATAAAACTCAAATCAATACAGGAAAAGAAGCAGGACAGGAAGTTTTTCACCTTCATATTCATATTTTAGGAAATTTATAGATATATTAAGCAATAATTAAAGATTTTCTGCATATCTGCCGATAAATAAAAATATATTTATTTAAATGGAGATATGTAAATGGTAGATGGCATTGGCAAAAATCACAACAATTACCCTGATCAGATGAAACTTAAAGGAACTGACAAATCAGTTGATTTGAAAAACCTGACAAATTTGCAGCGTACAGAAAAAAACAAAGCTCTCTTTGATATGTGTGATTTAAATAAAGACGGCAAGATTGATGAAAAAGAAGCTCAATCTATGCGCGGTGTCTTGCTAACTGCCTCTAAAGGTGATGGGACATTAACAAAAAAAGAAGCAAATAAAGCTTTCGGAAAAGAAATGAACGCTTTTGATGCAATTTCTGCTCTTGCCGACCAACAAGAAGCAATGATGAAAGGTACTGAATATAAAGAAACTGCCGGAAATACAACAACTCGTATTTATAACAGTAAACATGGTGATCAGTATTCCTACAGAGCAGATTCTACAACTGACAAAAACGGTACTACAACAACAGTGCTTGATGACGGAAGTCAGGAAATAAAATATAAAGACGGTTCAAGACAAATTATTAAAAATGACGGTACAATTGTTTCTTATGATTCAAAAGGCAACAAAACTTCTGCAATTGTAAACGGTCAGACAACAACATTTACACCTGACGGCAATAAAGGTGTAACAACAGATGCCAACGGAAAAACGGTTAAAATAGTTGAACTTCGCAATGGAGAAGAAGTTAGAACTGAATTTGAACACAAAGACGGTCAAACTATCAGCAGAGAATACAACGGTTTAAGTGATAATGCTAAATTAACATCAATTACGGTTTCCGGCAGAGAAAAAAATGACAACGGAACAACAAGTACAATAGAAACAAAATATAATTCAGAAGAAGACATGAAAAATAACCGTCCGGCTTCTGCAATTCGTAATAAAGGACTTCCTACAGAAACCACTATTAAATACACTTATGATGATAAAGGTAATCAAATGATTACCGAAACTGATCAAACAAAAGTACCAACCTCAACTTTTAAAAATAAAGACGGTAAAACAATTTCATCATCAGAATTTGATGCACCACAGCCTTATACTGTTCAAAAAGGTGAAACCGTAAGTCAAATAGTTAAAAAGGCACTAAAAGAACAAGGTTTTGAAAACCTTACAAAAGAACAACTAAATGCCGCAACAGAAGAATTTTTGGAAATGAACAAAGATACCGTTAAAACTTACAACGGACCAAAAGCTAAATTTAAAGGCAATAAATACTTCCATCCGAATGATAAAGTAAATATTCCAAACTTTAAACAATCAGTTTCTAATAAATATCTTGATGAAGTTGAAGTTGTAGCAACAAAACCTTCAGACGAAATGATTGCAAAACGAAAAGACCTGCAAGCAAAACTCGGTGATGAATTTGATGTTGGTTATGCAAAAGACGGCAAATCCCTTGAAGTCAGAAATCAAAACGGCGATATATTAGCTGAGGCAACACGTAGAGCTAACGGTCAAGAAACCAATGAAGATGATATTGATGTAATGATGGCAAGTGATGCTGATGGCAGTAAAACACTTGATAAAACAGAATACCAAACGTTTATCTTAGGTATGCTGGAAGAAGCAGGTATTGAAATTACAAATGCAAACAGTGCACAAATTAATCAATTAATTGATAACAGCTTTACATCCATGGATACAATCAAAAAAGACAACGCTCTGACAAAAGAAGAATTAACTAAAAACGCAGAACAGGTTATCAATAAATTGACAGATGAAATCGCTAAGCTTGATAATCAGCCAATAAAAGCACAAATAAATGAATTACCTGCAAAGGGCAACCCGGGTGAGGTTGGGCCTTTGGAATATAATCCAAAAAATGAACCTGTAAAAGCACAAATGCATGAGATGAATTACGTTGCACCGGGTGAATTTGGTCCTGTAGAATATGACCCGAATCAAACCTTTTTGACATAAAATTTGAAAACAAAAATTTATATGATAGCATAAAGTTACGCGAATTTTGCGCGTAACTTTATATTTTAGAGTGTAGAAAGGGAAAGATATGAAAAACGGAATAGAAAACGGATATTACCATGAAATAACCCCGGGTGGTTACGGCATAGCAATCAAAGCCGGTAAAGTATTATTTTCAGATAATTCACCGTTTCAAAAAGTAGAAGTTTTCGAAACAGAATCAAAGTTAGGCAGAGTCTTAACTCTTGATGATTTAATGATGACAACAGAAGGTGATGAATACCATTACCACGAAATGATTACACATATTCCTATGATGCAGCATCCTTGTCCGAAATCAGTTCTTGTAATCGGCGGCGGAGACGGCGGCACAATCAGAGAAGTTATGAAACATAAAACTGTAGAACGTGCAGTTCTATGCGAAATTGACGGCATGGTTATTGAAGCTTGCAAAAAATACTTACCTACAATTTCCTGTGAGCTTGATAATCCTAAAGTTGAAATTCTTGTTGAAGATGCAATCGAATATATTAAAGATAAAAAAGATGAATTTGATATTATTCTGATTGATTCAACAGACCCAATGGGTCCCGGTGAAGGCTTATTCACAGATGAATTTTATACTAATGTTAAAAATTCACTCAAAAAAGGTGGTATTATGGTTGCTCAATCAGAATCTCCTTTTGCACAAGCAGAATCTGTTGAAAAAATGTATAAACAATTGAAAAAAGTATTCCCGACAGTTTCAACATACACATCAAATATTCCGACATATCCGGGCGGATACTGGGCATGGGCATTTTGTTCAGTGGATGTTAAACCGCTTGAATACTATAATGATGAACGCGCAAATGAAATTATTCCAACCTGTAAAATTTACAACAAGGATTATCACAACGCAAGGTTTGCACTGCCAAACTATTTGAAAGAATTGTTATAAATTAAGAAACGAAATTGTGTCATTCTGAACTAAAATCAGAATCTTAAAATTTCGTTTTTGGGATAAAAAGGCGGCGG
>CASLVD010000055.1 GCA_949398305.1 uncultured Candidatus Melainabacteria bacterium | reverse complement strand
CGTTTTTCTAATTTTGTTAGGTTTTTCATAATTCTCTCCTTTTTTATTTAATATATCATAATTTTTAGTGTTTTACAAATTATTAAATGTTTTAATTCTTGCACTAAGTCCAAATTTTACAAGCTTATTTATCATGTCTTGAGGTAAATAAGAGATAATTTGTGCAAATTTAGCATCACGTCCCAGTGTATAAGAAGATTTTGGATTATTTTTTTGTGCTATTTTTGTAATGAAAGCAGCAGCATCTTCTACTTTTAACCCTTTATTTGTATTTTTCAATGCATTATTTTTCAAAAATTCCATCTCGCATTCATACCCTTCACAGTAGTTAATCAATTCACTGTTTCTCTTAACAGATTTTTCCCAAATCGGTGTTGAAATCACACCAGGTTTAACTGATATAACCTTAATACCTCTGTGATTTTCAATTCCGAAAGCATTAAAAAATATATCCAGAGCTCTTTTTGATGCACAATAAGGACTAATAAACGGGAAATGTCCAAAACTAGACATTGAACTTATATTAATAATTTTCCCGCCATCAAGCAATGGCAAAAGTTTTTGGGTAAAATCAATGTGAGAAAATGTATTTACATCAAATTGTTCCCGTAGATTATCAATATCTAAAACTTCAATAGGCCCGGCAGATACACACCCTGCCGCGTTAATCAAAACATCAACTTTATCTGTTTTTGATTTAATAAATTCAGCCGCTGACTGAATAGATTCTCTATCAGTCATATCAATATAAAAATATTCAACATTATCAGCAGGTTCTATAAGATTTTTATTTCTGAACCCTGCAAAAACATGCCAACCAAGCGCCGAAAACTGTTTGACAAGCTCTTTGCCAAGTCCTGATGTTGTTCCTGTTATGATAATATTTTTATTCATGAAAACTTTACTTCGCCTCGCATTAAACAATATCAGCAACAAAAACATTTCCGTTCCTGTGGTGCTCGGTTATCACCTGCGCTCCTACGTCACCATATTATGTTACGCCCCGCTCGTCACACTCACGTGTGCCGACACCGGCTTCACATCAGCTTACGCAAACCTACATACCCATGTATGATGCGAACAGTGGTAAGTACAATGCTGCAGCAAGGATAAGTACAATAGTACCGATTACAATCAACATGATCGGCTCGATCATTTTTGTCATAATATCGATAATTGTATCTAATTGTTTATCAATATAGTTTGTTGCCTGACCTAACATATCACCCAAACGACCTGATTGTTCACCTGTTGCAATCATAAACAGAATCATTTTAGGCATTGTTCTTGTTGCTCGAAGTGCTGCAGATAAGTGTTGACCTTGTTGAACACGAGTAGTTGCTTCTTCTACCCTTGTTTCTAATGTATGGTTTGTCAATGTCATATTTGACAGGTATAAACATTCCAAAATCGGGACACCTGCGTCATAAGCAACCTGCATAACCGCAATAAAGTTTGCAAAGTTTGAATATTGAATCAAATCTGTTAAAACCGGAACTTTCAAAACAAGTTCATCAATTTTCCATTTACTAGGTTTCCAACGGAATAGGAACTGAATAAACGCACCGATAGCGGCAAACCCGATAGGAATTGCATACCAGTTTTTCTTCATCCACAAGCCCATTTCCATCAATACTCTTGTAATCCAAGGTAACTGCATGCCCATTGAGTCAAACATTTCCTTAAATACAGGGAATACAAATACCAACATGACAATTACGATAAATACAGCAAGTAAAATTACGAATACCGGATACATCAAAGTACCGATTACTTTACTTCTGATAGACGCTTGTTTATTTAGAAGTTCTAACAAACGGTCAAGAGTTTTTTCCAATTCACCGGAATCTTCACCAGCTCTAACCAGACCAATATAAACCTGACCAAATTGTTCCGGATATTTTGCAATAGTACCTGCAAAAGTACCGCCGTTCATAATTTGTCGTCTTAACTCTGTCGCTACCTGACGAATTTTTAACTTTGCAGCATCATTTTCAATGAACAGCAAGGATTCAATAATCGGAATACCTGCAGCCGCCAAAATTTGAAGCGTAGATGTAAAGTCAATTTGATCAGATAAACCTAGTTTAGGCATTCTGCCTGTCGGTTTTTTCTTATCGTCTTTTTTACCTACAGCTTGCTCTTCAACAATATTTGTAGGAGTAAAACCTAATGCACGCACAGAAGCACGGGCTTCACGCAAGTCATCAGCTTCAACCTTCCCCTTAACAATTTCATTTGTACCGTCTTTTAATGCTGTATAATTATAAATTGTCATACTTCACCTATTCGCCTGCCATACCTAATACTCTGACAAATTCTTCAATTGTAGTTTGTCCTTTTATAATATGGTTATAACAAGATTTATGTAGTGTCATCATACCATTTGCTACTGCACTTTCTTCGATTTCCAAATCGTGTGCACCCTGTGCAATAAGCTTTTTAATTTCTTTTGTAATCTGCATAATTTCATAAACACCTAAACGGCCTTTATAGCCCTGGAATCCACATTTATTACAACCTTTTGCTTTGTATATAGGTGTTTTTATAAGTTTTTCAATCATCTCAGGATCAGTTGTAACCATTGCAGCTTCTTCGCGAGTCGGATAATATTCTTCCTTACAATCATCGCAAAGTCTTCTTACAAGACGTTGTGCAATTACACCTGATAAAGTTGAAGATACAAGATAATCTTTCGCACCCATTTCAATCAAACGTGTAACTGTTGCAGCAGCAGAGTTTGTGTGGACAGTACTTAATACTAAGTGACCTGTTAACGCTGCTGAAATTGCAATTTCAAGAGTTTCATAGTCACGGATTTCACCGACCAGGATAATATCAGGGTCCTGACGAAGGATTGCTCTCATACATGATGCAAATGTAATACCTGCTTTTGCGTTAATTTGAGATTGGTTAATACCTTCAAGCTTAATTTCTATCGGATCCTCAATTGTTGTAATGTTTACGGATTCATCATTCAAACTCTTAAGTACAGAATAAAGAGTTGTTGTTTTACCTGAACCTGTAGGACCTGATGTTAAAATAATACCGTTCGGGCAAGATACCATCTGTTTAACTTTTTGGATATCCCCCTCGTGAGCACCGACAAGTTTAATCTCTTTATCATTAGAAGCAAGAGATACAGCAGGCGCCAAGATACGAATACAGACCTTCTCTTTACCGGATACAGGAAGAGTATTAATACGGAAGTCATAAGAACAATCTCTGTATGAAATAGAGAACGTACCATCTTGAGGACGTCTGTTTTCTGCGATATTCATTCTTGCCATAACCTTGAAACGTGCAATAACAGAGGTTTCAACTTTTGCCGGAACATCAAGAACTTTTTGTAACATACCGTCTTTTCTGTAACGAACAATGTAGCCTGAAAGTCTTGGCTCAATGTGAATATCTGATACCTTATTATCAATACCGTTTGTAATAATTTGGTTAACGAATTTAGCAACAGAACCTGTTGAATCCTGCAATTCAGCATCAACTTGTTCCCATAGTGTTGCTTCTTCTTCAGAATCTAAAGTTTCTGTTTTAATTTGTTCAATAATTTCTTCTGTTTGCTTTTTCTGAGCAGAGAAGAAAGTATTTAATGAGTTTTCAAACTCATAATGAGTCATCAATAACTGCTTAGGATTTTGTCCTGTCAAATAGATAATCTCTTTAAGAATATCCATTTTAATAGGTTTAACAACCCCTAAAACAAGAGTTTTACCATCTGAAGAAATAGGGATAACCTTATTTGCTCTGATAAAATCTTCCGGTAATATGTTGACGAATTTTTTCTGGTCAACTAACTGCTCAGTTGAAACAAGATCATAACCTGACTGATCATGCAGAACATTTTTCAACTGATCAAGTGAAATTAATCCCATTTCAAATAAAGTTGAACCAATCGGAACATTTTTACGTTTTGAAGCTGCAAGAGCTTTCATCAAATCAACTTCAGATAAAACACCTTTTGAAACAAGCATTTCACCTAACTTACCATTAGCAGAACCAGCTGTTTGTTCTGCCGGTTTTGGCTGTTGTGTTTCCGGAGCAGTACCTCCTGTCGGTACAGAAGCTATAGCATCTGTTGACACAAAAGAACCAAGTAATTCTTTTAAATCATCGTCACCAACAAGCATGAATTTTATTGACTGCTGGAATGTTTTTTTCAATAAGGCATTAATTTCATCTTTATTTGAATTTTTTGATACTGCAACGAAAAGAAAATTATCTTTGACACTAATCGGGACAAAGTGATATTGTCCCATTAGATTTTTATCAATACTATCAAGTATCTTTTGATCTATACTGTTTTTTAATCTTAAAATTAGTGCGTTCATTTATGTTTCTGTACTTTTTCTTTTCTAAATATGTGTCTGACTATATTTTGGATGATTTAATACTTATAACATATTATCATCAGCTACAGCATCTTCGGTATCAATAACTATTTGAGGAGTTAACATGATAACCATTTCTTCTTTAGATTTTGAAGTACCTGTACTTCTGAAGAACATGCCGATTACAGGAAGATCACCTAAGAACGGTATTTTATTTACTGATTTAGTTTCATTTTCCTGAATCATACCACCGATAACAAGAGTTTCGCCATCTTTAATACGAACACCTTTTAAGTCAAGGTCACGTCTTTGAAGCAATGTAGCAGCCAAATCTTGTTCACCTGTTTCACCTGTAGCATACACTTGTTCTTTAATTGTTTTATATTCAGGTTTAATATCAAGAGTTACATAGCCATCCGGTGAAATAAACGGTGTAATTGTTACTTTAATACCGTTATCATCTTTAATTTCGTAATCTCTCTGTACTTGAGCAGAACCAGAAGCTGAACCAGAATCCAAGTATTGAGAAGTTACTTTAGCAACATAATCTGATGTTAAGTCAATTGTTGACTGTTGTCCGCTTGTTAAAAGAACTTTCGGATTAGCCAACACACGACCTTTTTTATTTTCAACTAAGTAGTTAACAGAATATTTCAACTGTGGAGAAGTACCCCATTTGCTAACCTTACCAACAGTTTCATAAGATTGTTTTTCATCATCCCAAGATGAGCTGTCAACTAAGTAGTAGCCATGACCTGCAAAGAATACCGGATACATAGAATCTGTCGCAAAACCTTTTCCGCCGCCTGCGTTAAATGAGAAGTTTTTACTTAAGAATTGCCATGTATTATCAAATGTTTTACTACCTGATTCAGATAGTGAAATAACTTGAACTTCCATATAAGCTTGAGGAGTTTTCTTATCGTTAGAAGCGATATATTCTCTAATCATATCAATTTGAGACTCTGAACCGCCGATTATCTGAATAGTTCCTTGAGTAGGGAAGTATGTTACAGATAAGTTTAACAAAGGTAAACTGTCAAGTTTAAATGTTTCCTCATCATTTGTTGATTCTTCAGTAGTTTGCTGAGCTCCAAGAACACAAGCAAGCTTACCGCCGCCAACAGCAATTGAACCGCCGCCACCGCCTGAAGAACTGCTTGATGAATCTTCATCTGATGCAAAACCTGTAGCAATACCGGCAGCTCCGCCTGATGCACCATCAGCATTAATAATAGTCATTGAAGGGAACAATGAACTGCATATTGATGCTGACATTTCAGCAGGTGTAGTATGATTTACTTTAAATGTGTTAATTGCAGGTTTTCTGTCAAACTGTTCAACAACACGTCTTACAAGAGCAACATCATTGTCAGTACCGGTAACAATCAATTCATTGGTTGCAGGGTTAGTTGCAACGATGAATCCTTTTGACATACCCGGATTTAAAGCACCTTTTCCTTTTGCAGAGAAGATACTTGTATTTAAGAAATGAGAAATTGCAACAGCATTAACATATTTCACAGGAATAATTGTCATACTTTTATTACGTTCAGCAAGAGATAATGCATTTTCTGTAGTTGAAACAACTAAAGTATTTGCTTTGATATCGTAGAACAAATCATTAGTTCTAACAACTAAATCAAGAGCTTCTTTTAGCGGAATATCAACTAAGTCCATTGTAACAGTACCTTCAACACCTTGTGCGAAGATGATATTCATACCTGCCTGATCTGCAAACATTCTCAAAACCTGAGTAACATCTGCATCTCTTAAGCTTAAGTTTACAACAGAGTCAGAATTAGGTATTGTAACATCTGATTTTAAATTTACCACAGCTGATTCACCTGCTCTGATTGCCGGTCTTCCTGCTTCATAACCGTAATAATCGTTCATTGCAAACGATGCAGTCATGGAATTTGTTATCATGAATGCTGACAACATAACACTTGCAATAATTTTTTCTCTAATCTTATTTTTCATATTTGCTCCTGCTTATTACTTTTTATTATTAACCTTTTCTACCACCAAATCTGCTTCTCAAGTTATATAAATCATTTTGAGTTCTGTCAAAAGATTCTTTTGAGAATAATTCACCAATACTTGCTGAATATATGTTTGAGCCAAGCCCTACAGTAATCCAGGATGGATTAATTTGCATAACTTTGTATTCTTGACCCATAATTTTATCACCTTGACGCACAAGGTAATCTTTATCATCAACATTTATAATTGCAGACGGACTTGTTTTGTTATACATAATACCAACGACTTTTGTTCTTGTGATTTTTGCTGCCGCTGCATCTGCCGGTGCCAGAGTTGTAGGAGGAACCGGTAAATTGAAACTATAAGGACTGATGTCATCAGGCTGACGAACAACTACATCTTTAAGCTTTTCCAGTTCTGCAATTCTTGCATTATAAGCATTAGCCTCAGCTATAGCAGAATTTTTTGCATCTTCAAAAGCTTGAATTTCACCTGAAGGCATGAACGGATCAGAACGGCCGATTGATGTTACATCATAAGCAACCATTGCACTTGCCTGATTAGAATCAACATCCATATCAACATTTCCCTCTGTCGGAACTTTTACTTCTTCTCTTTTTACAGGTTCGGCAACATTTGCAACAGGTTCAACCGAAGCAATGGCTTCAGGAGCTTCTGATTTGTCACCGCCAAAGTTTTGCAAAACTCCGCATCCGCATGCAATAATACCAACAGAAAAGACTGCCAGCAACAATGACAATACCCATTTGCCGCGTTTACTGAACGTATTATCTACCCAACTATCATTCCTATAGTAATTTAAGTTCACTTTCTCTCCACCCATCTAATTAGTTATATATCAACTACATTATAATAAAGCTCTTGCTTTTGTGTATCAGTTATTTAATGTATTTTCAAAAATAACTATACTATCATTTACAATAATATAATAATCTGCCAATTAAGTCAAAAAAACGATTCTTGAACAAGTTTCAGAGAAAAATACACCTAAAACCCTTATAAATAAAGGGCTTTAATATGTTAATATTTTGTTACGTGTCATTAAGCATACAAAAATTTCAATCTAAAGATGTACTACAAATTATGGACGAATACTGATTCTTTCAAGTTTTCTGACAAATCTTACCAATTTTGACTCGGTATCTGCAGTGATTGAATCTACAAGAATTGTCTTGCAGCCCAAAAATTTACCGCACAAAACATCTGTTAAGGGTCTGTCACCCACAAGCACACAATCTTTAACATCAATCCCGTGTTCTTTCAAAAATTTCTCAACATAACAAGTTTTAGGTTTACAAGCATTAAAAAGAAGCGGAAAATCTGAAATTCGTTTAACTTTTGCTATATATTCTTCATTTTTATTATTAGAAACAACAGCAATAAAAAATTTTTCACGAACTGTTTTTAGCCAATCAAGCATTTTGGGAGAATATTCCCCTGACTTTGAAGCCATCAAAGTACTGTCAAGATCAAAAAGCATTGCCTTAACACCTTCTTGCTGTAATTTATCTAAGTCAATATCATAAATACTTTTTAAATTATAATCAGGCTTAATAAACATGTTCTTTCACTCCGATTGTACGGGCAAGTGCGACTTCAGAATCAACAGGCGCACGGTCAAATCTCAAATAAACATCTGCATTTGTATTTGCCAAATCCTGTGAAACTCCTTTTTCATCAAGAATTTCAATGATTTTTGCCACAAACTGCTCATCAGGTGTAATTATTTCAACTTCATCATTTAGTAAAACTTTATTTTTAACTTTTACAAAATAAACATCATCAGTTCTGTTTGAGTCAAAAACAACATCTGAATATTTCTTTTTGTCATGGAATTCAAACAGGAAATCTGCTCCGGCTAAACCTTTTGAAATATCATAACTATAGCTGTCCGGCTTGTTTTCTCCAAGCGCAAATCCTGTTGTATAACCGCGGTTTCCGACTTTTTTAAGTTCTATGAAATATTTTTCCATATCAGCATACGGATCTTTTAAAATTTCATCAATTGCAGCACGGTAAGTTTTTGCAACAGCTGAAACATAGTATAAGCTTTTTGTTCTTCCTTCAACCTTAAATGAATCAACTCCCGCATCAATCATATCTTTTAAATGTTTTACAAGACATAAATCTTTCGGGCTCAGGATATGCGAACCGCGTTCATCCTGATTGATTTCGTAATATTGTCCCGGACGGGTTTCCTCAACAAGTTTATAACTCCAGCGGCATGGCTGTGAACAGTTACCGGAATTTGCTTTTCTTTCTCCGTTTGTAAAATAATCACTTAACAGACAACGTCCTGAAAAAGACACGCACTGAGAACCGTGAATAAAGCATTCAACTTCCATATCAGGAACTTGACGTTTAATCTCTGCAATTTCAGGAATTGAAAGTTCGCGCGCAAGTACAACACGTGTTGCGCCCATATCCTGCCAGAATTTTACACACTCATAATTTAAAATATTAGTCTGTGTACTAACATGGATTTCTGTATCAGGCATATATTTTTTCAACAGGCGCAAAATCCCGAAATCACTGACTAATACCGCATCAGGATTAGCATCTTTTAAGATTTCCATACACTGTTCAAGGTGTTTTATATCTGAATTAAACGCAAATATATTGAGCGTTAGATAAGCTTTAGCACCTAATTTATGAGCTAAATCTACAGCTGATTTAAGATTTTCCAGCGTTATAATTTCACCCTTTCGCATGGCGCGCAGACTAAAATCCACAACACCTAAATATACAGCATCAGCGCCGTATTTTACGGCATATTTCAATTTTTCCAGATTGCCCGCAGGCATTAGTAATTCAATATTTCGCATAAGTCAATAATAATCTAAACTAAATTAATAATCAACCAAACAGGTGATGTTGTTTTTTCGTAAATATGGAAAATAGAATATATACAAAAAACGAGTTTATATTATTGGAGAACAAACATGCAAACTATAAATAATGCAACAAGCACAATTAAGGAAATCTGGTCATACCAACACCCTGTTATGCACACATGGTTTTTATTCAGTGCTGCATCTTTAGGATGTATGTTTACCTTATTATTTTTCTTATTTTAAACCATACAAAAATAAGCTTATTATATACAATTACCTTAAAAAACATTAACAAGAACTGTTTAAAGTTCTTGTTTTTTGTATGTGTTATCTGCAAATTTTTTCAATTTATAAATCATGATTCCGCATAAAATAATCGCAGCACAGCACAACCCAATCCAAAAACCGATAAGTTTTAAATTATACTTAAACGCCAATATATAACCGACAGGAACAGATACACACCAATAAGCAAGGAAATTTGCAAGTAAAACAATATCTGTTTGTTTTACCCCCTTACAAATTCCGGCAAGTGCAACCTGCAGGCCGTCAAATACCTGAAAAATAGATATAATATAAATTACAGGAACTGCGATTTTAAACAGTACATCATCTACAGTAAAAAGCCCTACAAGAAATTTAGGGAATGAACAAAATACCAACGCACTGCAAAACATAAACCCTACAGATAACAAAACTCCGACAAATGAATATTTCTTTAAATCTTCTACCTGACCGGCACCATTTGCAAAACCTACCTTAACAGCAATAGCATTTGATATTGCAAACGGAATCATAAATGACACCGTTGTTAAAGAACAAACAAGGTTTTGAGCCGCCGCATAAACTCCTGAAACTCTGCCCATAAAAATTGCAACACTGTTGAACGCAATAAATTCAACAAGCACAGCCAGTGATATCGGCATTCCTATACTTAATAAAGCCTTATAATACCCTTTTTCATGATAATTTGAGAATTTCATGTTCATAAAGCAATATATTAAAAGCGCTATTCCCATAAAATATCTGACAAGGAAACTTGCAATAGCAAGCCCGATTACACCAAGTGAAGGGATAGGACCAAATCCGAACACAAAAATTACATTTAATGCAATATTTAAAAATACGCAAAAAATAGTAACTAAATTCGGAAACATTACAATTTCAAATGCCTGTAAAAACTCTTTCAAACAAGCATGCAAATAAGCTCCAAATGTAGAAAAAGCAGTTATAAACATATAATTTTGGATATCAGGCACAAGCTTTTGTTCAAACCCCATATGAGGAATCACAGGAATTGCCGCAAGGATTAAAATACAATTTATCACAGCAAGTATCATAGAAAACCTTATTGAAGGATAAAAATATCTTTTTATAGGTTTCTTTTCTCCGCGATAATTAGACAAAAGCGGTGAAATACTTGCAATAAGCCCGATACCAAAGGTTAAAATACAGTTAATAATAGCTGTTGCGATACTAATAGCTGCAAAAGTATCAGTAGAATGTCTTCCGGCAACCACAACATCCCCGATACCAATCAGGATGAAACCAAGGTTTCCCATAATAATCGGGGCTGCTATTGTTAATAATTCTTTCACATAATATTTGAAATCATGTTCGGCCATAATCCTATGATATCACAAAGGAATTTTATTATAATTGAGAAGGAGGATTTGAGGAGTTGCTAAGTTTACTTAAAACATTACCGAGCACAAAACCGATACCTGCACCCCAGGCAAAATTTGTCCAACGAATTCTTTTAAATGCTTTTACAGCCGTAGAATCTCTTAAAATTTCAGAATTTTTACAATCCTTAAAGGAATCTGCAAACCCTTGTTTCAAAGTTTTAACTAAATTTTTATCGGTAACAGAGTTTTTCAAATCTGCAATTTTTGCATTGATTGCGGTAATATCTTCAGCTACACCCAGTTGTGATAAAAACAATTTTTGATCAGGTTTTAATTTATCTTTTGAAATTGCCAATGCTGAATCATTCAATAATTCAACAGTATCACGAGCCTCATCTTCTACAACATTAAACGCTGCTCTTACAAACCTGTTTTCATTTACCGGCAAATAATATGCACTCATTCCGACAACAGCAAGACCGGTTCCTGCCGCCATTGCTTTTGTTCGTTCTCTTGGTGTTATTGACATACTCATAGACATAATTTTACTCCTAATTTTTTATTCTAAAACCCGTAAATTTAAATTTTGCTACTACAACCTTGAGGTAATATAAAAAATATGTTATAATAAAAAAAAATATACGAGGATAAGTTTTATATGATGAAAAAGAGTTTTGGATTCACCCTTGGTGAAATTTTGATTGCACTATCAGTAATTGGTGTTGTGGCATCGCTTGTTATACCACAGCTTGTAAACGGTCACAAAGCCGGTGAAGCCCAGGCTCAATTTAATACCGCATATTCACTTATAGCAAAAGCTATAACTGATATGGATGCAGATAATATTTCCATCAAACCTGCAAGCTACTCCGCAGGTCAAGCATTACACCCGAAATTCAAACAATACAGCCGGGTTGCCATCGACTGCGGTGATTATACAGCCGAAAGTAAAAATGCCAGCGTATGTATTAACCAATCAGCACAAAGTGTAAACGATGAAAAAGATAATTATTATGCATACAGCAAAGCAAGCAACACTAAAGCTAACATAAGTAGGTTTGATGATGGCGCTTTTGTATTAAATAATGGTATGTTAGTAGCTTTTGAAAATCCTGCAAATGGATACGTTTGGATATCTGTCGACATAAACGGTAAAAATAAAATGCCAAACAGATGGGGTTGGGATTTATTTACATTTGAATTGACAAATGATGGACTTCTTCCTCTGGGTGCTCCGGGAACTACAGCGACCTATAGCGCTGACCCTAATGTTTATTGTAATATTAATCAAAATACAAGTAGTGAAAATGGGGCAACCTGTTCATATTTTGCTATAACTAATCAAGATTACTTCAAAGAATTGTATAAAGGCCACTAAAATATATTTAGAAAAAGCCGGTTTTGGAAAAACACCAAAACCGGCTTTTTAATTACTCTTTGTAAAATTATGACTATTTAGAAATAGTTTCAAAAATTACATTAAATGCTTCAGGATCTTTAACTGCTAAGTCAGCAAGCATTTTTCTGTTAACAACGATATTAGCTTTTTTACAAGCGTTAACAAATCTTGAATAGCTCATACCGCGTTCTCTAACAGCAGCGTTGATTCTTACAATCCATAATCTTCTCATATTACGTTTTGTAGTACGTCTGTCTCTGTAAGCGTATTTTAAAGCTTTCATAACAGCAATATTAGCAACTTTAAAGATTCTGCTTCTAGCACCGATAAAGCCTTTAGCAAGTTTTAATATTTTTTTGTGTCTTTTAACACCGGCATTGCCACGTTTAATTCTCATTTTCTATGCTCCTATCTTGAATACTTCTTGTATGGTAACTCTTTAGATACCAGTGCTACGTGTGAATCAGATACACCAACCATCTTGAAAATTCTGCGTTTTCTTGAAGCTGATTTGTGTTGGAGCAAGTGACCAATACCTGCTTGTCTTTTCATAATTTTACCAGTTGCTGTTACTTTGTAACGTTTTGCAGCTGATTTGTGAGTTTTTAATTTTGGCATTTTCTTCTCCTTTTTGTTTAAAGTAGTAACTAAAAAATTACAGGCATACCAAAGCCTATAACTTTCGGCTGAGTTTATAATATTATGAAAAACAAATATTTGCAACCCATACCAAATATTTATTAAATTTTATGTAGATAAAATATATTATGTAAATATAATTAAAACATTAACCTTAAAACAGGTTCGAGCTCCGCGTAGTGAATAATAAATGTTATACGAAATAACAGCAAAAACACACTTGTTTGAACGTAGTGAGTTGTGTGTTTTTTAGTTGAGTATTACAATTTATTAGTGAACAAAGCGATGCAAGAGAGTTTCTTTGCTCCACGTTTCTTTGCGGTCAAAGAAATGTGGAATAAAAGATGAACAAATTATATTACTGGGACTTATGCAGTCCCAGACCCTGCACCAAGTATTCTTTTTCTTATTTGCGAGGCAAGAAAAAGAATACTGGA
>CASLVD010000054.1 GCA_949398305.1 uncultured Candidatus Melainabacteria bacterium | reverse complement strand
TTAATAAATTTGATAGTAAACGCCCAATTCTTCGCAAGGTTCTCCAAACAAATTTATTATTAGTTCTTTTAGATATTCTACAATGCTCTTCAAGTTGCAGAAGTTCATTAAACATATAAGCTATAATATCATTTTGCGAAATATCAATAAATATCCCATTTTTAGCGGCACAACGATGTAAAGAAATAAGTTTTAATACATTTCTTTCAGAATGCGATAACCTGGTATTTCTACCATATTTGTTTATTTGTATATCCGGGGTTCCGGGAAGAGAAATAATAACAGGAAATTTCGGTTCAATTTTTTTTATTGGAAATGCTTTATATTTTTCTAAAGCATTATTATTCTTTTTAAAAAATTCTTGACAGCAATACATTATATCTGTATGTTTTTTGACAACATTTTTAATTAATTCTTCTTGACTTTTATTTAAAAAAGCTTCAATACAATTTAATTGATTTGCAAGTTGATAAATTTGAATAACGTCTTTATTATTCATGTCTAATAATTGGTGCTCATTGAACAATCTTTTCAGCTGACTAAAAATTGCATAATTATTATCAATTATTAGTGTTGTTAATCTATTCCAATGCTGATTAAGTAGTTGAGTATTAAGTTCTGAAATTTTACAAATTCCAAGCTTGGATAATTTAGCTTGAGGAATATTTTTTACATATTCATATATATTATCTGGGCAAATAATTAGTGTTGGATTTGTGATATAAGCATTGATGTTATTTTGTCTTAATGAATTATCAGAGAAAAAAGGTAGAGTTTTTATATTATGTGGTGAATCATGACAATATAAGTAATCACAACATGAATTTTCAAATAAATCTAATGCAACACGTGGTAACTGTAGAATATACCAAAAAACATTAATAATTGGGGTAAGCTCTTCATCCCACAAATGCATCTGATTACTACTGTAAAATTTATTTTTAAAAATTAAAGGTGTATTTTCATATTTAGTACCTTTTTTCTCAAAAAATACATAATAATTAAATATTAAATTATCCATAATCTTTTGTATATTCATTATATTTATATTGGTAGCAAGATTAATTTAATGTTGTTTATCTTTTATCTTAATTATCGAAGCGATTGAATATTGCTCTTGTTCAATAGATAAAGTTCCTTTATCGAGGTTGAGCAACATTTCTACTTCTTCAGGTTTCATAGATAATTGATTTTCTGCTAATTCGTCCATAAATTCCTGTGGGTTAAAAATATTATTCTGCATTAAAATTTCAATGGATTTATTTAACAATATTGGCTCTTGCTTTATCAAAACATTATCAAGCGGTTCACGCTTTCTCCAATTATTTATGGCCATTTGTTTCATTAAATATTGATATTGATTATCAGTTAGAACTCCCAAACGGTTTGCCCTGATAAGCATTGCAGAAATAGAAACTTTCCATTTCTTTTTTAATTCAATATAATATTTTAAATCTCTAGGATATAAACTAACATCCCGTAAAAATGCATTTTTAGGTAATAAAAATGCAGCAGCAAAATAATTAGCTTCCCTTTCTTGTTGTTTAAAGTCTTCTCTTGATAATTCTTCTATATCAATATTCCAATCATGCAATAAAATATGACCTAATTCATGAGCAGCATCAAAATTACTTCGTGCCGCTAAATTTTTATCATTTGACAGAACAATAATGTATCTATCATTGCCCTCCACCTTAATCTTTTGGCTATATGCATCAATATTATTTTGATTTACAGGATAAGATGCTACAATTATTCCATTCCTCTCAAGTAAATGAGAGATGTTATCAATAGGTTTTTCGCCAATATTCCAATAATTTCTTAACTCTAATGCAATTTGTTCGAAGTCAAGTTTATTATCATATTTAAATTTAGGTATATTTAAAATTGGGAATTCTAAATACTTGCTTAATACTTGATATATTATTGCCAAATGTTTTAATTTTACTTGTTGTTGCAATCTTGCATTTTTATTAGCTGACAACAATGCTCTAAAATATGTAGTTTTTGTATTAACATCGTAAATATCTCTTTGGAAAAAATATGAAGAGGGAAATTTTAATTTTTCAGTTAAAATTCGCATTTTTTCAAATTCAGGAGTCACATTTTGTGTTTCGTATTGAGAAATAGCTTGCTTTGTAACACCTAATATTTCCGCCAAATCATTTATTGACAAACCATTATATAAACGTGCTTGCCTTAATCTTTGACCATTAAAAATTTTTACCATTTTTATTTATCTCCGTTTGCAGTATCTTCCACAGAATTTACAGCTTCTGTGGTTTTAATCTCTAGAGACTCATTTGTTTCAGAATCTTCTTTAGCTTGCTTTTTTACATATGCCGCAGGTTTCAATGGAAGTGGTATATCTTGAATTTCTTCTGATTTTTGTATATCTGCAACAATTGAATCGTAATTTTTCTTTGGAATATAAGAATTTAATGGAATTTCTTTTGCAATTTCCAAATTTTTTGTTAGATAATTTGCATTATATGAAGTTATTACACCAGATGCTGTTTTGAAAGATAAAATGCAATATAAACTTTCAGCGATCATGCTTTGTTCAATCTCAGAACATAAATCCTGTGATAATTCTTGCAAATAAGTATTATCATCAGGATTTAGTGGCATGTTAATAAGTTTTGTTTGCCTTGACCTTAAACCACTATTTAACAACAATGCCAATGCCGCAGCATAATGTTTTTTATTTTTGAATGGATGTTTGGTTAGTTGTTTTAACCTATTTTCACGCATTACAGTTATAATTTTTTTTGATTTTTTGTCTACAATTAGCAAAAATTCCCAAATTCCCCTTTTTTTCTTGCTAACATATAAACACGCATAATCTTGTCCAAGTTTCTTCTTTAAGTTAGAATTAATTAAGTCCCATATCAGTGTAGGAGAACTATTTGTGGTATATGTATTTAGTTGTTTTCTGGTATCAATAAAATCAATCCCAATACCTTCAGAAATACTTTCTGCAACAGCCTTTAACACTCCTTCATCTATATTAAATTTAATATTTGTCACGGCAGACCTCCTTAATTATTATGTAAAATATTTTACTAAAATTGCTTTATCTTGTCAAGCAGTTTTATTGTAAATTATTATTTTGACATTTATTTTTTGATTTTTGTAATCTATCCATTATCAAATTTCTAATATGAAAGAAGAAAAACACAAACCTTCATATTCAAAGATTTGTTTGCTTTTTTATAATATAATTAACTCATGCAACAATATTATGAAAAAGGGGACATACAGTTATATCTAGGTGATTGTATTGAGATTTTGGAGAAAGCTTCGCCGGAATCAGTTGATATGATTTTTGCTGATCCGCCTTATATGTTATCTAATGGCGGAATAAGTTGCCAAGCAGGAAAAGTTGTTTGTGTTAATAAGGGCAAATGGGATGAAAGCAAAGGGTTAGATGAAGATTTTGCATTTCATCAAAAATGGATTAATGCTTGTCATAGAGTTTTAAAACCAAATGGAACAATCTGGATTTCGGGAACATATCACTCAATTTATGCTTGTGGTTTTGCTTTACAAAAAACAGGTTTTAAAATCTTAAATGACATTTGTTGGTTTAAACCAAATGCTTCACCCAATATGAGTTGCAGATACTTTACGGCAAGTCATGAAACTTTGATTTGGGCGAGAAAAGATCCGAAAGGCAAGCATGTATTTAATTATGAAGCCATGAAAAATGGTGATTGGCTTGATGATGAAATCAAAAAACCAAACAAACAAATGCGTTCGGTTTGGCAAATTGACACTCCAAAATCTTACGAAAAAACATATGGCAAACACCCGACACAGAAACCTTTAGAATTGTTAAGGCGGATAATCCTTGCCTCTACTAACAAAGGGGATTTGATTTTGGACCCGTTTACAGGTAGCTCAACTACTGGTATAATGGCATTAAAACTTGGAAGAAAATTCATCGGAATAGATTTAGAGAAAGAATATTTAGAACTTTCAGTTAAAAGGTTTGAGGAAGAATTCATAAATAAGGAAACGCAATGGCAGTAGTTTTAGAAAAACTAAAAGAAGAAACTTATCCTATTGTTAAATGGGTTGGCGGGAAACGTCAGCTTATGTTTGAATTGCTAAAAAATATGCCAAAAACCTACAATAGATACTTTGAACCTTTTATTGGTGGTGGTGCATTGTTTTTTGAACTCCAACCAGATAATGCTTACATTTCTGATATGAATGAAGAGTTAATTAACTTATATCAGGTTGTTAGAGATGAAGTTGACGAACTAATTTATGATTTACAAAAGCACGATATATCAAAAGAATATTTTATGGAAATCCGTAACATTGACCGTACGGAAGAATATCAAAACTGGTCTGATGTACAAAAAGCTAGCAGATTTATATATTTAAATAGAACTTGTTTTAATGGAATGTATCGAGTTAATTCTAAAGGGGAATTTAATGTTCCATTTGGACATTACAAAAATCCAAGAATTTTAGATGAAAATAATTTGATAAATTGTTCAAATTTATTGCAAGGAATCGAAATCAAACATGCAGATTTTTCAGAAATTTTGAAAAAGGTTACAAAAGGCGACTTTGTGTATTTTGATCCACCTTATGTTCCATTGAGTGAAACTTCAAGTTTTACATCATATACAAAAGAAGGCTTTGATATAGATATGCAGTTTAAGCTCAGAGATGTTTGTGACGAGCTAGATACAATGGGAGTAAATTTCTTACTTTCAAATTCTGATACAAAGTTAGTAAATGATTTGTACGAAAATTACAATATTAAGAAAGTTTTTGCTTCTCGTCAGATAAATGCAAATGCAGATGGTAGAGGTAAAATTACTGAAGTTTTAGTTCGTAATTATTAAGGCTTTGGAACACCTGACATAAACATTGCTCTACCTGAATAGTTCCAATAGCGAATATCTTGTTCAATAAAAAACCACTTAGCAACTTTTAATATTAAATCTACAGGATATCCCGAATTAAATTGTAAGTTTGTATCCTCAATTTCCTTGCAATTGTAGACATCCTCTATAAGTTTATATAACTTTTTATATTTTTCTTGAGATTCTGTCTTTTTAGCTTTTAAATCGTTAAAAATATTATCATGAGAAGGGTTATATTTTATGCGATTTGTAGTTGAAAAGTTTATATTTTCAACATTTATTAGGAAGTCAAAACCATTATGCAGATTTGCTGGTCTTTCCAGATATATTCTATTTCCGTCCTTTAAAGTTTCAACAAAATAAAGGTATTTTGATTGATTTTCACCATTACCAGTTCCAGGTAACTCTTTTAAAAATTCTGTAATAATTCTTCCTCTGACTTCGTTTCTCGTTCCAGAATTGGGAAAGAACTTCACTATTTTATTCGCATTAACCATACATACTCCTTCTTAACAAATCCAAAAAAATTTGCATGCTCATGCTATCATAAAAATATACAGGAGAATATATATGAAAAGAGATTTTAAGGAATGGTTATCAACTTTTAGACCTTGCATCGCCGATTATTGTTATTATGTGGATTTCGACAAAGTTAACAGAAATGTTGATAGTTTAAAAGTTGAATTAAACATTTTAAATACTTTATTAGGCTCAAAAAATATTGAAAAAGATTTTGAGGATATAATCATTAAATATCCTGAAACTTTAAAATGCATTCCGTTACTTTTAGCTGTTAGAGCAAATGAAATTTCTGTAACTGATGCCGATGGCGAGTATAATTTTTCTTTCAATAAGCGTAATTACAGTATTGATGAATATAAGATGTTTATGCGTAAAACAAAGTTGTTTGACCTTCTTGAAAATCATATTGTCAGCAACTTGGTAGATTATGCAACTGGAGTTGAAACAGGACTTGATTCTAACGGTAGAAAGAATCGTGGTGGTCATTTAATGGAAAATCTTGTTGAAGAATATATTCAAAAAGCAGGTTATCAGAAGGACATTAACTATTTCAAAGAAATGTACATCCACGAAATAGAAGAAAAATGGAATGTTAATTTATCTGCAATTTCAAATCAAGGCAAAATGGAAAAACGCTTTGATTTTGTAATTAAAACCGATAATCAGATTTATGTAATTGAAACTAATTTTTATGCTAGTGGTGGTTCTAAACTAAACGAAACTGCAAGAAGTTATAAAACATTAGCGCAGGAAGTCGCAACAGTAAAAGGTGTAACTTTTGTATGGTTTACTGATGGTTGTGGTTGGAATAGCGCAAGACATAATCTTGAAGAAACTTTTGATGTTTTAGAAACTGTTTATAATATTCAAGATTTAGAAAATAATATAATTAAATATTTAATTTATAAGGTCGTATAATTGTTTTGTTAATTTATATTTAATTATCATTTCTGCTAGCATAAGTCCATCTATGCAAATTATCCCCATAGTCTTTGCAAATTCTAGTGCATCTTTTGAAAATAAAGTAGACGTTATGTAAACCAATGAATTAGCACAAAATTTTCCTTTACTCATAGATTGGTTATAAATAGCATGTGAAACCCCACCCATAAACATTTTTAGGTCATTTAAATTTATTTGAGTTTTTTCGTCTTTTTTCCATTTTGCTTGTCCATATAAAAAACAAGAAAAAATAGGAGCTAAGTATTCAGCTTCTATATCAATGCATAAAGAATCATTTCCTATTCCATTTCTATTAATGTTTATATTTTTGAATCCTGTTCTTTGAAATAAAATTCCAACAATTTCTTCAAATTTCGTACCATCTAATTTCTTAAACTTTTTAAGTATTTTATATTCATCATTTCTATAAATCTGCAATGACAAAGGGTCATCATGTATTATTTTAAATTTTTTATTAACATCAGGACTATTTTGGATGTATGCATCTAAATTTTCTTTACAGGATTCTAAATGTTCATTGATTTCATCTTCACTTAAATCTGTACAGTATTTACTAATAGCAATACGAGCAATGTCTATAAAATAGCCTTTTGAGGCACTTGACAGCATCATTTTATAAATTTTATCAATAGCAGGTTTTTTAATTTTGTTCCCCATCACTAGCTCAATTTTTGAATAGTTTCTATAGTTTTATCTATCTTATCTTTTAGTGTTTCAAGTGCTGTTAAATCATCTTTTTGCATGTTCAATAGTGTATCTTGAGATAAATCTCCTAATACTTCTATGCAATCAAGAATTCGGTCTTTCCACTGTATCTTTGTATTTGAAACATCGATTTTTGCTAATGTTGACATTAATGTTCCTCCTTGGGACAAAAAGAAATTTATAATTTTAGAATCATTTGTTTCGATTATTTTTGCAAAATCTCTAATTTGTATAGCACTTGTTATTTTAGGTTCAGAGTCATCATCATTGGAAATAAAAAGACTTAATAAGGTTGTAAGATTTTCTTTATTAGTTATTTCTTTATTTTTATCGTCCCATCCTAACCAGTCTTTTAAACTTTTCTTTTTAATTGTTTCTTCGGCAAAGCTGAACATTCTTGCATTTATACTTTCACCATACTCTTCATCTTCACACATTTGCATAAACGCTTTGTATGATCTATATAAATTATTAGCTTTTTGAACACTTAGTCCTATAGATTCTGCAGCTTGTTGTGGCGCCAACTTTTCTTCATCTCTTAATGTACATAAAAGCTTAGCTTTTTGATATGGCCCCCAATCTTTTATCCCAGAGACATGACGTAATCCTGGAATTAAAATATTTAACAAAGAAGTTTCATTACTATCTTTTAATAATAAAACATTAAGCTTTGTATAGTTATCTATTTGTTCTTGTGTTAAGTCAAGTGTCCCATTTGCATGTTGTTCCAATATAGATTTCAACGCAGCAATTCTTCTATTGCCTTCTATAACTACATACTTATTATCTGCAAAATTCCATTTTCTTACGATTATTTTATCAAGAGGTAAGAAACCTAATTCCTTTATTGCGTTGGCTAAAACATCAACATCAAAATTCTGTTTCATTTTTCTATAAGTATTCTCTTTAATTCTTTCTTCATCGTATCTTGATTCATTAATTTTTCCTTCTGTAGAATCAATTTCTGCAAATCTTGGATTATTAGGATCTAGCAAAATGTCTTGTAATCTAATATCTAGAGGCTCTAGTTGTTTTGTAATATTAAATTTCATGTTTATACTCCTTTTTGTAGAGGCTATAACTAGTATAATTTTATAACAAACAAACCACTAAACATGGCCTTAAATTGTATCTATTTGTAAAACTTCTCTGCTTTTATTTTTCTTTCGCACTAATGTTGTTCGTGCAAAGGAGGTTTTAGATATGGAAAAAGACAGGCTAAATATTACATCAAAGGATTTTAAAAAATTAAGTAAGTTTGCTGAAAATATTTACAATACAACAGTTGTAGTCGATTATTTTGTAGCAAATCAGCCCGAGATTGAAGAATGCTATAATCTAGCGCCAGTTATAAAAAGTTTAAGAAGAGATGCTGATTCATTAAATGTATATTTTATAGAACATGAAAAATATTTTGAATGATAATATAACTAGTTATCTATATTTTTAATACATCTAGCAGCATAGTCATATTTGTCTAAACTTTGTTCGACAGGTCCAACGGGAGTTATTACAGGTTTTAAGCGTTGGTTTACTGTTGTTATAGAACTATTGTATGTTAAATCAAGCATATTTAATGCATAAGCTTGTTCAAATCCATACGGTGTACTCGACAGGTAGTATAGGGTATTTTTACTTCTATTAATTACTCCTGATAAAAAAGCTTCTTTTAATAGAACCAATTCGTTTTTATAGGGAAGTCTACCTCCCCAATCTTTACAAGCTGTGTTTGTCCCTAGCCAACCGTTATAATAATTAGTATTATCACGAACTGGAGTGTACTTGATGTCATAATTTGCAATACATAAGCCTTTATATGCTACACAGTCAATATTATTTATATCTTTAGGGGTTTCTAATGATTTATTTTCAATAGAGTTGTAAATACCTAAAATTATAAAAACAGCAATAATCCAATAAAAAATAGAAAAGGACTTTTTCTCTGCTTGAAGAGATACTTCTTGGTTTTCTTCTGAATCTTTATGAATTAATAACATAATTAGCTCCTGTAATCAAAATAGCATAAATTTAAATTTTCGTATATTTTATATCTGAATATAAAATTTAAATTATCCCCAAAAATTCTCTTTCAATAAATTTCAAATTTTCTTCTGAAAGAAACTCTTTTTTATTAGGCTTTTTATCAGATTTTATTGAATTTGTATATTGATTAATAAGTGGAATGTTTTTAAGAATATTTATTAATGAATAAATTTCCGGAGGTGGAGTTTTTTGATTATTATCAATATCCTTAGAAACTTTATTCATAATTTTTCTAGCAAACTCCAATAATTCTTTGCTGAAATTTTCTTTCTCATAGTCCATCTCGAATCGTTTTTTATCCCAGTTGTATTTCTTTTTCCAATAAAATAGAATTCTTCTGGAAAGTCCAAATAGCGCGCCAATTTCAGCTAGAGATTTTCTCTCATAAATATACATATGTTCAACTTGTGGTAGTTGATTGTATTTAGTCATATTATTTTCCTTATTTGCATTTTGAGTTCTTTACACCATAATACGGATTTGTTTTTATATACCCTTCTAGGAAGGCTGATTTAAGAATACTTCCAAGCAAAGTCACGGCATTACTTGCTGTTTTGGGGCGATATCGTTCTTTCATTCTTTGCATAAAATCAACAATCATTTCGTAACTGATTTCATTTAAATATCTTTCGCCAAAATACAGTAGCAGATTATATTTTAGCAACGATTTATAACCTTTTAATGTATTTTTGCTTAAACTCCGACTGGTAATATAATGTGTTGCCATATCTTTAAACAAGATTTTTTCATCTTTTAATTCAGGTTTTTTAAATAAACTAAAAGTTTTCTCAACCTTTTCAACATATTTATACAAACCTTGTTCAAAGGCTATTTTACCCTCGTTGAAAAGGTATTCAAGCTCTGGTTTACAATCACATTCCACAATCATTTCAATTTCATCAAGGGTAAATTCCTTTAAATGTTTTGCTAGTTTTTCTATGTTCATACAATCTGCTCCATTATTTCTTCTGTAATTTCGGTTAAATTATTTTCTTTGGCAAAATTTTCCATTTGATTTATTAACTGAACAATTTGCCGAAATCTGTTAAATTTTGAATGAATGTATTCTATTGCATCGGGTGTAAATGGGATTTCAGATAGTTGGTTTATAATTTGTGATAGATCATTTACCCCAAAAGTCTCAAACTTTAATACTTCCGAAAACCTATCATATAAATGCTTGTATCTTTCGAGCTTTCTATGTGCTAACCCCATACCGATAAAGATAATTGAACAACCTGTTTCATCGTGAATATCCCTTAATGTTTCAATTGATTTGTAGTTATTCATAAGGTAATCAATTTCATCAATAAAAATTATTTGTGGATTTTGTTTTAGCTTTTTAACTACAACGTTATAATTATCTGAACTTAAAAACCTTGGGATTTCATCAAGTTCTTTGACCATTTCTTCCAATAGCCACCTGCCTGTCATAAGATTTGATGCTCTTAAATAAATGCCGTCATATTTACAAGCAAGCCACAAAGCAGCCTGCGACTTCCCAAGTCCGGGTTCGCCATAAACTAATCCCATTTTGGGGATATTCTTTGGTTTGTTGATTAGGTTTTCGACTAATCCTATAAAGTTTTTCACATTCTGAGTTTTTACGAATACTTTATTCATAAAGCAACTTATACTCCTTTGTCTTTTTAAATTCTGTTATCCAAGAATTATTTGGATCATTCGCAACTAAATATTCATATTTTTCTGAGTTATTTTTAAACATCTTTTGAACACCATTTAAACAGGTATTAAACACAGGTTGAACAGGGGTAAATTTTTCTTCAGAAGTTTCAAGCAATTTTATATCTTCTACTTCCAGATATTTTTTAACCGACTCAATAGTTTTCTTTTTTAACTTTCGCAGACGCACAAGTTTTTGCTTGTAATCCTCATAATCTTTTACATCACCTAATAATTTTGCCATCGGATGAGTTTCAGTCACTCTTTCAGCAGTGCATAAATATTCGCCTTTTGGGGTGTAAACTTTAATACTTGTAAGGTCAAAAAGATTATATTTAATTAAAACTTTGCTTTTAAAACCGTATAATCTTTCATCAAAATAGTCACAATTTAAGAACCTAATTCCGTTTCGCTGAATTATTTTAACTTCTGTAGCAAGCATCAAATCATCAAGCATATTAATATCAATATTTTGTTTTTTGCGGCACTCTAAAACGTCTGTAATTGTTTTATCAGGAACATTCGGACAAGGCTGCGAGTTCTTAAAACTCAACCACATATCAATCATTTTTATTGTTTCTTCAATTGTCGGAATGTATTCGTTATGAAGGTTTTTGTGAAATTTTTCATTTCGCATCATATAGGCAGGTTTATTATTTATTGACGAACCTATATAACTTGGCAATAACTTTTCAAAACCTTCTTGAAATTCTTTAAAAAATCTTTCAATAACTTTTGCTCTTGCGTTATACGGACGAGCAAAAATGGTTTCTATTCCAAGTTTTGAATACAACCCCTGAAACCCTAATTCTGTAAACCCTCTGTCGTCAATAAAATATTTAGCTCTAAAAGCTCTGCCGTTATCTTGATAGATAACTTTCGGAATCATATCGAGATTTATTATTGCGTTCCTGAGAGCCGAAGCTATACATTGCGTGTTTTCTTCAAGCATAATTTCATAACCGACCAAAGCAGTTGATTTCCAATCCAAGAAACCAACTAATGTTGCTCTACAAGGTTTTCCTGTAAACGGATTTATTACTTGAAACGCTAATTTATGACCATCGGCCACAAGAATGTCTCCGACTTCAAGCAAACTTGCATCACGTTTTATATATGGTTCAACTTTGTCTGATAAAGCCTTTTCTCCGTCACGAGCGAGAATCCATTTATCATAATTATTATCTTTAAACCATTTTGCATAACGTCTAAATGTAATATCAGCGGGGATAAAACTTTGCCCTTGCTCATGCAATTTGTATTTAGTAAGTGCAATTGCTTTTCCAATTGATAATCTATTTGGATGCAAAAGTAAACTCATAAAGATTTTTATTTCTTCATCATTCAGAACTGTACGATATTCTCGTACAGTTGCATATTTGTATTGAGGTAAAAGTTTTGTATAATCTTCTGCACCGTTGAGCATTGAGTACCAACGATGTAAACTTCCACGAGAGATTTTACCTAAAATCTCAAATAAGTGGGAGTTTGAAGTATTATGCAATTTGACAAAATCGTAGTCAGCTTGGAGTTTGTTTTGAGATTTCTTCCTAAACTCAAGCCATTTATGAACTATATTTAATCTTGCAAGTGCTATTTGTTTTGATTTTTCAGGTGTAAATTCTACCATGTGTATGTTTCCTTTGCATACACATTAATTGCTCTGTTTCGCAGAAACATCAAGTCCTAAATCTCAATCTCAGAGATATTTCGACACATATCAAACTGGAAGATAAAATATTTTTGCACTTTGTTGCACAAAGTTGCACGGGGTAAATATTCAAATATATCAAGCCTTTAAGCCATGTCTAAAGACTAAAACCAAAAAGTGAGTGCAAAATAGTGCAAGAAAAGGGATAAAAGTGCAAAAATTGTCCCTCTAATATCAACACTATATATTAGCCTCATTTGCCCTAAACTCGGCACTTTTTCTACAAAACTCCCATCACAAAAGTCCTGTTAGGTTATATCTCTAAAATTTCAAAAAGCCCGCTATTTGCGGGCATTATTTGTAAAATTTGCGGACAAACAGTTGTCCTACTTGAAAAAAACTGGAGACGGTGGGAGTCGAACCCACGTCCAAAATGGATCAAAATAAACCTCTACGTGTGTAGATATTTATTTTCTCGATTAATTCAGGAAAATATCAAAACCCGACAAATTAACCCTAGGTTTTATTTAAAGGAAACTCTAAACCTTTGACAGTTATCTTAATACAGTTACTGCCAATCACTGCACTGCATCTTGCATAATTGACCCATAAATCCGGCAAGATGGGATTTACGAGTAGCTATTCATCAAAAGACTAAGCAGCTAAAGCAGAAGTTCTTGCTTCGCCGAAAATGCCTTCGATTACATTATCATTTTTAGCATTTAATTTGTTTTGCTCGTTGATAACCGTGAACAGCGCACGGACACGCAATCTATTTTCACCAAACATCCTGTCTAATCCAAAACGTCCCCTTGAATGTTTTTAGTGTTGTTAATGTACTGTAATCCTTATTGTAACCTCATTTTTTTTATTTTTCAAGAGTCAATTTAGATTTTTTCATTTTTCTTACAATTGATGATATATGAGCTTTCAATGTATGTTTACTAATTCCTAAATTCATTGTAATTTCGGAATTTTCACAATTTTTATTCAAATAAAATATAATTTCTTTTTCACGATCTGTATACATTTTCATACCTTTCATTCTTTATACTAAATATATAAAACAAGTAGATAAAAATATTTTTTAATAATAATTCCACTTTATCAAAGTTACATATCTTAACATAAATATCTTTATTATTAAAGAAATACAAACATCAAGCCGTTTATAAAAGTAATAAAACTCAGAACGAAAGGATTACATTATGGGCATGAGTGCATCACAGGCTCGTTTT
>CASLVD010000053.1 GCA_949398305.1 uncultured Candidatus Melainabacteria bacterium | reverse complement strand
CCGCTTTTAAAATCTATACAATATACTTTTGCAAAATAAGTTTTTTCAAAGCTTTTGCATGAATTGCATCAGGTTCTATTTGCAAGAGTCTTTCCAAATATTCCAAAGATTTGTGGTAATTTCCAAGTTTTTTTTGAGCCGCAGCCATACCAAAAAGCGCATCAACAAAATTCCCGTCAAGCTCTAATGCTTTTTCTAAATCTGCAACAGCTTTTTGAATATCAGGATTTTCAATGTCTTTTCTTGATAAAATTATCTTTGCACGGTTATAATAAGCATCAGTCATTTTCGGATTTAATTGAAGCGCTTTTGTATAATCAAGCATTGCTTCATCAAAATTTTCAAGCGCTTGATGAACCACAGCCCTGTAAAAGTAAGGTATTTCCCAATCATTTTTAAGTTCTAAAGACTTATTTATATTTTCAAGCGCACACTCAAGCTCTCCTCGCTGAAAATCATAAATTCCGTTATCTATATAATATTTGTAATCGTTCATAAAATCTTACCCTTTCTCGTATTGATTATAATATAAAATTTACTATAATATAACATATGGATAAAAAGGTTTTGTCAAATTTTGCATTATTTATCACAGCCCTAATCTGGGGTTTGTCTTTTGTTGCACAAAAAGCAGGAATGGAATTTGTCGGCCCTTTCAGCTTTAATTTTGCAAGAAGTATATTAGGCGGAATTAGTTTAATACCTTTTATTTTTATCGCTAAATTTTTAAAAGAAGATAAAAGGACACCAAAACACAAACACCATCAACATTTAATATTAACACGCGCAGGAATTTCTTGCGGGCTTGCACTGTTTACAGCAATGTCAATTCAACAATATAGTATGCTGCATGCCAGTGCCGGAAAAGCAGGATTTATTTCTGCACTATATATAATTTTTGTGCCGATTATTTTAAAATTCTTTGGAGAAAAACTTTTACTGAACACAAAAATTAGTGTCGGAATTGCTTTAATCGGACTTTACCTGTTATGCTTCAGTAGTGCGGCAGGCACGAGTGTAGATTTTTACGATATTTTATTACTTATTGCAGCATTTTTCTACGGTGTACACATAATTGTAGTTAATTACTTTTCTAAAAAAGTTGATGCTGCAAAAATTTCTTGCCTGCAGTTTTTTGTTGTCGGAATTCTTTCAATACCTTTTATGCTTTTGTTTGAAACTCCACACCTGCAAGGATTTATAGATTGCAGAATCCCGATTTTATATGCCGGAATCCTAACCTGCGGGGTCGCTTATACCCTTCAAATTTTCGGGCAAAAATATTCAACCCCGACAGTGGCATCGCTTATTCTCTGTCTTGAATCTGTTTTTGCAGTAATCGGAGGCAGTATTATACTGCACGAATCAATGAGTCTAAAAGAAATATTTGGCTGTCTGTTTATGATTAGCGCAGTTATTTTATCTCAAATCAAAGGGCATCCACGACTTTTTCAGCCAGAAGAAGTGAAGAACGAGGATTCTGACCTGTAATAATTTTACCGTCAACACAAACGTGCTCAGACCACGGAATAGAATCTTCAAACCTTGCGCCAAGCTCTCTTAATTTTGTTTCAAGTAAAAACGGTACAGCCTCGTCAAGTTTCATGATATGTTCTTCTTTATTCGTAAATGATGTGATTTTTTTGCCTTTTACAACAGGTTCTCCGTGCTTGTCCTGCGCTTGAACAAACCCTGCAGGTCCATGACAAACTGCGCTTAAAACTTTATCATTTTCATAGAAATATTCAACAATTTCTTTTAATAGTAAATCCTGTGCCAAATCAAACATTGGACCATGTCCGCCCGGCAAAAATAAAGCGTCATAATTTTTGTAATCTACTTCCGAAAGTCTTGTTGTCTCACGTAAAATCTTAATACATTCATCCCATTCCATCGGATTTGAGCAGGACATACTATTTTCATCAACAGGCGACAACCCGCCCATAGGGCTTGCAACTGTAATTTCATATCCGGTATCTTTGAAAACAAGATACGGCACAGCAAATTCCTCAAGCCAAACACCTGTTTCTTTAATATCCAAATTCTCATCTCCGCGATAATTTGTTGTAACAATTAAGATTTTTTTATTTTTATCAGACATAATTACTCCTTTTTCAAAAGCTTATGAAAAAGTTCGCAAGTTCTCATCCGCCACAACGGGAGTATTAAAAACAGAAATATTATTAAGTATTTTGACAAGAAATACAAATTCATTTAAAATAAATATAGGATAATACCACAAACCTGCCAATCCCACACACGAATTTTACTAAGAAATCGGTGGAGAAAGGAGGGTAAAACTATGATTGACAAAATAATAATGCTATCACTAGCATTAAGTATGCTTGCAATAGCATTAAAATTACTTTTAAGTTAATCATAGGGTACTAAGTCACGTCCTAAGGAAGTAGCATTTCTTTAGGGCTTGCCCCTATATGCATATTATTTACTATTTTTATAGTTTTGTCAAGTTTTACAGATAACACTTTCTATCTTCGCCAACAACACCTGCGTATAGTTCGACAAATTGTTTTGCAGGGCTTGCTTCGATTTTTTGAAGTAACACTTCTTCGATTTGGAAAAATCCGACATCACCGGACATTTCGATATCTATTTTGATAGGTTTACGCTCACCTTTATGGATTGAAATTCTATTTATAGCATTAGCGGAATACTTGTGAATATCACCAACCCTCGGTGTTGTATTTATAGACATTGGAATACGGGCTCTGCCTTTTGTCATGTCACACCCGTCAGCGATAAGCAAAACACCGGCTTCGATTGAATGGATTTTGCGCGAAGACATATGACCAACAATTGCTTCTGTTGCAACGGATTTTATAATAACGCGTTTATGCAAATCATTCGGGAACAATGTCATAAGCGCACGCTCAATAATCGGCTGAGCCAGAAGTGCAGACATTTCTTCATGTCCCTGACGACCGATAGCCATACCAAGATCATGCATCATACCTGCTAAAATTATTGCGCACATACTATCTTCAAATGAACCCATTTCTTCTTGTTCAAGCGAAGTTTTTATCTCAAATTCGTGCAGGATATTAAGCATTTTTATAGCGTTATTAATTACCTGCCGCATATGCACAGGTCCGTGATCGTTATAACCAAGACGTCTGATTGAAACATTATTGGCATATTCCTGCATTTCCTGCAATTCAGGATCTGCGAAAAGATATTTCACTAATGCAAGACATTGCGGGTAGTTTTTCAATCTGCCTTCAATTTTGGATTCTGTAGCAACTTCTTTTACTGATTTCATCTTCTGACTTCTTTCTATAAACTGCTCTATATTAATATAATAACGCATTTTTGGAAAAATTTAAAGAGTAAACAGAATAATATAAAACTGCCCCGTACTAAACGAGGCAGTTTTTTAAGATTCTAAACTTATTATTTTCGTCCTTTAATAAATCCGAGAACTCCGTTGATAAAGGTTAACGGGTGAACAGGACAGCCCGGAATATATAAATCAACCGGATATTTTTCTAAAAATTCACGATTTAATTTTGTACTTCCCTGAAAAACTCCGCCTGAAATTGCGCAAGCTCCGCAAAGAATAACAATTTTTGGGTCAGGTACAGATTTGTAGCAATCTTCAAGCGCGTAAGCCATATTTTCTGAAATTGGGCCAGTGATTACAATCCCATCTGCATGTCGAGGAGATGCCACAAAATCAATCCCGAATCTTCCCATATCAAAGTTAACATTAGAACAGGCGTTAAGTTCCATCTCACAACCGTTACAACCCGCTGCAGACACCTGACGAAGTTTTAATGAATGTCCAAACATCTTAACTATTTCTTCTTTTGTTTCAATCGCAGATTTTACGTATTCTTCGTAATTGGTTTCAGGTGTAACAATAAGCTTTTCCCGACAAGTAGATGTTAATTTATATCCGTTAGTAAATTTGACAGCTTCGCAACCAACATTACCGCCATTTACCCCACACGCGCCGCAGAAGGTACATTTTCCCATATCAATTGATAACGGGTTTAAGTTGAGTGCACCTGTCGGACAAACACCTTCTAAACAGGTAGTATCAGCTTGAGCACATAACTGAGGGAAGCCTCTAAATTGTTCTCTCATCGGAGCGTTTTCGATATCTTTAATATATTGTTTTCCTTGATAAATTCTTGATTTTAACGTATCAAACATAATTATTTTCCTTATAAATCGTTTCCTGAATAAGACAAATTAAAACTTTTATTACAAAGCGGAAAGTCTGAAATTCCGTTGTTGCGGACAGCCAACCCTAAACCGTACCAGTTATTAAATGACGGATCTTTAATTTTGTATTTAGAAATTTTTCTATTAATATCTGTCATTGCAATATGAACGATTTCGCCTCTCCATCCTTCAACTACTGAAATTACAAAAGAATCAGATGAAAGCTTGTTATTAACACCTTCTGCGATAATAGGTTCATCTTTGTAATCTTTTAATTTAGCCAAAATCTTTTTAACCATTGAAATAGATTCTTTAACCTCTTTATAGCGAAGTTTGAACCTTGAATTAACGTCACCGATACCTTTAAACGGTTTACGCTCAAAGCCAAGTTCTGACATCCATTTATCCGGATAGTCAAAACGTGAATCAAGTTCAACACCTGATGCGCGGGCAGCCATTCCGACAAGTCCGATTTCTGCCGCTTTTTCTGTACTTACTGTACCGGTTTTTTCAAGTCTTGACATTACTGTAGAATTTTTAAGCATAGTATTTGTCATTCTGTCAACATCTTTTGAAACTTTGTTTAATGTTTCCAAAGCCCGATTAAGAACATCATCCGGAATATCATAATTCACACCGCCGACTGTTACAAGCCCACGCCCGAAACGACTTCCGCAAATTTCAAGCATAGTATTAATAACAAGAGTTCTTGTCGCGCCAAATACTGATGCGCCCATTAAATAAGCAATATCACCTGCAATTGCGCCCATATCACCGATATGAATTGCAGCTCTTTCCATTTCCAGTGCAGCTTTTCTGATTAGCTGCGCTTTATTTGAAATTTCAATACCTTTTAAAGCTTCCATTGTTTGAGAATAAGCTGTATTATAAGCTATTACGCTATCACCGTTAATTGATTCCGCTAATTGGTTTGAAGGATTTTTCAGCATCATTTCTTCGATTCCGCGGTGCTGATAACCAAGCATGATTTCAAGGTGGTAAACGCTTTCACCGTTGCACATAAATCTAAAGTGACCAGGCTCAATTACACCTGCGTGAATCGGTCCAACTGCAACCTGGTGAACCTCTTCACCTGTCATTTCAAAAAACGGATACTTGTCCTGATTGATTCTTACAGGTTTAAGCCAAGGGTGATTCAACGGTTCAATCCCGAACTGTTCGTAAAATTCTCTTTCAAATATATGAAATGCAGGAATATCCTGTGTTAATGATTCATAAGATTTATCATTACCGCTAAATACAACAGATGATAAGAAAAATTCAGAATTTGCATCATCAGCTAAGACTATAAATAATCTTACACATCCGAATCCCCAGTCCTTACCGAAAAATCCGACAGGACGTTTGCCAATACTTTTTACTTCATCTCTTAAATTATTTACAGAAATAATAGGAATCTTTCCTAAATCAACTTTTACATTATTTTTTATTTTAATCCAGTTTGCCATAATTTTTTCCTTATTCTAAAATGCTCCGACAGCAAGTTTGATAATATCGTTTAAGTAATCAGGAATGTAAATACCCATTACAAAAACGATTACAAGCATAATAACCTGCGGAACATACATCCATAATGAAACTTTTTTCTTATTTTCTTCAATAAGTTTTGCTTTATCTTCACTCAATTCGCCAAAAGTCATTTTTATAACAACTCTGCCAATACCAAATAGAATTATTGTTAAAAGAAGCACAAATAAAACACATAGAACATAATGTTTTTGAAGAATCATTGCTTTGATAATCAAAAATTCACTGATAAATAAAACAGATGTCGGGAAAGCGCAGATTGCTAAAAATGATGCTGCCCATAACCATCCTGTTTTACCGTCAGCATTAACTATTCCGCTTACAGATTTGATTCTTTTTGAGTCAAATAATTCCAAAATATTACCTGATGTCAGGAAGAATGATGCTTTTGCAAGAGAATGACCAATTAAATGAAGAACTACAGCATAATATGCCACAGGTCCTAAAGCCATTCCGATTGCTAAAATTCCCATATTTTCAATTGATGAATATGCAAGCATTCTTTTGTAATTTTTAATATGATAAACGAAAACTGTTGTAACAAATAATGATAAAAATCCCATTACAAAAAGCATTAATCTTGCATAATCAGTACAATTTGCGATTTCCATTATTTTAAATACTCTTACAATTACTAAAAATGCAGAGTTTAAAAGCGCAGCAGACAAAAGTGCCGAAATCGGTGAAGGTGCTTCTGAGTGCGCATCCGGAAGCCAGAAATGAATAGGTGCAAGACCCATCTTTGCGCCAAACCCGAAAAGCATAAATACAAATGCTAACTTTAACCACGCTAAATCAAATCCGGAAGCGTGCTCATAAAGCTGAGCAAAATTCATTGAATTAACCGCACCTGATGACACATTTAATAAAATTATACCAACAAAAGCAAGCGCAATACCAATTGAGCAAATAAATACATATTTCCAAGCCGCTTCAATTGAGTGTTTTGTTTTATTAAAATAAATTAAATAAGCACTTGATAGAGTTGTAGCTTCAATAAGAACCCACGCCAAACCTAAATCTGTACTCAATAAGGTTCCTGTCATTGATAGAACAAACACCAGAATCATAAATGAATAATGACTTATTCTTCTATCCGGAACGTCCAAATTTTTAACATATCCGGTGTTATAAATTGCAACCATTAAAAAGACTACAGATAAAACAATCAGAAATATCATATTAGTATTATCTACAGCAAAATATGGTATACCGTTTTTTGCACCGTGACCTGATGCCAAAAGTACAGTAATTACAAAATGCAAAACTGCATATAAATTTACCATCCAGGTATTAAAAGTTTTATTTTTTATTATAAGCACGAGTATACATGCAATTATCGGGAAAATTAAAATCGTATTAATCATTGTATTCATAGTCCTTTAAATCTGATAAATGTGAAACTTCAAGGTCATTAAACTCTTTGTTAATTTCATTGACGAACAATCCTAAGATATACACCGCAATAAATACATCAAGTAACACACCTAAATTTACAAGCATCGGCATTTCTTTTGCTACAGACAGTGACAAAAGAAAAATTCCATTCTCCATTGTAATAAATTCAATTACGTTAGAAATAATTTTATGTTTAATTGTAATCAACCACAAGCTTATAATAATAACTGCAGCAGACACCCCGAAATAAATCGGAGAAATCATTTTCACAGAAGACACCAGATAATTTGATGCCAAAAATCCTGCAAGTAATATCAAGCTTGAAATAACCAAACAGTAAAAATGCGGAATATTCGCCGCAACATCACGGTTTGAATGAGTCTTTTTCAAAACCTTATACAAAAACCACGGAATAACAATTGATTTTACAATTAAAGTTTCCACAGTTAAAAACGCTATATTAAGCCAGTTATGATGTTCAAACCCGCAGCAGCAAATCAAAAACAACAGCACACCCTGAACAATTAAAAGTCTGATATGCGCTATAATTCTGCTTGTTGCAGCAAGATATAACATCGTTAATCCAAAAAGAATTATAAATCCTGTTTCCATCTTTACTTAACCTCCAAACATCCTTGCAGCAACAAGAGAAAGAACAACCAGCGCTAATGAACTCATAATAAATATAAATTCAAAAACGTGTGACATTCTGATTCTTGCCATGCCTGATTCAACAGTACCTATAATAATCGAAATCAAACACATAATTAACAAATATAAAATTACGCTCATCCAATCACTAATATTTGACGGGATAATAATATTTGCAATTAATGATGAAATTAAAAGCATTTTAATACCGTTAGCCCAGGTATAAATTGCTAAATCACTACCTGAATTATCCAGAATCATAACCTCGTGAATCATAGTTAATTCAAGGTGAGTAGCAGGATCATCAACAGGAACTCTTGAACCTTCAGTTAATACCATAATAAATAAAACCACAACCGCAAAAAATGCAATTAACACACCGTAGCTTCCTGCATTTGACATAATTTGAGTTAATGAATCAAATGTATAATTTCCGGTTAACGCCATAATTGATGCAACAAGCATGAAAAACGCAGGTTCTACAATTGATGTAAAACAAGCTTCACGCGATGCACCCATACCTTCAAAACTGCTTCCTGTATCCATTGCAGAAATAAGTGACATAAATTTGCCCAAACCTAAAGTATAAGCAAATATAATTATGCCGGCTTCTACATTTATTAGCGCAGAACCTGATGCCAAAGGCACAAATAATGACGCAAATAATACAGTTGCAATCGCAAACACAGGTGCAATCTTAAATACAACAGATGTTGTTTTACTTATTACAAAATCTTTTTTAATTAGTCTTATAAAATCATGCAAAGGCTGCCAGATAGAAGGTCCTTTTCTTCCGCCCCAGAATGATTTTGTTTTTTTGATTAGTCCCATCATAATAAACGGAACAAATAAAAGTATTATAAAATTTAATAACTTCATTATCATTTTTTCTTATCCTATAAACAAACTTCCAATCATTACTATTACTAAAAATATTAAGCCGTATCTTATATAAGACTGAATATTTCCGCTTTGCATAGCTTCAAATTTTGATAAAAACCACTCGTCAAGTTTTAACATAGGGTTTATCAAATAAGCTTCTTCAATATCTTCTATGTGCAAGCTAAAGTGTGCACTTTTCGGGAATAATTTTTTAGGTTTTTCAATATCAAATACCTTTTTAAATAAAGGTTTCAACATTGATAAAAACGGACTTGCATATGAAGATGCCGTATACTGCATATGGTTATTACCTCTGTTATAACCGCATCCCCAGGTTTCGTGAAGTGCAATTTTACCTTTAGTAAATTTTAACTTCAACATAATCATAAATGTAATAAACGCTACAAGTGCTACTGCAAATACAGCGATGGTCTGCATTAAACGCATCGGCTCATAGCATACCGCACAAACATTCATTGTAGTCTGAGGAATTATTGCAAACACGACTTTTTTGATATGCCAGAATACATATTGGGGGTAAATCCCAATCAATAATGTTAACAAGGCTAAAAAGCTCATCGGAAGAATCATAGATTTTCCGCAATCCTCAGTAACATTTTGCGCATTTTCGCTTCTTGGCATACCCAGGAAAATTATACTGAAAGCTTTTGTGAAACATAAAATTGCCATAGTTCCGACAAGCGCCAAACCCGCAATTGCAAATAATAAAACAATTACAGCCGCAAAATTATGTATTGCTAAACCTTTAAACATACCAAAATATATTAAAAATTCACTGATAAATCCGTTAAATGGAGGCAAACCGCAAATTGCAACAGAACCGATTAAAAATAAAATCGCAGTTGCAGGCATTGATTTGATAAGTCCGCCCAAAACTTCAACATTTCTTGTATGAGTTTTAATATAAACACTTCCTGCAGAAAGGAATAATAATTCCTTAAAGATTGAGTGGTTTAAGATATGCAAGATTCCGCCGCCAAAACCAACTAAAGCAACTACAGGATTTGCATACGCCAATCCGAGCATTCCAACCCCGATACCAATACCGATAATACCAATATTTTCAATACTGTGATATGCTAAAAGTCTTTTTAAATCGTGCTGCGTAATAGCATATAAAACACCATATAATGCTGAAATTACAGAGATTATTAATACAGTATAAGAAATAAATTTTGAAGGAGTTCCAACCATCCAAAGCATTCTTAAGATTCCGTAAATCCCTGTTTTTATCATAACCCCTGACATAATCGCACTAACATGAGAAGGTGCTGCAGGGTGCGCATCAGGTAACCAGTTATGAAAAGGAACAAATCCTGCTTTCGTACCAAAACCGACAAATGCAAGTATAAATACAAGATTTGCATAAGATGAATTGTTTTCCAATACGGTTTTCAATACCGCAAAATCAAAACTTCCTGCCTTAATTGCAATAATTGCAAATGCCATAATTATAAATAAAACAGATATATGCATAAACACTAAATATTTAATACCTGCTTTTAAAACATCTTTTTTACCGCTTTCAAAAATAACAAGGAAAAATGATGAAAGTGACATAATTTCCCAGCAAATTAAAAACATCAATGCATTCTGACAGGTAACAACCGTAAGCATTGATGCTATTAAAACAGGTAAAAATATTAAATGAGAATTGATATTTTTTGATTCTAAATACGGTTTTAAATATCCGTTAGAATAAATTACAGATACCAGACTCATTACTGTAATTACTAAAATAAAAAATGCGGCTAACGGATCAATAACAAAGTTTACCGCACCGAATAAATTGTTAAAATTGAAAGTTTTTACTAAGTTTTCACTTCCCCAGTGAGCCAAAACTTTCAATGCAGGAATCAAACATAAAACAGAACCTATTGTTGTTAATAAAGTAAGAACAAAGGTTTTAAATTTTTTACCGAAAGTTCCTGCAATAAATCCGCTTAAAATCAGCGTAATTATTCCAATAAAATAACTATTCATAATCGTTTTCCACCCTAACTATATTCTCGAATTTCATATTCCATAACTTACCAAATTTAAAATAAATTTTCGGGTAAATTTCTTATAAAACCGTTGTAAATCTAACATAAGTTAATGTCAAGGGGTAAATATTGGGGTAAATGTTGCTATCAGTTTCCTCGAGAGTTGATATCACATTTACCCAAAACAACGAACTCATCAAGACGTGAAGTATTTGGTAACAATATTTACCCCCGAGCACCCCCGCGGAGCGCGTGCAACCTAGCAAGTCTTAAGAAAATTGGTAGCAAAATACCCCGTGCGGCGAGCACCCCCTTGCAATTTTAATTTCACGATATAAAATACTAACGGAAAGATAACATTAGCCCCTCAGCCGAGCTTGCAGAATGCAGGTAATTTCATATGGCTGACCGGATTAGATAGTAAGGAGATTAAGAAAAATGGTAGAAGTACAAAATTTAGATACCAAAGATTGTATTACACCGGGTAATGTTGCCCATGAGCTTGCAGACAGCGTTATGCCTATGAAAGCTAATTTTAGAAAATCAAAAACATTTGTTCTTGCAATCGCTGCAGGTGCATTAATCGCATTCGGCGCACAGGTTTCACTAACAGTTATGACAGGAACAGAAAATGTAAGCTGGGGATTTGCAAAATTGATTGGTGCAATGACTTTTGCAACAGGTTTGATGATGGTTGTTTTAACAGGTGCAGAATTATTTACCGGTAATGTTATGATGACATTTTCTGTTATTGAAAAGAAAACAAGTTTTGCTAAACTTTTAAGAAACTGGTTACTGGTTTATGCCGGAAACTTTGTAGGTTCAATAATTTTAGCATTATTAATTTACCTTTCAGGCTGTTCTCATAACTCACATGATGCATTAGGCGCATTAGGTTTAACAACAGCTTATACAAAAGCTACATTACCGTTTGTGGAAGCTTTCACAAGAGGTATTCTTTGTAACTGGTTAGTTTGTCTTGCAATTTGGATGGCCTCATCTTCAAGACACGTTATCGGTAAAATCTTTGCAATATTTTTCCCTATTATGACATTCGTAGCTTCAGGTTATGAACACAGTATTGCAAATATGTATTTCTTAACTAACGGATTATTTTTAAAACATACCCCTGATATTGTAGCAGCTTCAGGTCTAACAGCTGACCAGCTTGCAGGATTCACATGGAAAACCGCACTGTTTGGAAACCTTATTCCTGTAACTTTAGGCAACCTTGTCGGTGCTATCGTATTTGTTGTCCTACTATTCTGGACAGCATATCTAAGAGATGACCACGAAGACAAAAAATAATTATAAAAACTTAAGGCAGATATTTAAAATATCTGCCTTTTAATATAAAATATTGTTGGAAGAAACCTGTGAAAAAGATTTTATTTATTTTAATTTTAATATTATTAAACACTGCTAATTCTGTCTGTGCAGAAGAAGTAGAGTTAACTTTTGACGAAAATTTTCAAAAACAAACTCTGAATATTCGTACCAGTTTTAATGATAATAAAATTGCAATAAATGAAACAGACATTGAAAATGTGACACCTGCTCATCCGCTTGAAACTTCAAGTCCGACAAGTACTCATTCTAAATTTTTTAACGGAATATCACAAAGCGCGCATAATTTATATAACCTTAAAATTGATAACACTGATGCTCCATCAGCATTATTTAAAGAACAATTAACCAAACATTTTGACAAAGGACCGATTGAAAGTTTTCATACATGGGGAGTTATTCAAAGTAATTTTGACACAACAATTCCTGAATCCGGAGATGGCAATACAAGGTTCAATGTCGGGTTAATAAATGTTTTATTTGATGCCCAAACAAGAGAAGGTAAAGATAATTTTCGTTTAATGCTTGATGTAACCCATCAACACAATAGACCATTTATGCAGCAATTTGTACAGGATGCCTATTACGAAACAAAACGAATTCCGCACCATTCAATATTATTCGGAAATTCACGTCCTGGTGTAGGATATGAAGGTGCTCAATCCCCTTATACCTTGCCATTTGTTAACCGTTCACAGATTTCAAGAAACCTTGCAAATGTCCGCAAAGTCGGTTTAAGAGTTCGCGGAGATTATTCATTTATTGATTACGATTTTGGCGGATACAGTTCTGATACTTTCTTTTCAGAATTCATGCCGGGTGTGGAATTTGACGGCTGGGTTAATTTAAAACCTCTTGCAAAAACAAACAGTAAATACGGAAAACTTACAACAGGCGGCGGAATTGTTGCCGGTAACAGAAATTCTACAGATTATTTTGTAGGAGGTGCATACGTTGGTTACACTTATAAAAAATTCTGGACACGAATGGAATACGCAATTTCTGACGGTTCAAACGGCGGCTCAGGATTAACAAACAAAAAACGTCAAGGCTGGTATGTTACTTTAGGTTACCACATAACCAAAAAACTTGAAATTCTTGCAAGATATGATGAATTCGATCCGGATAGAACAATTTCAGGAAACAACCAACGCGAATATACAGCAGGTATTAACTATTATATTAAAGGACAGGCACTAAAACTTATCCTAAACTATATCTATTGTCAGAACGAAGCAAGACCGGACAGCCACAGAATCTTAGTCGGAACACAAATTGCCTTATAATACGCAAAAAATATTTTTACGTGTTTTCTAATTATCATGGCACGAGAATACTATTTAATATCAAAAAATATAGGACAATCTTTTGTAAAATACAAAGGAAATGCAATGCGTCTGTCTACAAAACTTCCATATTACGTTGATGAAGTTTTGGTGGGTGTAAAAGGACAAATTGGTAAAGAACGCAAAATTACAACATTTAAGGATTCTGATGGTAATATTATTGAGCGTATTTTCGATTATTTTGACAAGCCTTTAAGAAATCAAATCCACAAACAACAAACCTTTACAAAAGGTGAAGATTTATATATAACAACAAATTCTATTAATGAATATACACTAAAAAGATCTATTATAAATATTTACCGTGAATATAGACAAACATTTGAAAAATTAAATATTCGAACAGCATTATGGAACAATATAAAAATAGAAAATAACCACCTTTGCGAAAATATAAACACAGGCGAAAAAATATTTTCACAAAGTAGTGTTACTAATATAAAACAACCAACAAAACATATACATTCATTTATCGAGTTTCCTCATATTATAAACGGTAAACGCTATGGGAATATGAAAAAAATTCTTCAATTTATAGTTAATAGCAAAAATAACTCTGTAACAGAAGTAATTACACAACAAAATGTACATATGCCTAAAAAAGATTCTTTTATAACTTTTCGGGCATTAGATTTTAACACATTAAAAGAATCAATTACAAGATTTTTCATAAAAAACAGAGGTCTAAGTAAAATGGGTATAGGAATTGATACTGAATATAGACCGACATGCAATGAAATAGACCGAATTTCTGCA
>CASLVD010000052.1 GCA_949398305.1 uncultured Candidatus Melainabacteria bacterium | reverse complement strand
GTTTAATGCGAGTGAGCAAGACAATCGCGCCGGGGCCATTTTAATTTGAGAAAAATTTTATCACGCGATGAGAACGCACAAGGCGTAAGCCTTGTCAGTCGTTCGAGCGCGAACGAGCAGAGGGCGAACGGTCGGAGTGATGAACTCCGCCGGCAGACCCGTTTAATGCGAGTGAGCAAGACAATCGCGCCGGGGCCATTTTAATTTGAGAAAAAATTTATCACGTGAAGAGAACGCACAAGGCATAAGCCTTGATTTGTAATATTTCTTAATATATCTCTTATTTAAAGCAATTATAAAACTTATATCAACTTTATATATATAAGGGGATATTAAGGGGAACATTATGACATTGTATGATCCATCACAACTTATGAATATTGTAATAGCAGCGAATGCTCGTTATTCCGCAATGCAGTCTAATAGTAATCCTTTTTGTATCTCAGGATTTAATCAAATAAATCCAAAAGTGTTCGGAGCTTTATTTCAATTGCCTAAGCTCAATTTGAATTTAGATTATTCTCCGAGAACTCAAGCAATAAGACGTGACTTAGGATTTACATCTAACCGTGCATTAAATGCGGTTAAGGTTGCAGAAGCTGAATTGGCAAAAGGTGTTAGAGAAATCGGATCTTCAAATGACAGTGTTGATATCAGAAGATATAAAAACGGTGCAATAAATGCTCATCAATGGTGTCAATATTTTTCATCATATTGCTACGGCGCAGGTCAAGGCTCAAGTAATCGTGATACTTTTGGTTTTGATGGTTCTACACAAAGTGTAAAACGTAAGGCTATAAACGCAGGTTATTATGCATATAAAAATTCAGGTTATACACCTAAAAAAGGTGATTTAGCAATGTGGACAAAATCAGCTTCAGCAGGTCATGTCGGAATTGTAACAGAAGTATATGCCGATGGTTCTTTTGATGTTATTGAAGGTAACTCAGGAAATGCAGTAAGAAAACATCATTATGCATCACAATCTTCTGTAGGTTCAACTTTTAATGGTTTTGTAAAAATGAGTGAATGGACAGAAGGAACTAATAGTAGTAATAAAGTATATTATGCATAAAAATGTGCCCGGGGGGAATCAAACCCCCGGCCTTGAGCTTCGGAGACTCACGCTCTATTCGACTGAGCTACGGACACGTAAAAAAAGACGGGATTAAACCGTCTTTTTTACTTTGAAAAATTTATTTATTAAAGAAATCTGCTGCGTTCACTTCAGCTTTAGCGGCTTCGCTAGCTTCAAAGAACGGATAAGATGAGATGTTTATCATACCGGCAATAAGTGAACTTGGAAAAATTTCAACAGCATTGTTAAGTTCGTTAACTGCACTGTTATAGAATCTTCTGGCTGCAGCAATATGTTCTTCGACTTCAGAATATGTTTGCATAGCTTGAACCATTGTTTGGTCAGATTTTAATTGAGGGTAATTTTCAACATTAACCATTAATTGACCCATTTTAGAAGCAATTTGATTATCTAAATTGATTTTTTCAGAAATTGTATTTGCATCAGATTTGATACTTTCAGCTTTTGTTCTAAGAGATGTAATTTCTTCCATCAAGCCTTTTTCGTGTTCCATAAATTTATTGGCAATAGTCAAAATATTTGGAATAAGGCTGTATCTTTTATTTAACTGAACATCAATACCGCCTGTCGCTTCTCTGACTTTGTTTCTTTTCTTGATAAGCTGAACATACATATTATAAAACATTAGAGCTAATACAAGAGCAACAATAATTGCAACAACTGTGATTATAGACATTAAAAAATCTCCTTCATTTATGTATAGCATAATTAATCCTCATTTAATACTTATAAATTATATTATATCATATTTTTCTAGAGTTTTCAATGATTTTATATTTTTTCGTAAAAAATGATATCTTTAGCTTCTTTTCTGAATTTTTTAGCAGGTTTTGGATTCGCATCGTAACCAAGTGTCAGAAGCTCAACAAGTACCTGTTTATTATTTAAGCCTAAAGAGTCTTTGATTTTTTGCGCAGCATCAGAATTTGATTTTGTTAATTCATTAGCCATTGCACCCACTATACAGCAGCCGACACCTTGTTCTTCTGCTTCAAGTGTCATATAAGATACTGCATAAGTTAACTGTTCAACACTTCTTAAAAGAGCTTCGTATTCACCTAAATTTGAAGGATTGAGAAGATTTGAAGATACAATATTTTCGCATGTTGCTTCATCAAGTCCTTTTTGTGCTAAAACTTTGCCGAATTTAGTTTTGCTCCAGTCATCTAAGTCTGCAATACAGCATATAACTATTTGAGCATTTTTTACTTGAGCTTGTCTGCCGGCTGCTTCAGCTAATAAATCTTTTGTGGTTTGAGATTTTACAACAATAAATTTCCAAGGCTGAACATTTACCCATGAAGGAGCAAGTCTTCCTGCTTCAAGAATATTATTTAAAACTTCATCTGAGATTGGTTTATCAGAATATTTTCTTACACTTTGTCTGCTTTTAATCGCATTTAATACCATAACTTTCTCCTATTTATTGTCCCCGCCAAGAACTACTGTAAAATCAGTTGCTGCGCACATAAAAGTTGAAGGATCATAGACAAATTGTCTTGATTTAACTTCCGGAACTTGTTTCTTTAAGTCCGCATAATAGTCAATTGTAATGTATTTCGAATGTGCAATAAACTGAGAATGTGCAGAACGTAAGGTTCCTGAACATCTGACTTCAATACCTGCGGCTTCAAGTGCTCTTTTAAGATTTTGAGCTTCTGCTGTATTATCAGGAGCGCTCATAATACTTGCACTGTATGATTCTTTTTGACCTTCGGCTTTTTGTCTATAGACTAATCTGTCAACAACTTCTTGAGTTTTTTCAGGATCTAAAATCCAGTAGCTTATGTATCCGTGTTTGTTAGGTGCACCCGGAAGCATTGCTATTTCAATACTGTCCATATTAAAACTTTTTGCAAGTGAAGCGTATTGAGTCATTTCATAAACAGACATATCTGTTTTAACGTATTTATTAGCAACAGAAATTATTTTTGGAAGTTTAGTTATAGTTTCAGGTTTTTGCAAATCTGCGAGTAAACCTCTTAAGAACCATTGCTGTCTTTGTGTTCTTCCTATATCTCCAAGTGCATCGTGACGGAATCTTAGATATTCAACGGCATCTTTTTCTGTTAAGTGGTGTTTCCCTTTTGTGAAGTTAATATGAAGATTTCCTGCATTATCGTTATATCTCATATTTTTTTCGATATAAATATCAACACCGCCTAGAGCTTCTACAATAGCTCTAACAGCATCATCGTGGAACATAACATATTTATCAATATGAACTCCAAGTGTATCTTCAACTGTTTTTATTGTCATTTCAACGCCGCCGATTGCATGGGCTGCGTTGATTTTTTGAACGCCCATACCTTTTGGTAAGTATACTTTACTGTCGCGCGGAATAGAAATGGCATTAACAGTTTTTGTTCTCGGGTCAATGTTTAATAAAATCATAGTATCAGTACGTGTTCCTACCCAAAGATCAGAATCCGCACCGTTTGAATCTACCCCTAAAAGTAAAATGTTCTGACGTCTCGGACCGAACGGGAGAGTAAATTCCGGTTTTTCTTTAGAATTGTTTCCTAATGATAATTTAGAAAGCAGGCTTGAAATAAATGTATTTTGAGATAAGTTTTTACTTAAAATTTCCTGATTGTTTGCAAATAAAAGGATTGCAAATATTGAAGTGAAAAATAGAATAGTCATCAGAGTTAATGCTTTTCTAAAAGATGATTGTGACTGTTTGCGGCTGTTTGCATAATTCTCAAACGGATTATCTGCCGATCCTGTAGAGTATCTTCTTTTTCTTGTTGTCTTTGTGCTGCCTGTTCTTCTGTTATAATTACTTCTGTCTTTCATATTTATCATTTCTTAAAATTTTCTTTCCTGCCCGCGTGCTATTTAATATTTTAGTATAAAATATCGCAAATGATATACTTTAAATTGTGTATTTGAATTGTATATTATTATAAATCATGCTTAAATATGGGAGTTTTTACACAATATACACTTAATTATGAATTAAAAAGCTCATTTTTATCTATATCTTAACAAAATTTTACAAAAAATTTTGATGGAATTTTTAATAAAATTTTTAAATTTTTGATAAAAATCAGTGTAAATTGTACAATTTTTATTCAAAAAGTTTTAATTTTACCTTATTTTTATAAAATTATTCAAATTTTTATCTTTACATTAATTTTACATTTAGACGATTTGGGGCAATTTTTTTTATTGAGGACTTTTCAATACCATGTGTCTTGGTTATAATGAAGGAACATTCGGCAATAAATAGTTTTAAATTATGATAAATAAAGTTGAATTAGGTAGTGTAAATATTAATAATGTAACCCCGAAGTATTATGTCAGCAAACCTCAAAATGTTGAGCCAAGCTTTGGCGGTGCGGGTATGTTTAAACGTATGGCGCAAAAAGCCGGTAGGCTTACCCTTAAAGGTGTTCAAAAATGTGAAGAATCACCTATGATTAACGTTGCAGTTTTGGATATGCTTACTGCGATATTACCTAGAACTTTTTTTGAAACATTCATCGGTTCAAAACAAAAAGATGAAAACGGCAACGAAATTGAAGGCAGAAAACTTAATATTTTAGCAGGTTTTGAAGCTTTGCGCCGTGAAGGTTCCGGATTATTAATTAACTGTATGATTCCGGGCGCTATTGTTGTCGGTGCCGCAAAACTTTTAAACAAACCGGTTATGGGTGCGTTTAATAAGTCTAATCTGACAGGCAGCTGGGCAAATGGTGACAGTATTAATCATGTTGCCGGATATTATGAAAAAGCTGCCGGAGCTTCAAAAGAAGACAGAGTTTATTCAGCTTTAAAATCAATGTTTGACGATATTGAAGGTGTTGACGGTGATATTGATAACGGTGGTTTGAAAAAATTCCGTGAAATCTTTGCTAATGACAAAGGTTATGATGATGCTGTAAGGAAAATGGCACAAAATATCGTAAGTGATAAACCTGAAAAAGGCTATACTAAAGAAATTTATAAATATCTTGTCGGAAAAAGCGGTATTTCTGAAAATATCAGATTTAACGGTGATAGTAAATTTAGTTCAAGTTCTTTAGGTCATTTATGTGATAGTGCAGGTGAAGTACTTCACGGTGCATTTAAGGAAGGCTTGATTACCGAAAGTGGTAAAAATATTGATCTGACTACATATTTGTCAAAAGCTAAAAAACTTGTTAATTTAAAAAGTGCTGCAGGTTTAGGTGTAATCATTCCTCTTGCTATTGCGGCTCAGCCTATTAATAGATGGATTACCCACAAAATGGCAGGCAAAAAAGGTGCTCCGATTTATAACGATGATCAGGAAAGAATTTTAACACCTGATGAAAAGAAAAAGCTTACAGCTCAAAAGTTCTTTGCTGTTCCTTTGATGTGGGGTGTTGCAGGTTTATCAATGCTTATGGACAGACCTTCATTGAAAATGTTCCAATTCAAAAACATCTTCCCTACAATGGATCAGGCAAGAATTATTTCTGCGGCAACTTTCTCAAGCCGTTTAGCAGCTGCTGAAGATTCTAACGAATTGAAAGAAAATACAATTCGTGATATTGCAACCTTCTCAAGTTTCTATTTCTTGGGTGATTATGCCGCAAAAGGTATTGCAACATATATTGAAAACCATAATAAAGATGGTATAAAACTTATTAATAGATTAAAATCGCCGAAAGAAGGCGCAAATGTCCTCCAAAAATTCTGGAACTGGGCAAAACATACAAAAATGAAATCAACTGACGAACTTGGCGCAATAGCTAACGAAGCTATGAGATCAAAAGCCATCAACTTAAGAGGTGTATGTCAGGTTGGCAACCTTGTATTCTCATTGATTTCTTTGGGTGTGTTCATTCCTCTATATACAAGAACCCAAACTAACAAAAAAAACAATATGAATGCTCAAAAGTCGACACAATCGACACCCGCAACGGGTACAACGACATTCACGCAAAATCTTATAAAAGATAATGCGCAGGCATTTAAACAATTTTTTAGTTAGTATAAAATAATAAAAGGCAAAATATAAAAATGAAAATAGAAAACGACTTTAGACAACAACAATTAAATATCAAACAAATTCAACCAAAAAAAAGCATTAAAGGATTCAACCCTGTACAGAAAAATTATCAATCTAACCCTAATTTTACAGGCGGATTTGATATGTTTTTAAGATTTTTGGATACAAGCCCTGCCTGGGGTGCTTGTGCAGTTGACTTAGGCTGTATGGTAATTCCAAGAACTCTAACAGATTTTGGCCGTGGTGCTGATGCCGGTATGGAAACTATGCGCCGTGAAGGTATGGGGACAACTAACCATTCTCTGGTAGGTTTATATGGTACATTGGCTGGTTTAACTCTTGCTGCCGGTATTAACGGTGCGTACAATTTCGGTAAAAATGATGTTAAAGTAGGTTCTATTTTTGCTGACTCTGAAACTCTTGATCTTCACGGTAAGATTTATGATTCTAAATTAAAAGCCGCAGCCGGAAAATCTGAAGCAAATCCTATTAGAGAATATTTAACAGATACTCTAAAACGTTATGAAGTTATGACAGATGACGGTAAATGGATTAAGCTTAAAAAGGCAGATATTGATAAAGCCGCTAATATTATCGAAAGCGAAATTAAAGCTAATTCAAATAAATTTTCAAAAGAAGGCTTTGCTAATGCCAGAAATATTCTGATTTCATCTGTTGGCGCTGAGAATAACTTTAGAATTATTGCAGGAAAAGGTGAAAAAGTTCATTCTTCACGTTACACTGCAGATTATATTGTAGAAAACTTATATAAACTTGGTAAAGTATTTACTAAAGATAAAGTAAAAGAAGCATTTATGGCTGCCGGAGAAGGTGCTGAAAACGCATTCTTGAAAGCTGTTAAGTCAATGAATGTTAAACGTTCTTTGATTGGTGTAGGTATAGCTTCTGCTGTTGGTATTTCTGCTCAACCGTTAAATATGTATCTTACTAAAAAGAAAACAGGAAAAAGCGGTTTTGTAGGCGGCGGAAAAGAAGATAATTCTACCGGATTCAAGATAAGAAAATCTCTTGTTGCAGGTTTATTTGGTGCAGGTGTTCTTGCTACAATCGGCAACCCTAAAAATCTTATTAAAGATTTACAGTTCAAAGGTTTTACACCTACATTAAAACAATTTAAGTTTATATATGGTATAACAATTATGTCTCGTTTCTTATCTTCAAGAAATGATAATGAGCTTAAAGAATGTTCAATCAAAGATACTTTAGGATTTGCTAACTGGTTAATCCTTGGTAACTTTGTCCAAAAACTTGTTGCTCAAGCACTTGATAAATCTTTAATTAAACGTGACGGTAAAGGTGTAATTAACTGGATTAAAAATTCAGTATTAAAATCAAGGGATGAAGTTTTACATAATGCTTTAGGCAAAAAAGTATTTAAAGACGGTAAAGCATTAAGTTATAATGAAATGCTTAAACTTGCAGATAAAGCTACTAAGAAAAAACTTAATATTTTAACAATTGCTCAATTAACCGGTTATGCTTATTCAGCTATTGTTCTTGGACGCTTGATACCGAAACTAAATATTTATTTAACAAACAAACGCGAAGCTAAAGAAGCCGCTAAAGCTGCTGCAGAACAGCAAACTCAGCCGGCTCAGCAAACTGCCGGTTCAGCGATTTCATCTACAGGCGCTATGAAAGTTGAAGATTTTATCAACCATAAAAACTTTAATGTTGTTAATGCGTAATTATTTTAAAGAATTAGCACCGTTAACAACTTCAATAAGCTCTTGAGTAATAGCTGTTTGTCGTGTTTTGTTGTACTCAATAGTAAGTTCTTTAATCATTTTTTCAGCATTTGTAGTTGCGGCTGACATTGATGTCATACGTGAAGCAAGTTCACTTGCCTGAGCTTCTAATAATGCTTGATAAAAAATGTTTGTCATATACATTGGTACAACTTTTTGTAAAATGTGGTGTTTATCCGGCATGAATTCCATCAGCGGATCAAGAATATCATCAGTTATTCTGTTGTGAACATCAGTTACCCCGACTACCGGTAATACCTGCCAATCTTCTACAAAGTAACTCATCATATTTTTAAATCTTGTAGTAACGATTTCAATTTTGTCGATTTTCTTTTCAACAAAATATTCTGCCATATCTTCTGCTATATCGCGGGCTTCAATCGGGGATGGTGTATCCACGGCTGAAAAATATTTTTTTTCAATAGGGCAGCCAAGTTGAACGCATTTTTTTCTTAACGCCGAAATTCCTTTTTGACCTGCTACAAATAAATAAACTCCGATTCCGTCTTCTTTGTATTGTTTAATCCTTTTCAAAACATCACGAACAACATTTGCATTATATGCTCCTGCAAGTCCTTTATTTGATGTCATAACAAGCATTCCGACATTTTTAATTTCTCTTTTTTCTAAAAGAGCAGGATAATCATCAATGGCATATTTGATTTTTAAGGTTTCGCGGCTGAATTCAGTGACTGAATTTAAAAGCTTTTGAAACATAAAAACAAGCTCACGTGTATATGGACGAGCGGATTTTACTGCTGTTTCTGATTTTTTTACTTTAGCAGCAGCAACCATTTTCATTGCTCGTGTGATTTTTTTGGTACTTTCTACACTTTGAATTCTGTTTTTTATGTCTTTTAAATTTGCCATTGATTATCCTTTGTATAAATTATACCTTAGTCCTAAAATGTGCTTTTAAATGTGTTTAAGCCGTCAGTTAATGCTTTTTTATCTTCCTCACTCAGAGCAGAACCTGCATTTAACCTGTCTGCTAAGTCTTTGAAGTTTGCATTGAAATAGATGAACCAATCGTTTTTGAATTTTGCGATTTTAGAGTTGTCAACATCATCTAAAACACCTTCGTTTGCCGCAAAAAGTATTGAAACTTGTTCTGCTACACTTAGCGGGTTATATTGAGGCTGTTTTAAAACTTCTGTAAGTTTTTGACCTCTTAGCAGTTGTTTTTTTGTTGATGCATCAAGGTCAGAGGCAAATTGCGCAAATGCTTCAAGTTCGCGGTACTGTGCCAAATCCAGACGGAGTTTACCTGCAACTTGTTTGATAGCCTTTGTCTGAGCCGCTCCGCCTACACGTGAAACTGAAATTCCTGCGTTAATTGCCGGTCTAACTCCAGCGTTAAATGCATTTGTTTCAAGGAATATTTGTCCGTCTGTAATTGAAATTACATTTGTCGGGATGTAAGCTGAAACATCCCCTGCTTGAGTTTCAATAATAGGCAATGCTGTAATACTTCCTCCGCCAAGTTCATCATTAAGCTTAACCGCACGTTCCAGAAGTCTTGAGTGAAGATAGAAAACATCACCCGGATATGCTTCACGTCCCGGCGGTCTTTTTAGAAGCAAACTCATTGCACGATATGCTTGGGCGTGTTTTGATAAATCATCATAAACAATTAGAACTGATTTACCTTGTTCCATAAACTCTTCACCGATTGCAACTCCTGCAAATGGTGCTGTATATTGTAACGGAGCAGATTCGTTTGCTGTTGAAGATACGATAATTGTATATTCCATCGCTCCATGTTCTTCTAATGTTTTTGCAAGTTGAGCTACAGTTGAAGCTTTTTGACCGATTGCAACATAAATACAAATTACATCCTTACCTTTTTGGTTGATAATTGTATCAATTGCGATAGCTGTTTTACCGGTTTGACGGTCGCCGATGATAAGTTCACGCTGACCTCTTCCGATAGGTGTAAGAGCATCAATTGCAGTTAAACCTGTTTGAAGCGGTTCGTGAACGGATTTTCTTGTTACAATCCCCGGTGCTACACGCTCAATTGGTCTTGTTTTTGTATATTGAATTTCGCCTTTACCGTCAAGTGCTTTACCTGTCGGGTCGATAATTCTTCCGATAAGTCCGTCCCCTACAGGAACAGATGCAATTCTGCCTGTGGTTTTTACAATTGTACCTTCCTTGATATGTGTAAAATCACCAAGGATTACAACACCGACATTATCTTCATCAAGGTTCATTGCAATACCTAACGTTCCAAAACCGTCCTCAAACTGAACAAGTTCATTTGCCATAACGTTTCTAAGACCGTAAACCCTTGCAATACCATCACCGTTTTCTAAAACAGTGCCGGTATTTGAAACTTCTGTTTGAAGTTCATAATTATCTATTTTATTTTTTATAATTGAGCTTATTTCATCAGGTTGTATAAGTACCATACTGATTTCCCCCTTTTGCTGTTATCTCGTTTCGGGTGGTAATTAATCTTATTTACCACTTACCCCCTATTTATGTTTTTACTTAAATTTTCTAATTTTGCACGGATACTGGTATCAATGACACAATCGTCAATCTTAAATGCCAGACCTGCTATAAGACTTTTATCAACTGTCCAAATCGGTGTTATTTCTTTATTTAATTTATGTTCCAATTTGAACAATACATTTGTTCTGTTTTCAAAATTTAATTTTACAGGTGAAATTATTTCAACAGTTTTTTTGTTTGAAACTTCTTCGGTTAATTTTGAAAATGCTTCTTTTACTGATTCAAATTCGTTAAAGCGATTTTTTTCAATAAGAATTTTTAGTAAATTTAATAATTTTGTATCGATTTTTCCACCAAAAATTTCATCAATAATTTCGATTTTTTTAGAAATCGCAATTGATGAATTTGACATGATTACTCTCAAGTCTTTTGAAGAATTTATGACGTTTGAAATCTCATTTAATTGTGATTCCAGCATTTTGTAATCGCCGCCTGTATCCAAAAGGGCTTTTGCATAAGTTTTTGAAATTGTAGAAATTAACGTTGTCATTATAATTTCACCTTATCAAGTTCATCAAGACTGTTTAGAATAAATTGGTTATGAAGTTCCGGATTTTCTTCCAATCGTTTTAAAATATGTTGTTTTGCAAGTTCCATCGAATTATGCGAAGTTTTTTCAGTCATAAGATTTGAAATTTTCTTTTCTTCAATAGAAACGGCTCTGTCAACATTTTTTTCTATATCAAAAATAGTTTTTTGAGTGTTTTCTTCGATTTTTTCTTTAAAGACTTTAATTTTATCAGCGGAATTTTGTTCAAGAGTTTCAATATCTTGAGGAAGTCCGTCAATTAGTTTTTTTGCTTCTTTTAAGACTTTTTTTGATTTTGCTTTTTCCTTATCGGATTTTTTTATACCGGCTTCAATTCCGGTAATTGATGAATCAAAACTTTTGCCAAGATTAACTTTTTTTACTATTACGTACAAGATGTAAAGCATAATAATAAAATTAATAATATTTGAATGAAGTATGTAGTTTAAAAAGTTAGTCATATTTAATCTTTTACCTCAATATTTTCAACTGTTGTATCCTGCCCTAAAAGCTTAGATGCAATGGTTGAAGCAAGTTCTTTAACTACTGTGCTGTTAACTTGATCTTGCAATTGTTTTTCTTCGTTCAGAATCTGGTCTTTTTTAGATTGAATAATTTGTTTTGTTTTTTCTTTTGCCGCTTTAATTTTTTCACTTGCTATTAATTGAGCAGAATTTACTGATGTTTTAAATTCATGTCTGCATCTGTCTTGGACTTGTTCTATTTTTGCAGCGTGTGTATCTCTGTATTCTTTTGCATCTTCTTCAAACCGTTTGGAATCTTCATAGTTAGAGCTGATATACTCCTCTCTTTTTCTGATGATTCCTAAAATCGGGTTGTAAAAGATTGCGTTCATAATCAGAATGAACACAACAAAGCTAAGCATAGCAACTAAAAATGTAGCATTAAATTCAATCATTTAAAAGTTCTTCCTATTTGAATACAAGCATAATCGCGATGAATAAAGCATAAATAGCAGTAGCTTCAGCTAAACCTGCACCGATAATAAAGTTTTTGAAAGCTTCATCTTTGATTTCCGGTTGACGGGCGATAGCATCAAGTACACCTTTTGTTGCAATACCTAAGCCTAAGCCGCCGCCAATAGCACCAAAACCGATTGCAATACCTGCACCTAATTTTGCTAAATCTAAAGTTTGTTCAATTGCCATAATTTTCTCCTTTATAATTATAAGTGTTTATTAATTTTCATGTTGGACTGCCATTGATATGTATGTTGTTGAAAGCAGTGTAAACACTAATGCTTGAATTAATGCGACAAAAAGTTCAAACAACATAAACGGCAGAGGTCCGATTACTGCAAGAAGGCTTATAAATGTCCCAACAAGCAATTCGCCTGCAAGAATATTTGCAAAAAGCCGCAGAGCTAATGAAAACGGTCTTACAAAAAGTTCTAACGTATCAACAAGTGTGATAATAATACCGTCAATACTGAATCCTTTGAAAAAGAATTTGAACCCGTTTCTTTTAACACCGTAAAATATATAATAAATAGATACAACAATTGCCATTGCAGCAGTCATATTTATATCATTAGTAGGTGCGGCAAGCTCTCCTGTTGTGAGGTGAATAAGTTTCCACGGAAGCTGTCCGACAAGGTTTGCGGTCAGAATGAACAAAAACAATGTCAAAATAATTGCAATATGTTTTTGAGCTTCATCATTTCCCATGCTGGCTTTAGCTGTATCGTTGAAATATTTAACAATATTTTCACCTATAAGTTGGAGTTTGCCCGGAACCATATCAAGTTTTCTTGTTGTTAAAAGCGCAAGAACAATCAATAACAGCATAGAAATCCACATTGTAATCAGTGTATCCATGTTGAAAGAAACTGAATGCCCTAATATATTAACTGTTTGAACCCAATGTTCCATATTTCTCCCTCTTCAACTTGCATGATATCACTGACAAAATTTTTTCGCAAATACATTTTTTCAAAATAAGTAAAATTTTTGTTTTAGTAAGGTGGTGATATTACCAGGTTAACTCATCGCAATCTGCAATTTTTACTTGGTCAAAAATTCTTTTTGCTGCATTTTGCGGGCTCTCAAATAAACTTTCTTTAGGTGAACTTATTGTATTTAAAAAATCACTTCCGATAATCCATTCATCTTTTGTTGAATCATAGGCTATGTTATTATTAAAATTCCCGCCTTTGAATTTTGAGTGTTGGATATGTAATTTTTTTAATAAGCCTTCTATCATATCAAATAATTCGGTGCTTCTTGGACTATTAATATTATATTTCTTGCTGCCGAGTATAAAACCTTGTAAATAATCAAGGTTCATCATATTTATAATTTTTTCGGTAATTTGTGTTTCCAATTTATTAAAGTCTTGGTTTTTAACGACTGTTGGACAAATATGGAAAAGTAAAACTTTTATACCATCTGTAATGCCAAGAGCTGTACAGTCATAAATTCCATCAGTGCGGGCTTTTTGAGAACAGACTGTCTCTTTCATTGTCCACGGGTAAAATACCTGTTCAAATTCTCTGTTCACCAGATTACGGAATTCATATCTGTTAGTTAATCTTATTCGAGATTGGAATGAAATATTATCCATATTTTCATTAAAACTGAACAAAATTAAATTTGTCATATGTTTTTATTTTTGTTTGTTATATAATAACTGTACACGTGTATAATTTGTCAGGGGAGACAATGGATTATATAGCACTAGAAGAGATAGATTCTACGAATAACTATGCCAAAGTTAATATTGATAACTTTGCGGATAGAACAATTATTCATGCTAAACGCCAAACATCAGGCAGAGGCCGCTTAACCAGAAGTTGGGTTGATTTGGGCGAAGGTAATCTTTTCATGTCTATAGTTTTGAAACCGTCTGATACATTTAATGAAATTTACCCGAATATTACACAGTACTTATCTGTTGCGTTATGCAAAGTATTAGAATCTTACGGGCTTACACCTCAAATAAAGTGGCCGAATGATGTTTTAGTTGATGGTAAAAAGATTGCGGGTATATTATCAGAATCTGTTATGCAGGGCGGTAAATTTAAAGGTTTGATTGTCGGAATCGGGGTTAATCTCAATGCAAAACAAGCTGATGTTGATTTAATACCTGATAAAATTGTAACAGCGCTAAATTTAGAATTGGGTAAAAATGTTGACAAAGACAGCTTTATGAAAAATCTGGTTGATGAATTTTTCATAAATTATGATAAGTTTTTAGAAAACGGTTTTGAA
>CASLVD010000051.1 GCA_949398305.1 uncultured Candidatus Melainabacteria bacterium | reverse complement strand
TTATCGCCTTTTATATAATATCTTGCGGTTTCTGTTTTTCTTACGCTTCCGTCAATATCTGATATCGTGTCCATTTTTAAATCATTTTCGCCTGTAAAATTATCTCCTTTAATTGATAGTGTAACTTTATCAGTCAAAATTTTGTTATCATATTTACCGGTTTTTGTAAAAGTAACAGTATTCCCCTTAACCTCCTTAAGCATAATTTGTGCTGATGCCCCTGAAAAGGTATTTCTTAAATATATGACGTTATTTTCCTGCGATAAGTTCCATATATCAAGTCCTTTTTCTTTAAATGTTACAGGAGAATTAGTATCAATTCTTTTTGAAACTACGCGCCAAGTACCGTAAAACGCAGGCGGGACTTCTTCCACGTAACCTTTTAGTAAAACACTTTGAGCCGGATTATGAATAAAACAGCAAAAAACAAAACACAGAAAAAAACATTTAAAAATATTTTTATAATACATTTATCTTTACACCTCGGCTATAGATGCCATTTTTGTCTGGAGGGTTTTAGCAGAATCTTCATACCCTGCTCTGCCCATCAACGCGTAAGTATAATTTTTAGCCTGTTCTACACCCGGTTGATTAAAAGCATTAATATTATACAGTGCACCTGCAATAGCAGTTTGAACTTCCAGCATATACAATAATTGTCCGATATGATACCCGTCAACCCTTGGTAAAGTTATTGTTACTGTCGGACGTGCATAATCTGACAATGAGACTTTTGTTGAATCTGCTTCTGCATTTATTAATTGATTAATAGTTTTACCTCCGAGATAGCCGATTCCCGTATAAGCAAATATATTTGGTATTTCAAGCGTTGTATCAAATTCTTCAACCCTAATAAAGTTAATAATTTTATCATTAGGTCCTTCATTATAAAGCTGAATTTGTGAATGCTGATCTGTTGCACCAAGAGCTTTTATAGGAGTTTGTCCAACATGAACATGATTTCCCTGTAAATCCTCATTCTTACCCAAAGATTCTGCCCAAAGCTGTGCATACCAATCAGAAACGTATTTTAATCTGCTTGAATACGGCATCATTACTGATAAGTTTTTACCTTTTTTAACATCCATTAAATATTGAATCAGAGCATTTTGTGCTGCAATATTTTGATGAACATCTGTATTTTTTAAAGCTAAATCCATATCTTTAATACCGTTGACAATTTCATCAATATCAATACCGACAAGCGCAAAAGGCAAAAGTCCGACAGCCGAAAATACAGAAAATCTTCCGCCTACATCATCCGGAACTACAAATGTTTTATATCCTTCCTGCTCTGCAATCTGTCTTAATACACCTGTTTGCTTATCAGTTGTTGCAACAACATTTTTTCTGTATTCATCTTCACCAAGAGCTTTTTCAAGACGATCTTTTAGAATCATAAACTGCGACATAGTTTCAGCAGTTGAACCGGATTTTGTAATCACATTAACCAATGTTTTCTTCAAATCCAACATCTCCAAAAGCCCGTTCATATTATCAGGGTCAATATTATCTAAAAAGAATATTCTGGGGAAATTATTTCTTTGTTCAGGTGTCAAAAGATTCCAGTAAGGTTTTAACAAAGCCTCAGTTACGGCAATCCCGCCCAAAGCTGAACCGCCTATTCCAAGTACAAGTATATTATCAAAACGACCTCTTACAAGTGAAGCATACTCTTTTACATACCACAAAGTTTCTTCGTTATACCCGAGATTCATCCATTGAAGCCACTGGCCCGGTTTGTCTTTGTGCTTGTTCAAATCTGCAATAATTTCTGTAATCTTATCTTTATACTCACAAAATTCCTGTTCAAGATTTAATCCGTTTTCTTGCCCGACAACCTTCATATCTGCATTTTTGCAGTCAAATTTAATCATTGAATCCCAAATATCCCTTCTTATTATACCTGATTATATATTTATTCTATATAATCAAGCACAAATTTCAAGTGGGGTAAATATAGTCCTCGGCCGGAGCGGATTTCGGTAAGAGTGAAGCAGAGCGAAACTCGTCCCGGGGAGAGCTGCGTTCAGCCGGTCGACCCGCCGATAATCCAAGACACGGGGTATTATTGCGACTAATCGTAACCTCAAGTAAGTGATAATTTTCAGCTCCGCAAATTTGCGCACTAATGAAGCAATGCAAAATTACGCGCTTTGATTGAACTTGAATGTTCTTTGTACGTTCTTATCAATAACACCTTTGATTACATCATATTCTGCGAGTAATGATGAGTGTTCTGTATCAATATTTTTAAGCTGCATATCATAAATATTATCTTTTGCTTTAATATCATTCATTGCACGATTATATTCAGCTTCAGCTTTTGTAGTTGCTTCTGTATCTGTTTCTTCTGTAATTTTTGTACAAGTTTTGTAACTCAAACCATTCCATCTGAAAGATTTATCAACCTGTTCCATTGAAACAATGCCGTTTTCTAAAGCATAAGCAAGCCATTCAGATGATGATGCCAAGCCGTTTTCAATAGCCTTATGACCTTGTTTCATTCTGTTAAACAGGTTTGTATACCATTGAGCTTTTGCATCTGCATTACCTTTGTTTGAAGTATCATTTTCATCAACCCAAGCATATTTTGGTTCGCCGTTAACTTCAATCATGCTATCAATTAAATATTCTTTAATTACAGTGTTAAAACTTTCAGATTGAGTTAAGCCTTCAGCTTTTAAATATTTCAAAACAAAATCAATATTAGTCAAGTTTTCAACTGTAACAACATATTGTACCGGATTACCATCTTTATCAACTTCACCCGGAACTTCGAACGAATAATTATTTTGAATATGTTGTTCTACTGTACTTTTTGATGATGTATCAAAAATATTATTTAAAAATGTATCTTTTGAGTCGATATAGCTATTTAATACTTCCTGCAAAGTTCTATCCAAACCAGGGATTACTCTATTTGGATCAATGCCATATGCTGAAGAATTAAAAGACGGATCAAGTAATTTGTCAGTAAAGTTTTCATAATTTGCAGACATTTTAATATAGTATAAAATATCATCAGCTACAGAATTTAACTGAGTTTTAACATCAGTTAAATTTGAAGAATAAGCAGTTGTAGTTAATTGTTCTTTACCATCAACAACCGCATAGTTATAATAATAATCTTGATTCCAAATTGAACCATCTTCATTTGTACCTGATACAGTATATGAAATACCATTCATAAATTGAGCAAATGATACTGAACCATCAGCGGCTGAACCATAATTAACTGTACATCCATATTCTGATTTTATAGTTGAATCATCACAAGCTATAACATTTCCACTGGCATCAACTGTTATTTGGATACCGTCTTCTGTAACATAAACAAATTCTGTATTACCATCAGAATTAGTAGTTTCAGACTTATTTAAACCTGTAGTATCAGTATATTTTACAGCAGACAAGCCTGTTTTAGGATCTGTACCCATTGAATACTGATTAACTCTTTTTTCTACATCTTCTTTTGCGCTTTCAGAAATCAAACCGTTTGCAACTAAATTATTAAGATTATATGTTGCATTATTTGTTCCTGTGAAAGCATTTTTAAATGCATTTAGAGCTCCTGAAAGAGTTGTTGCACTTGCAACAGTACTAATTTGTAAAGTTTTATCTTCGCCGACAAGCTCAATTTTTGGATTATTACCGGCAAAATTTAAATAACTTTCAAATGAGTCTTCTGTTGCTTTCATTAAATTATTTGAATTTAAAAGATAGTTTTTATAAGATAATTCATAATCTTCAACTTCTTTTGAATTTTGGTAACTTCCATATCCTTCATAGTATTTTTTTAATTCTTCAACACTAATTTCGTTAAATGGTCTTGGATAATCAGAATTTTCCAAAGCTCCTAATTCATCGAAATAAGTTGTTGTATATTCAAGACCGTGTTTTTTCAAATAAGCATCTAAGTTGCCTTTTGAGCTTGCAAACATTGCAGCTTCAGCTTCACTAACAAGAATCTGACCTGCTGAATTTACAAGACCGTATTGAGTATTGTAAGAGCTATATGCAGTTAATGCATTATAAGATAAATCCTGAATTTGAGCATTACCGGCTGAATCATAGTTGCTAAATTTTAAGGAAGCATTGTTTAAAGCATTAATATAGTTTTGGCTGGCTTGTGAGCTTTGAGTAGCCAAACGCATTTTAGCATTATTAATGGTTTGAGATCTTAACTCATTATCAGCTAAACGAGCTGTGATAGTTAATAATCTAGCTTGTGATGCTGCCATTCCCATTGTTAGCTTTATCCTTTCGTTTTCCTTAGAACTTTTCTTATTCTATAAATCGGCATTTTTCTCTGAAACTTTAATATTTTTAGTATATTTGTTAAGTTTTTGTAACATTTAAAATTTCCCAAAAAGAAAGGTCAGAAAATATTTTCTGACCTTATATTATTCATCCATCATTATATAAATCTTATCCTACAGAACAGAATGATGAGCAAGATACTCCTGAAGCACCTCCGCCAAAATCTCCGCTGCTAAATCCACAATCTCCAAGAACTGCAACTGCTGCGGCGAATTCGCCCATAAATCCTGCGCCTTCTGAATCTGTAAAATCACAATCTGAATACATTGAATAATCAATTACAGAAGGATTAGAAGAAATATATGTATCATATTCACCAACTGTTAACAAGCTTTTGGCTTCACTCAAACCCATTGCTAAAACACCTGCATTTTCTACCGGATTATTTTTAACATTATTAGTCTTATTTGAAGCTGAACTTTTTGCTGCTTGTTTTCCGAATAGTAATATCATTTGTCTCTCCTAATATCTCGTATTCTCTACACCTATATAAAGGATTTTTAAAATCTCTGATTTCAGCATGTATTTTTTTCGTTACAATTCTTAATAAGAATTTAGAACTTATGATTTACTCATCTAAACCCAATGATTGATGTACATACCTAAAAAGAGTTGTACTATAGATGTGTAGATTAGGGAGGTAAAAGAATTGAAGAGATTATTTTTAATATTCACATTCTTAATTACATTTGCTATCTCAAACATGACAGCTCAAGCTGCAGAGAATAGTTTACATACAATAACATTAGAAAAAAATAATTCCGGATATAATATCATACTCGGCTCTGATAAAGTTGCAAAGGTAGTTAAGAAAACACCATCAGAAAATGAACTTATTATGGAATTGACAGGTATCACATCATCTGAAACCGTTAATGCTTTATATAAAGGTACGAACAATATAGATAGACTTGTTATCGAAAATTCTGCACCAAATAAATTAAAAGTTTATATTACAGCAGAAAACATAAAAGATTCGACAGTAATGATTGAACCGCTAAACGGCGAAACTACAATTGTCGGTGAAAGTATTCCGTTAGATAAAGTTCTGTGGATAACATTTGTGCTTGCATTGTTTGCGGTAATCTTTAAAATTTCAAAAGATATCTCTGAAGAAGATGATAAAATCCTTATTAAAAAAGATATTAAAGACAGAGAAATTCAATTATACAGAAAATACAGAAGTGAAATGGCAATTAATCCGGGTATAGATTCTCACACTGATATAAGAATGAGAAAAATGCTTAAAAAAATCGACAGAAAAATAGATGAGAGACTAACATCTGTTATTAAATAAAATTTAAACCTCAAAAACTTAAATATATCCCTAAAACATTTTATGTCTGGCAAGTTTAACAACTTGCCCTTTTTATTTATAATTATATAAATCATGAAGTTTCATGAAGTAAAAACCCTTTATATACTTGACGAAATATAAATTATAAGTTATACTAACTCTGTAGTATTTAAACCTTACCTTATTTTTATGAAGATATTAAGAGCAATCCGTTTGAAAAACTTTATTATATAAAGTTTTTCAGAAGAAAGCGAGGAATCATGTAAAAAGATTTATACCCGAATTAAATAGCAAACTTAAAAATTAAATATAAATACAACGGAACTGTAATAATTGGAAATATTACAGTAGAAAACTTTTGAAGTTTTGTAAGTGGCTTGTGCTGAATTATCTTTAATGTTGAAATTGCTGATAGTAATATCGCAATTATATATACAATAAAAAATAGTAATATAATCAATGCTTCAACCAAAACCATATAATTTGATAAGCTTAAAGGTTCACCTTGACTCTCTGATAAAAATAATATAACTAAAACACAATAAAAATATATAGAAAAAATCAATAAAAAAAGCGAGAAAACACAAGTAAAACACTGAAATACAAAATATAAATTTAATAAAATCTTAAAGAATAAATTCATATATAAATAGTACTACAAACAAATAATGGAGAAAATAAAATGACAAAATATAATTCATACAAAGAAATATTAGATTTATGTAACGCAGGACATCACAACAAAGATTTAAAAGGATGGGAAACTCTCAATGAATTTGATAATTCATCAAAAAATAAAGATTTTAATGCAAAAGTATATAAACAAGGAAACCGAATTGTTATAAGTATTGCTGGTACAAATATGGACAGTAAAAATGATATAAACAATGACAGAGCAATATTTTTAAATCATATTCCATCACAATATGGAGATGTTGAAAGATTATACAACCAAGTTAAAGCAAAATATCCTAATGCCAAAATTGAATCAACAGGGTATTCACTTGGAGGTACATTATCCAATTTATTATCACATCGTACAGGTATTAAATCAACAGCAATAGCTCCCATTGGCAGCCAACATATTGTGAATAAACATAAAGATTATTTTAAATATGATGGTTCAAATATTACAACTTATGGAAGAAAAGGAGACTTCCTATTCAATAGTAATCTAAATCGCCAATCTGGGAAAATAAATATATTACCAGATCTAAGTAAAAATGAAAGAGGTAAAGATTTACCTATAGCAGAAAATCATTATCTGCATAATTTTAATTATAAACAATTTTATCAAGCACAGCCTTATCAGCCACCTGTACAAAAGCAACAAATACAATATACCCCTATCCAAAGCCAAAATACATACCATCCTAACATTCCTTCAGGTATACCAACGCGGGGAATTGGTAGAACCTCTATACCAATAAAAGGTGCGCCAACCGGAGGTGCAACACAAATTCAAAATTTCAATCGAATATTCACCCCAGATGAAATAGGGAAAATGAGTAGCAGCGAATTTACACAAAATGAAAAAGCAATTATGTATCAAATTCAAAACGGTCTTATTCAAAATCAACCTCAAAATAATTACTCAGGATACAGAAACTCAGCAAATGGAAGTAGTCAAATCTTTTCCCGTGAAGATATCGGAGCAATGTCAACAAACGAGTATACTCAAAATGAAAAAGCAATAAGTGCACAGTTAAATTCAATTGGGATACCAACAAATGGTGAACTTCACAACGCAAGCTTAACAGGTGGAGGAGCTGAATATGTAAGACCATACATGCGTTCAGATGGAACACAAGTAAAAGGATATTATCGTTCTAAGTAGTTTGCTTTGAAAAGGAGATGGCTTATACCATCTCCTTTTTGAAATACTCTTTTATTATTCGTTCTATTGTTTCAGAAGAATCTCCTTTTCCATATGGATTAAGAGCTTTCAAACGGGTTTCTTCCCTTGTTTTTGAAAGAATCTCAGAACTGTATGATACAATTTTATCATATTCAGCACCGACAAGAACAGAAACTCCGGCATCAATTCCTTCCTGACGCTCGGTTTCATAACGCATAACAAGTGTCGGACAGCCAAATGATGGGGCTTCTTCTTGTATTCCGCCTGAATCTGTCAATATAAGTTTTGCATTTTTCATCAAATACACAAGATAAGGATAATCAAGAGGCTTTAATAAATAAACATTTTCATATTCGCCAAGTCTTGAATAAATCTTACATTTTACATTAGGGTTCGGATGGACCGGAATCACAAACTTATGGTCTGAATAAGATTTTACCAGTGTTTCAATTGCAACCAAAATCCTATCAATTCTTTCACCATGATTTTCTCTGCGATGAGCGGTTATAAGTACAAGTTTGTCATCAACTTCGATATCCTGCTCTTTAAAAAAGATTTCTGCTTGTTCCATTGTCCTGTTAGAAAGACAGAAAAGAGCATCTATAACTGTATTTCCGGTGACATAAATTTTATTTTCTGCAATATCTTCTTTTAGTAAAGCATTTTTATTTTTTTCAGTCGGCGCAAAATGCAAGCTTGCGACACGAGACGTCATCTGACGCATAACTTCTTCAGGAAACGGCTCATAAATATCATAGGAGCGAAGCCCTGCCTCTACATGAAACACAGGTATTTTACGGTAAAAGCTTGTCAAAGCACCGCACAAAACTGTCATTGTATCACCTTGAACAATTGTTGCATCAATTTTATTATCTTCAAAAACCTTATCCAAAGACGTTAAAATTCTTGACTGAACTTCGGCTAACGTTTGATTTGGACGCATACAGTCAAGGTTTATATCTGCTTGCAAACCAAAATATGCCAAAGTTTGATTAGACAACTCTTTTTGTTGCTCTGTATTACATATTATAACTCTGTATTGTTCAGGGTATTTCCTTAACTCCAATATAACAGGAGCTAATTTTATAACTTCCGGACGAGTTCCAAAAACAAATAGTATATTCTTCTTATTCATAGCTGTAGTTTAGTATAAAAATTATAAATTTGCAATTAAACTTAATTACTTCAAATTATATTCTGACGGCTAATTCACTTCTATCATATTGATTTTTATTATATACCCAAAGAAGGGAGAATTATATGTTTGACTTATTTATACTGGAAACCTGCCCGTACTGTCAAAAGGTTATGAATTTCTTGAAAGAAAAAAACATTAAATATCATAAATTCGATACAATGATAAACGATAATGTTCTTAGATTACTTTCCCTGGGCGGGAAAGATCAAGTCCCATTTTTATACAACGAAGAAACTAACGATAAAATATATGAATCAGATGAAATAATTAAATATCTGGCCAACTACGAACAGGAATAATTATGCAAAACAGTAATAGAGAATATAAAAGAAATTACTTAGATACAAATGAATGTACTTCTCGCGGAGCTTGTTCTGTCTCGCCAAGCATTGCATCTATGGAAGAAGTCGCAATATTATTTCTACAGCAGCTTGCATACTACATCTTGAAACTTGAAAACTTTGGTGCAAGCAACAATAAAATACGCTTTGAAATAATAACAACCCTTGCAAGCCTTATTTCACTAAACGAATTTAGTGAAAAGCAGCTTCATACAATAATCGTTAATGAATATTTCATGCTTGAAGAAGTGAAGAAAACCTACAACCAGCTTTGCAAAGAAAAAAACATTGTGCCGCAAGATATAAAACGTATCTCAAAATTTAACGCTTCAACAACTGTGGCTCAAACCATAGCTCTTGGTGAAAAATTATTTCTTGAAAAATATAATAAAATTTCAACCGAACAAAAAAATCTTATTGAAATTTTAATGATTATAATTAAAAGTGTCAGCCTAAACCTTATAAAATTAAACGATTTTAACGAGTTTGACAGTGAAATTTATCATGAAATCTTAAAAACATTAGATATATTTAATGATAAAAAATTGCAAAATAAGCAGGTTATGGAAAATATTTCAAAACTTGCAATGCTTGATTATAAACTTCAATTAAAAATAAGTGAATTACTGTTAAAAACTTTTGACGGGATTTCTAAAGTTGAAGTTTCTCACTCCACAACTAAAGGTAAGGCTATACTTGTTTCCGGAAACAATTTTTTTGATTTATTAAAAATTTTAGAAGAAACAAAAGATAAAGATATTGATATCTATACACATTCAAACTTACTTATAACACATGCGCTTAACAAGTTCCATCAATTTAAAAACCTCAAAGGGCACTATGGAGATAATACAGAAAATTGTATACTTGATTTTGCAACCTTTCCTGGTTCAATACTTCTAACTAAAAACTCAAAAAATAACACCGAATATCTATACCGCGGAAGATTATTTTCAAATGATTACATTGTACCGAACGGTGTAATAAAAATTGAAAACGATAATTATGATGAGCTTATCGAAGCCGCAGAAAATGCCAAAGGATTTTCCAAAGGAAAAACAAAAGAAAATACTATACTTGGATTCAACGAACAAGAAATTGAAACTCAAATTGATACTATTATCGAAAAACTTAATAACGGTAATATTGAAAAGCTCTATATTATCGGCATTGACCCGCATTCACAAATACAAAAAGAGTACTTTAAAGAGTTTCTGACAAAATTAAAACCTAAAGAATTTGCGATAAGTTTTTCATATGAAAGTAAAAAAGACAATGTCTTAACGATAAATATAGGAAATTACATTCCGCTTGCAAGCGCAATACTCAAAAAACTTTTTGATAAATACCCGCTTTCAAGTAATAAAATAGTATTTTTATTTACGACCTGCGATGTTATGACAATCTCAAATATCATTATACTTAAAAATAAAGATGCTAAAAATATACATATGGCAAAATGTCAGCCTACAATAATTAATCCATCTGTTTTTGAGACATTTAGCAATACATATTCAATAAAAACAACCACAAATCCCGAAAATGATTTAAATCTAATAAGAAAACAAAAAGACACTCCGTAATGAAGTGTCTTTTTGCTATATATATTAACAAATTAATATCTGTAGTGAGCAAAAGCTTTGTTAGCTTCAGCCATTTTGTGAGTATCTTCACGTTTTTTGCAAGCTGCACCTTGACCGTTTGAAGCATCAATCAATTCATTAGTTAATTTATCGATAAATGATTTACCGCCTCTTTTCTTAGCTGATTCAATCAACCAAGAAGAAGATAAAGCAAAACCTCTGTCAGCTTTTACTTCGATAGGTACTTGATAAGTAGAACCACCGATACGACGTGCTTTTACTTCCAATAATGGAGTAGCATTAGTCATAGCTTTTTGGAAAATTTCGATTGGATCTTCGTTAGTTCTTTCTTTAATTCTTTCCATTGTACCGTAGAAAATCTTTTCAGCTAAAGATTTTTTACCGCGTCTCATAATTCTGTTAATAAATTTAGAAACATCAACGCTGTTATATACCGGATCTGCTAAAGGTATTCTTCTTGCAGGTTTAGAACGTCTTGACATTACTTCTTACCTCCCTTTGCATTCTTTTTAGCACCATATTTTGATCTGCTTTGAGCACGGTTAGCAACACCTGCAGTATCTAAAGTACCGCGAACGATGTGATAACGTACACCAGGTAAATCCTTAACACGGCCGCCTCTGATTAGAACAACACTGTGTTCTTGAAGGTTGTGACCAATACCAGGGATATATGAAGTTACTTCAAATCCGTTAGTTAATCTTACCCTAGCAACTTTTCTAAGTGCTGAGTTTGGTTTTTTAGGGGTTGTTGTGTAAACCCTTGTACAAACACCGCGTCTTTGAGGACAATTCATCAAAGCCGGAGATTTTGTTTTGTCTTGAAGCTTTTTACGTTCAGAACGTACTAGCTGGTTAATAGTTGGCATAATTTCTCCTTTTAATTTTACCAAATTTGCCCTATACTAAAGCATTTACGGGAGCTTGGGCGTCACATCCCTGCTTATCACACTGTACTAACCGTCAAATCCAGCACGAAAATTTCGGCTAGTATCCACTTATATCAAACATCAACCAATACCAAATGTCAAGGGGGTAAATGTATTCAAGTCATCTCAATTATTTAGTTTCACTCGGCCGGAGCGGATTTGTGTACGGATGGAGCAAAGCGAATCCGGGTAGCGAACAGATTGAGCATACTGCAACTTCGTTGCTAATGCGAAACTCTGTACGCGTGAAGCAAATCCAAGACAAGGGGCATTATTGCTACCAATTATAGCCTCAAGCAAGCGATACTATTTAGTTTTACTCGGCCGGAGCTGAAACACGAGACATTATTGCTAACCCTAAAAATCTATTTTTAGCTACCTTACCTGCCTGTCAATAATTTTAGAAGAAACCCAATATACTCTGGGATATTTACCTAAAAGTGCAAAAATTGCCATATAAAGAGTTAATCCAATTATGAACACCTGACCTAACGAGTATTGAAAAAACACAGGTTTTGTAAATTGTAAAGATATAAATGCCACAATATAATTCAAAAACGGCACATAAGATAAAATTTTCAGAATCAATTCAAGTCCGTAAGAAATTATAAAAAACATCAATGAAATAAAAATTGATTGAAAAGCATTATATCTTAAAAATTTTGAAGGATTTTTCTTTCTTATATATAAAATCACAAGAGCAATCATACCGCCCCAGCCGGCAGTAACATATGAAAGGAAAGAAACCAATCTATCGAAAATCCCGACAGAATAATCACGCATTATGCTTCTCCGCGGACAGATTTTACATAATCATCCATAACTTGAGAGTATATCAATCTGTATTCATCATTTTCAGGCGCAATACTAATTGATGCACGATATGATGAAATTGCCTGTTCAATATCTTTATCAAGGTAATGAGCATTTCCTAAAAGCATATAAGTTTCAGGGTTATTAGGTTCAACTTGAAGTGCTTTTCTGTAAAGTTCAACAGCTTCTTTTATCCGTCCAAGACTTGAGTAAAGGTTTGCTAAAAGAACATATGCGTTTGATTGTTTAGCATCAAAATCGATAGCTTTTTTAAACATTTCAATTGCCGCATCAAATTCTTTGAATTCAGTTAATGAAATTGCGTAGCAAATATAAATTTTATATTTATCATCAGTCATTGACAGAGCTTTATCATAGTATGCAAAAGCTTGTTTTTTATCTTTCATAAGTGTCAAAGCGTTTGCAATACAAACTGCAATAAGTTCGTTATCAGGATTAAGAACAAAAACTTTTTTAAATAATTTTAAAGCTGTTTCATAGTCAAAAAGCTTGAAACAAACATTACCTAAATCAATTAACGCATTAATGTTTTCAGGATCAAGCGATAAAGCTTTTTCATAATATGCTTTAGCTTCAACATAATCCTCAATATCCTGATATAAAAGCGCAATTGCATTATAAATTTCAGGATTTGATGAATTTAAATCAATCGCCCTATTGTAATAGAACAAAGCTTTTGAAAAATTCTTCCATTCCGCAAAAACATTCCCTATATTGTAATAAATCAAGAAGTTTTTCGGATTAACTTCAAGTGCTTTATTATAGTATGAAAGCGATTTTCTAAAATCTCTCTCATAAAACCACATTGTCCCCATACCCACAAGCGCCTGAACATCATCAGGACAAATTGCAAGTAAACTGTCCAATACAGACATAACTTTATCATAATCCTGCTGCTGCAAATAAAGTTCAGACAAAGCATGATAATTTTCTATTACATTAGGCTCTTTTGCCATTTTAACGACAAGTTCGTTAATCTTCTCATTTAAACTCATATTTTCCATGCTTTTATTGTAACTTATAATCCTTATTTTGTAAATTCGTTAATAATTTTAAACGGAAAGGCTCGCGGAGAATTCCGCGAGCCCTGATTGATGATATCTTTTATTATTCTTAACCTTGTCCTGTGTAATTTGGTGCCAGGTTTTTCGCATCTGCTGATTCCATTTTCTTGCAAGCTTCGTAATCTTGTTGTGCAATTTGGATTTGAGATTCGAGTGAGTCTTTTTCTGTTTGAAGTGAATCTTCTTCCATTTTTAATGGTTCCAGCAATGCATCGTTTAAGTTTTCGTATCTTTCTTCGATTTGCTGCTTCATTTGGGTAATCATCAGCTCGTTGCGAGATTTGAATTGAGATTGAGCCATTTGGAATTCGCCATATTTTTGAATTTCGGCAGGATCTGTCAAACCACCTTGCTGACCGCCCATACCCATAAATTTAGCATATAACTCAGGACCATATTGCTGTTGGAATAATCCAGGCATTGCCATATTTGCGCAATTGCTCATTACAGACAAACCGTTCAACTCAGCTTTTTTCTGAGTTTCAAGCATTTTTGAAACAGATTCAATCTGGCGTGTCGCCCGTCTCATTCTAGACTGGACGCGCATCATTCGAGCTTGGAGATCTCTGACCCTCCTGCCCGCAGCCAATTTTCCGAATGCGCCTAATAAGAAACCCATTTTTCTAAAATCCTTGTGTTAGTGTCCTCGTATTTATATAAAGTATTTGTTTATTTGATAATTGCCTTTTTAAAGAAATCATGTTAAGTTATGTTACAGAAATAGGAAATTCTTTTATATATAATTTTATATAATTACATATATAATCAAGTATTTACGCTATTTTCGGCAGTTGAAAAATTTTAATGTTTTTTGTATCATTTAATAAGATTTTTATAACTAAAACACAGGATATAT
>CASLVD010000050.1 GCA_949398305.1 uncultured Candidatus Melainabacteria bacterium | reverse complement strand
ATATAAATACCCAACCCAGTCAATTCTTTCATACAAAGCACTTCCATCTTCGTGAGTATATTTTCCAAGTGCAAGCATAAAACCGTCAACAACTGACCATATCCACATAACCGGAGAAAGTCCTAATAATGACAATGCGAACATTACCCAGGCAGTATTTTGTCTTCCGGTATAAAAACGATGCGCACCAAAAGATCCTAAAAACCAGCACCAAGCCATTGCTGCCATCCAGTTTTTACCTTTTAATTCTTGTAAGTTACAATTTTCCATTTTCATATTCCTTTCTTATTAATGCATTGAAACCATTGACAATACAGATGTAATTCCGCCAATTATAAATGAAACAATAATTAACGCTAATACTATTAAACCGCAGCCCGGATTATAATCATTCAGTTCATTACCATCAACATCTACAAATTTATTTAACGCAAGTGAAATAAGATCAATAAGTGCCCACAGACCAAATCCGCCTGCTGTTAATAGCTGAATTACACCAATTACGATATAACCTGTATAAAAGCGGTGAATACCAAATCCGCCAAAAAGGAATGCCAGCAATAAAGTTACTACATAAGAACGACTACTTTCTCGTTGCTGATTTACATCATAGTCCATACTCATAATTTTCTCCTATTTTACTTATCTTGTTGTGATGCCCCGTGCGAACGAGCTCCCCCTATTTGCCGGTTGAACCAAAACCGCCTGCTCCGCGAACTGTTTCGGTTAACTCTGTAACAACTTCAATTTTTGCCTGTTCTACACGAGCAATAATCATTTGTGCGATTCTTTCCTGCGGCTGAATTGTATAAGCTTCATTTGAAATATTTACAACAGGAACACAGACTTCTCCGCGGTAATCTTCATCAATTGTACCGACACAGTTGATTAATGTAATACCATGTTTAATTGACATACCTGAACGCGGACGAATTTGTGCTTCATATCCATGTTCTAATTCAATCTTTAATCCTGTCGGAATAAGTGTTCTTTCTAATGGTTTTAATTCAATCGGATTTTCAATTGCTGCGCATAAATCCATTCCCGCAGCACCTTCTGTTTTATACTCCGGTAAAACCTGATTGTGCGGTAATTTTTCTATTTTTAATACTGTCATAACTTTCTCTCCTATTACTTCCAATATCTTTTATTGTATAAAACCCCAACAAATTATTTTGCCGGGGCTTTAATTTTAGTTCATTATATCATTTTTACAGTTATTACACAACTATAAATTATAAGTTTTTTAGTTCTTCTTCAATTTTTGGCAAGATTTCATCAAGTTTTGAAGCATCTTTAATTCCACCTTGTGCGAAATTAGGACGCCCGCCACCATTAGCACCTGTAGCTTTTGCGATTTCACCAACTATTTTACCTGCGTTAACACCGCGTTTTACAAAACTATCTGAAACTTTTACGGCAACTGTTGTTTCACCGGCAAGGACGATAATGCTTTCGCCAAGTTTCTGAGATAAAAACTCTAAGCCGATTTTGATTCCCAAAGGTTTTGCAACAACTTTTGAAATAAACAATTTACCGCCTTCAATATCTTGAGCTCTTTCCACAAATGAAGCAAATTTATTTCTTGCATTTTCTTCTTCAAGTTTTTCAACAGTTTTTTGAAGTTCTTTATTATCTTCAGCCAATTTTTCAACTCTATCAAAAACTTCATTGTATTGAGATTTAAACTTAGCTGAAAGTTTATCAATTTCAGCTGATTTAGCATTCAAATAATCAATTGCAGAATCTGCAACAAGAACTTCTATACGTCTTGTACCGGCAGCAATAGCACTTTCGGAAACGATTTTCACCAAACGCAAATCACACAATTGTCTTGCATGAGTTCCTGCACAGAATTCTTTTGAAATACATTCTTCTCCGCGTTCAATTGAAACAACACGAACTTCATCTCCGTATTTTTCACCGAATAACGCAGTAGCACCGGTCAATTCTGCTTCTTTAATACCCATAACTTTTGTATTTACAATATAACCTTCGCCAATCCATTTATTCATAAGATGTTCGGTTTTCTTAATTTCATCCGGTGTCATTGCTCTGGAGAAAGTAAAGTCAAATCTCATACGGTTTTCTTCAACAAGCGAACCTGCTTGCTTAACTTCATCGCCAAGAACTTTAATTAGCGCCGCCTGAAGTAAGTGAGCAGATGTATGGTGAACTCTTATTTGTTCACGGCGGGCTAAATCAATACAAGCTTTAACCACATCGCCGAGTATGACTTCACCATTTAAAATTTCGCATCTGTGAACATACAGGTCATTAACCTTAAATGTAGTTAAAACTTCGGCTTTTAAGTTTTCACTTTCTAAGTATCCGCTGTCACCAACCTGTCCGCCGCACTCAGCATAGAAAGGTGTTTTATCTAATATAATATCAACAAACCCTTCACCTTCAACTGTAGCTAAGATTTTTGCATCAGAACATTCGTTTTTACAATATCCTATAAAGTTTGTAGAGCCAACTTCCTGTTCAATTTTTGCATATTTAATATCGCCGGTTACAGAAATCTTCGCTGTTGCAGCTTTTGCTCTTTCTTTTTGTTCAAGCATAGCAGCTTTAAAACCTTCTTCATCAACCTTTATTCCGTTTTCATCCGCTATTTCTTTAGTTAGCTCAAACGGGAATCCGTAAGTATCATAAAGTTTGAAAGCACTTTCACCGTCAATATCTTTTTTAGCATCAATAAATTCATCAAGCATTTTATATCCGCGATCAAGTGTTTTTCCAAATCTTTCTTCTTCTTTTCTAATTGTATCTATAACTTTTTGTTTATTTTTAACAAGCTCAGGATAAGCTTCACCATAATGTTCAACAATCACATCAACAAGCTTATATAAGAACGGTAATTCCATACCTAAGATTTTTCCGTGTCTTAATGCGCGTCTTAAAATCATACGTAATACATAGCTTCTGCCTTCATTACCAGGAATTACACCATCTGAAATTAAGAAAGATACACATCTTGCATGGTCAGTAATAATACGTAATGAAACATCTGTTTTTTCTGATTTTTTGTAAGGAACACCACTCATTTCAGAAACTTTGTCCATAATAGGTTTTAAAAGATCTGTTTCAAAAGTTGAAGCAACTCCTTGGCAAACCATAGTTATACGTTCTAATCCCATACCGGTATCTACGTTTTTAGATTCTAACGGAGATTGATTTCCTTCTTCATCCTGATAAAGCTCTGTAAATACAAGATTCCAGATTTCCACCCATCTATCGCACTCACAAGTATCAATACCACAATTCGGGTCATCACATTTATACTGTTCACCTAAATCATAATGGATTTCAGAACAAGGACCGCAAGATCCGGAAGCACCCGGAGGGCCCCAGAAATTATCCTTTTTACCTTTACGTTTAATGCGTTCAGCCGGAACTCCGACACTTCTCCAGATGTCAAATGCTTCATCATCAGTTTCATAAATGGTAATCCAAAGCCTATCTTTATCAAGCTTTAAAACTTCAGTTACAAATTCCCAAGCCCATGGAATAATTTCTTTTTTATAATAATCACCAAAAGAAAAGTTTCCTAACATTTCAAAAAATGTATGGTGGCGCGGAGTACGTCCTACATTTTCAATATCAGAATCCTTTCCGCCTGCTCTTGCACATTTTTGACAAGAAGTTGCCCTTGCCGGATCATAAGGTGATTTTACGATTCCTAAAAAGATAGGCAAAAACTGTAACATGCCGGCTGTAGTTAATAAAACAGTAGGATTATCCGGCACAAGACTTGAGCTTTCAACAACTGTGTGCTGACGTTTATCTTTAAAATAGTCTAAATATAATTTTCTTATTTGGTTTCCGGTTAGCATAATTTCTTATTTCCTCATAAATTAAATACTCTATAAAAAAATTATACAATAAAAAAATTAACCCGATAAAAATTATTAATCATTATCCTCAATATATGAATATTTACCCGATAAATAAGCCGCATCGATTCTGTTTTTGGCATTAATCTTTTTCAAAATAGAAGATACGTGAGCCTTCGCAGTATGTTTGCTTATATTTAAAATCTTACCGATTTCAACATTATTATATCCCTTACAAAGATAGTACAAAACTTCTTTTTCTCTATTTGTAAGCATAATTTTCCCCTTTCAGTTTTTCTAATCCCATCAATAATAAAACTGTTAAAGCTAATAATTATTTAATAATATTTCCATTTTTAAAAAATTTAAAAATATTTACAAAAAAATATACTTGCAAGATAAATTTTTCGTGTTAATATAAGAACACAAGCCCTGGTAGCTCAGCTGGATAGAGCAACCGCCTTCTAAGCGGTAGGTCATGCGTTCGAATCGCATCCAGGGTAAATTACTTAAAAAGCGGGTTCAAACCCGTTTTTTTTTATTATAATAGCTATTAAATTCTACATTTAGTATCTTTATATCATCATCCTAACTTATGCCGGTATAGCGGATGTGTTCTTGTTCGCAGTCTGATTTAATATAGATGAATATAAAAGGAGATATGTTATGTATTACAATGTTTTAAAAGCTAAAGATCTTGCTGAATTAGACAACGACAGACTATTTAGAAAAGAAGTTTTAATGCAAAATAACGACAGTTGTTTTGATATTATTTCAATTAAAAAAGATGAAATCATTGATACACATACTGCAGAAGCTGATGCTGCTGTTTATGTTCTTGATGGCGAAATTGAAATTCACTTTGATGCTCAAAAATTCGAAGTAAATAAAGGCGAACTTTTAATGTTCAAAAAAGATGAACAACATAAAGTTGTTGCAAAAAAAGATTCAAAATTTTTCTTAATCAAGATTTAGGTGTCATCTAAAAAGGGTTATGCAAAGCGGCGCAGACATAAATGCCTGCGCCGCACCCTTGTTATAACACTTGAGGAAATCTTTTTGATATACTAATTAAACGTTCATCATTTGGGAATTTTTTATAAATTTTCTTAAAATATTTTTTTACTTCTTTTAAATTCAAATCAAGCCATTCAGAATTATCCGGCATTTCAAAAAATTCGACAAAATAAAAAATACTTTTTTCATAATCTTTTATCTCATAATAAGACGATGCAAGCATAGCTTTCCGTCCGCCAAAATCTTCGATATTCGCATCTTTTATTTTCATAATCAATGAAATTATTTTGTGATAATCTCTTTCTTTTTTAGGGCGGTTTGAATACATAAGAGCTTCATAAAAAATACTATACGGGTCTTCTGAATCAACAGCAAGAAGTCTATTTGTGACTTCTTCAGCTTCTTTATATCTTTTTTTGCATTGCAATATAGAGATCTTTGACAATAACAATCTATAATCATCAGGATATTTTTCCAAAGCTTTATCACTTAAATCAAGGGCTTTCTTATATTGTTTTGCTGTAGCAAGTATTGAAATATAACTACAGTAATAATCGTTATCTACATCACCGTCAGCAAGCTTATAACCTTTTCTAATCCATTTTAAAGCCTGTTTATTATTATTTTTAATACTATACAAAAAACCTAGTCTTGAATACATATCCGGTTCTTTACAACCTAATTTTTCTGCCATCAGGAATGGTTCTAAAGCGTTGCTATCATCACCCGACTGAAAATACGCAAACCCTTTTCGATAATACCCCCAGAAATCTTTTTTATCTATAAAGATATATTTATTTGCATATTCTATACCTTTTTTATGATTTTCCAGCATACTGTAGCAATAAGACATTTCGTAGAATAAAGAATTAAAATTTTCACCAAAGCCTTCAGCCTTTTCGTAATACTTTAAAGCGCTTTTAAAATCCTGATTTCTATAATATACATAACCTTTCCAATAATATGAATAAGCTTCTTTAGGATCTAATTTTATTGCTTTTGAAGCATATTTAACAGCTTTTAAGAAATCTCCGGCATCAAGATATAATTCAGATGTTGCACGATACATTATGACAATATCGCAGTCATATTTTTCCGCTATAAGATAATATTTTAAAGCCTGTTCATCATCATTTTTAGTAATGTGATAATATCTTCCGAGCAGTGAATAAGGAAAAGCATATTCGCTGTCAATATCAATAGATTTTTGAGCATATTCTTTTACTTTATCAGATTCACCCAAATAACCATAAAGCCAAGCCATGTTAGCAAACATTACAGCAGATTCATAACCTTCTTTCTCTGCTGCTTTAAACTTTTTAAGTGCAAGTTCATTTTTATCCTGATTATAAAAACACATTCCTTCGTTAAAAAGCCCAAAACCGCGTTTTGAAGGTTTTTCAGGTTCTTTTTTCTTAAAATCTTTATTAAATTGAATAACTTTATCTTTTCCCAAGTTTCCACTCCAAATATTAAAAATAACCCTCCCGTAAAGAGAGGGTTAAATTTTCTTATTGAGCTCCGTTTAACAATCCGTAAGCTGCATCCCAACCGCTCATTCCACCGCGGGTTTTGAATTTTCTTAATTGAGTTGTGCTTGTTGATTTTGCTTTTTGTTGAGTTTTTGTATTTTTTGTTTCAAGTTTTTTATTGGCTTTTCGTTCAGCTACTACTGAATCTGCATAAGTCAAGAAGTTTCTATATTCATTACAGCCGTAACCTGCTTTAACTTTTGCGGGATAAGCATAGCTGATATAATTATAGATACTCATTGCTCTATCAGCATTAGCCGGTTTGCCTTGAATTGTTTCCCAGTATGTACCGGTTTGTTTTGTTAAAACAACAATTATTGCAAGCGGATTGTAACCTGCATTTACCATTAAATCTGCTGCTAAAATATCAGCTTCTTTTTCTTCTTTTGAAGTTTTTAAACTTGTTGCAATAGAAGATGCAGTTTCATTTGTTGAAGCATTTGAATCGGCGGTAAGAAGGTTTACTAATTTACCTTTTGAAGCATGTCCGCTAATAATATGTCCTAATTCATTTGCAACAACTGCAGCTACTTCACTGTCGTTACCGGTATAAGTAAGTTCCTGGGTTGAAACATTAACAGTTTTATTTGCTGCATAATTTGAGTTATCAACAGCGCCTGATACTACCATAAATTTAACATTGTTTGACGGAATACCGCTTTTTGTTAATAAAGCAGCTCCAACGACAGGAACTCTATCTGTTGCTTTAAAAGCTGCCGCACTTGACGGGATAGCAATTGAAACAGCTATAAAAAGAGATAACAAAACTTTTTTCATACTTTTTCTCCTTATCTAATACACACCAATATCATATAACAAAATATCATTTTATAAAAGAATATGCTAAGATAAATTTATGAACAAGGAAGTTTTAGTATCTAAAGCAACAAAAAAGAATTGGAAAAGATTGAATGTAGATTCTACAGAACTACAAAAAAGACTATCAAAACGCGCAAATAAAAGATTTTCAAAAAAAACTTTTATTCCTATTGAATATTTCAGCAACAGCAAAAACCTTGAAATACTGGAAGAAATTCTAAATTATTCTAAAGATATTAAAACAACAATATATTCTCTTGGTGTAAACCTCCTTTACGCCAATAACTTATTGGATTCTGACAACCCTTATATTTCAGAAATTTTAAACGAATTTCACAAAGGTGAGCCGGACGAAAAACTTCTGAAAATAAAATTACCGCAGGAAGAAAAAGATTTTTTAGGAATTGTTTATCAATCACTTTTGTCAGAAGGCACAAAAAATCAAAAGGGTTCATATTACACTCCGCAAAAAATCATTGATGAAATAGATTTTGCTCCGGTACAAGATGTAAAATTTTTAGACCCTTGCTGCGGTACAGGGAGTTTTTTACTTTTTGCGGCAGACAAAATTAAAAATCCGCAAAATATTTTTGGCTGCGACCTTGATAAAACAGCTTGTTTTATAGCAAAAATAAACCTTATAATTAAATACAAAAACATAAAATTCCGTCCGAATATTTTTAACTGCGATTTTTTATTAGCAGATAATATAAAAGATAGATTTGACATAATCGGAACAAATCCGCCATGGGGAGCTGTTACAAATGCAAAATATAAACTTAAATTTCCACAAATAAAATCCGGAGAAACATATTCATATTTTTTATATAAAGCTGAAAAATATTTAAAAAATAACGGAGAAATGTTTTTTGTTCTACCTGAGTCTATTCTGAATGTAAAAGTCCACAAAGATATTCGGGAATTTATTCTAAACACATTTCAAATAACAAGGATTAATATAGCCGGCAGAGCATTTTCAAATGTATTAAGCAACACTATAACCATACAACTGACCAAAAGAAAAAATAAAAACAGCAATATCGCAATAAAAAAAGAGAATAAAAATTTAAATATAAACCAGAATTTTTACCTTAATAATATCAACTGTAATTTTTCAGTTTTAGATAACAAGGATGCCGAAATATTAGAAAAAATATACTCCATACCTCACAAAAAACTGGATGAAAACAGCATCTGGGCAATCGGCATTGTTACAGGCAATAATTCCAAATACATTTCCGAAAACTCATTTGCCGGTGAAAAAATTTATTCAGGAAAAAACATTACGTATGAAGGGATTTCTGACACAAATAAATATATTAATTATCAGCGAAAAAACTTTCAACAAACAGCCCCGGATAAAATTTATCGAGCTAAAGAAAAACTTGTCTATAAATTCATTTCAAAAAGACCGGTTTTTGCTTATGATAACAAACAAAGATTATTTTTAAACAGCGCAAATATCCTTATCCCAAAACTTGAAGGGTATACAATCAAAGAGGTTATGGCATTTTTGAATTCCGAGCTTTTTGAATACATTTATTTAAAAAAATTCAATGAAATAAAAATTTTAAAAGGTAATCTTATGGAACTTCCGTTTCCTGACAAGCCCGGTCACATATTAACAAATGAGAATATCTTTGAAATTTTTAATCTTACTCCGGATGAAATTAATCATATCAAATCCGAACTTTTAAGATATAATTAACTTAAATAGAGGATAATAAAATGGAAAATGATAAAGAATTAATATATAAACTTTCAGAAGAATACGACAACGGTGCTGATGCTAAAATAATTGAACCTGAGTTAAAGAAATTACTTGAACCGTACAAAGACGGTTCAATCGGGCTTGCCCAGATAAACCCTATAGCAGGAGACATTGAATACAACGCAGCAAAAGTTGTTAAATATATTAAACATGCTGAAAATATCGGACTTGATTTAGTTGTATTTCCGGAATTAATTCTTATGGGATATCCGATTGAAGATACAATCGACAGACATCCTGTTATTGTTGAAGAAAACGTAAAATGGCTTAAAGAAATTGCAAAAATCACAACAAAAACTACTGCCATTGTCGGGTTTGTAGAACCCCGCAAATATGATAATCTTACAGGTAAAAAATATTACAATTCAGCTGCGGTTTTACAAGACGGTAAAATCACAGGTATTATAAGAAAATCACTTCTTCCGACATACTCTGAATTTAACGATTACAGATACATTGAACCTTCTCCTGTTGTAGGGTCACAATGCGCAGAAACTCTTGGCTGTTTTTCAGAAGAAAAAATCGAAAACTGTGCAAAAACAAACCTTATCAGTGGTAAAAAATATGCAATTTCAATTTGCGAAGACTGTTGGAATAATAAAGAATTCTTTAACGATACAACTCTATACTCACTTGATCCTATAGAAGAGCTTTCAAAAGAAAAACCGGATGTGTTTATTAACTGTTCAGCCTCTCCTACAAGAGCGAAAAAAGAACAGCTTAAACACAATATGCTGTCTTTTATTGCTAAAAAATATTCAACACCGATAATTTACGTAAATCAAGTCGGCGCAATCGACAATAGCTCATTTGACGGTTCAAGCAGAGTTTTTGACAAAGACGGAAAACTTCTTGCCCGCGCAAAATCTTTTAAAGAACAATTCCTCATTGTTAATCCTCATAAAAATCTTGGCAAAATCTATCCGCTTACAAAAGGACTTGAACAAACTCTTACAGAAGCAAAAGTTTATACACTTGAATATGAGCCGGATTTAGAAAGAACCTATAAAACAATAATTCAAGGAATCCGCGATTACTTTATTAAAACAGGATTTAAACGTGCAGTATTAGGCTTATCAGGCGGTTTGGATTCAACAGTCTGTGCTGTGATTTTGGCTGATGCAATAGGTGCTGAAAATGTTTTTGGTATCAGTATGCCATCAAAAATTACAAGTAAAGAAAGTAAGACTGACGCTGAACTTCTTGCAGCAAATCTTGGAATAAATTTCACAGAAGCTTCAATTAAAGATATGGTTGAAACCACAAACAATTGCCTGCAAAGTTTATTCAAAACAGTAGAATCAAAATGGGATTGCCGTTATAAACAATCTTTCACTATGGATAATATCCAAGCCCGCTCACGCGCAATATTTTTATGGGGAATAAGCAACGAATTCGGAAGCTGCCTTCCTATCGCGACATCTGATAAATCTGAACTTTATATGGGTTATGCAACAATCAACGGTGATATGTCAGGCGGATTCGCACCAATTGCAGATGTGCCAAAAACCAAACTTTTTGCCCTCGCCCGATGGCTTAATAAAAACAGAGAAGTGAAAGACGCAATTCCTGAGGCAATTATTCTCAAAAAACCTGGAGCTGAACTTGCAATTGACCCAAAAACAGGAAAACCTCTAATCGCAGAAGATGCACTTATGCCTTATGAATTCTTAGACGAAATAATCTGGAGAATCGAAAATAAAAAAGAACATTACTACGATATGCTGAATTCAGAATTTTTGTACGAAAAGAAAAATTCAATTTCACAAGAACAAAAACAGCAATGGCTCGATAAATTTTACAGAAGAATGTCTACAGCATTGTATAAATGGTCTATTCTGCCGCCTTCTGTAATTGTAGATTCCCGTTCAATAAACAAGTACGATTACAAACAACCGATAACATCATCAAGAATTAATTATAAAGGATTGACGGAAAATGAAATAAGAGATAAAATTATGTTGCTGGAATACCAGATGTAAAGGTTTGTGAAGGATAAAAACCAACTATAACAGTACATAAAAAAATTAAAACATATGATTAAGGTAAATATAATATTTTATGATATTATGTTCACAAGGGAATTTAAGAGTAATGCAAAAATTTAATATTTTGAAAAAATTGTATAGACAATCTCCTATGGATTTTTATACTAAGAATCAAGATAGTACTATAATAAAGTCTATCAATAACACTTCTTTGGGTTACAAATTTGATAAGTTGTTTTCTGAAGAAGAAATACATTCTGTTTGGCAGCAAATAAGAGTTCATAAAAGATTTTCAGTTATTTTTATATTTATTTTATTTATAATATTACTCTATGAATTTATTTTCCCTAAGTTCTCATTTTTCATAAATAACAACTGGTATATTAATGCAATAATTATCCTTGCCATAATTTCTGTTGTGTCATACACTATGACTTTAATTTGCACAAAATTCTTTGAGAAAAAACTAAAAAAAGAATTTGGGAACTTTGAAAAAACAACATTTTATCCGTCAAAAGAAGTTGATAAAAAGTATTACGAAATTTTTAAAACAGAATTGATAAAATTATTAATTGCACTGATTCTTTTAATTTCAAGCTGTACATTCTTTTCACCTTTTGAATTTACTCAAAAGCTCTTAGAAAAAGAACGTTTTAAGGAAGTTATAAAAATCACAACAGTCGGTTCAAAAGTTTTTCCTATAGCACCTCACTGGTATTCAATCCGCGGTTACGCTTATTTCCAGATAGATGAATACGAAAAAGCTATAGAAGATTTTGATAAAGCATATAAACTTGAAGCTGACGGGTTTAATGTTATGAACTTTGATAACAAAATCTTTGTAAGATACCATATGAAAGACTATGACACTGCAATAAAAGATTTTGATACCGAAATTCAAAATGCAAACAATGATAACGAACGCGACCAGTTTTTATGGGATAAAGCACAATTTCTGTATAACATAAAACATTATGATGAAGCTTTAGAACTTTATAATGACTTAATTATAAAAGCAGAAAACGACAGAATATTTTTACTAAAAGACAGACTTTATATGGAAAGAGCTCAGGTTTATAAAAAACTAGGAAAAAAGGATTTGGCACAGGCTGATATTGAAACAGCTAACGCAGAAGAAGTTGATGTGAATAAAAATTATATTCCAAAACCAATGCTTATGCTTGATGAAGAAACATTTTATTCATACTAATTTTATTTTAAATCTTTTAAATTAACATTAATGTCGTTTGAGTTCAGGTTTCCGTCAACCTCTACCCTGAATATCGCTTCCTCGTATGGCTCAGCCTTGATTGGAGGAATCAGGTTTACTTTATCTATATAAAGATTTTTTGTACGTTCAACTTTAAAAATTATTTTATATAAAAGACTTAGAGGGATTTTAAATATTTTAATTTTCTTTTCTGCGACTCTGTTGTGACGTCCCCAGATACACAGACAGCCGATTTCTGTAGCTATATTATAATACCCCTCAATAAACATTGAAAGATAATCACTTTGAGAAAAGATTCTAACATCTTCAACATCATCATTGTTTATAATCAACGACCCGCGCAAATCAGAATAAAAGACATTCGGCTTTGAAAAATCTATATTCGTAACTTTTGAAAGAGTAAACTTAATCGGTTTATTTAAGAAAAATAAAACTTTTTTCAACTTTGTCGGACGATTAAATATGAATTCTTTAGAACCAAGCCGCGGCAAAAAGCCATCCTGAATTGCAAAAGAAGCGTGTGCGTGAATATCATTCAATTTGTTTTTAGTTAAGAGATGAAGTTTAGCATAACCTGTTCCTTCCACTTGATTTGGAAGATTAAAGATTTTTGTTGCAACTTCATTTGAATCAATACCTGCTGCAAGAAAATGAATGTCTGAATTATGACAGATTACATCATACTTGCCTTTCGCACTCAATGTTCCTTTAGCATAATCTGTTTCTGGTATTATGAAATTAACAATATCATCTTTTAGATTACCCAAAATTTCTACATTGTGAAGATAAAATTTTGAATGAATAATTTCGCCGACTCTTATTCTGCCTTTTTTAATATCAATATTATGAACCTTATGTTTATCTGATTTATCATGATGGAATCCTGATTTCACCGAACTTACATTACCGCGTTTGACATAATATTTTTGCAGATAAATGTCTATATCGTTTACTTTTAAGCCGTCAGAAAAATCATTATCCGCATTAAATGATAATTTTATCGGAGAATCAAAAAACATACCATCCGCATTGATTTTTAATAAATTATCAGAAGCCTTTACAACAGTTTCTTTTAAATACAAATAATCACGATGATGCGTATCAAAAAGATTCAAAAATCCCGAAATATGTTTATTTAGAAAATCATATTTTAAATCTGCATTAAATGTTCCGTTATCTAAAAAGTCTTTTAAAAATGACTTTATCACTGCAACCGGAATATTTTCAACAGTCTTTAGACTTATAAATGATGGTTTGAAATGCCCGTTTCTTTTAATAAACAAACCGTCACCTAAAAATATAGGCTTGCGGCCTTTATCAATAAATTCATATTTATAATTTTTCAGATAAATTCTATCACCCTGTTTTAAAGTATGAGCGCTAATTTGACGGTGACGTTCCGTATTATCAAGATTTCCGTACTCGCTAATAAGATTATTACCCGATTTAAGCCCCAATATATAAGAAATATTTACCCCTTTTTTGTGAACCCTGTATTGAACTTTTGCATTTGCGCTGCCAATTATTTGGACAGGTTTAAAATACTTTTTGGTAAATTCATTTGTTAAATCTGAGCGAACATTCCCTACAGTTCTAACATCATCTGTTGCAATACCTGAAATATAAACATCGGTATAAACAGGTTCTGTGCCAAATGTGCCGTTAGCTTTTGCCTGCATATTTCTGTCTTTAAATTCAAATACAACATCCGGCAAAACTACAGGAATCATAAATTTGGAAAAATCCGCACGAAGCCCGTGAGTATGGCATTTACCATTAACTCCGCTTTTGGAAAATCTTAAATCAACATCCATTTTCCCGTCAAAATTATGAAAATTTTCGATAAAATTTTTCTTGCCAAAATGCTTTAATCTATAAAAAAAAAGAAAGGCTTTTTCCAACTCTTCTACAGGTAAATCCCTGCCATACATATGTAAATTCTTAAACTCACCTGAGACATAAAGTTTAGACTTCCCAAAATCAATTGATAAATCATCCAAAAATAAATTATCAGTATAATAAATAAAACCTTCTTTTCCAATATAAACAGGCTGTTTTGCATACACACTGTCAAACCGCGCCAAAAATCCGCAGACTACACCATCTTTTGTTTTTTTTGATATTAAGTTTGTAATTGTAACAGAGGATTTTTCATCCAGTTTTACAAAGACATTTTTAATTTTTAAAATAGGGAAATACCCAAGGTTAAATGATGATTTACCGGATTTTCTTTTTTGTTTTTCCGCAAAATCTTTTACTAACGAAAAATCGGCATAAATATTGTCCACTGTAACGGATTTAGGTTTTATAGACAAGACATTTGACTTATAAAACAACGAATCCAAATTTACTACATCTTCACCCTTATCTGTTTTTGATAAGACTTTATTAACTTTAACATCAAATGATAAATTCGGATTAGTTTTAAAGCGAAACCCATTAACATTAACCGGGAAACCCGTTTTTTCAGCAATAAGATTTTCATACTTTTTTACCATAAACCCTGAATTTAGAATCGCAGGAACTCCAAATAATAAAAATGAATAAAAAATTACTGATGCAAAAACAGCTGATATAAAAATAATATTTAGTTTTTTGCTAATAGCGTTTTTGATGATTCAGATTTTACGAACTTTAGTGTCTCATTTTATAGCAGGAGAAT
>CASLVD010000049.1 GCA_949398305.1 uncultured Candidatus Melainabacteria bacterium | reverse complement strand
AACAAAAACATCCTGTTCTACCAAAAATCTACTATCGTTGTTCACGGTGAATAAGTATGAAAAAACTTTTTTCTTTATTAGCAGCCCTATTATTAGGGCTGCTTCCACTTAACGCAATAGCTGAATCTATTCCGCTTGCGCTGCGTATCACTGAAACTGTAGATTCTGAAACTCTTGACCCAAAAACAGGTATTAATGCAGAACTTATGTCAGATATTATAGTTAACGGAGAAACTCTTTTTAAAAAGGGTTCTTCTGCAAAGCTATATACAAAAACCATAACCAAGCGTGCACGTATGGGCAAAGGCGGATATATTGAAGCACGAAAAGGGGTTATAACAGACATATACGGAAACGAACATCTTGTTAATACAAGATTAAAAGTACAAGGGCAGGACAAGGACTGGATTATTCCGACTGTTACGCTCTGTACGCTTTCTATTATTCTTATTCCCGTTGATTTGGTTGGGATGAAGAAAGGGTATCCTGCTATTATTCAAGAAGGGACTACGGTTGATGCCGTGATTGAGTAATTGGTAATTGCTCCCCTCCTAGCCTCCCCCATCGGGGAGGAAACTGGTACATTGCTCCTAAACTTCCAAATATGAAAGGTAATGTTTAATTATAATTTTATTTCAATAAAAAATACGGCTAAGATTTAGCCGTATCTTTTTGTCTTGAATATGTTATAAACTTCAATTTCTTACTAGACCATAGCCAGTTCCTGATTGAAAGGGTTACTGGGACTCACTGGTGAATCACCTAAGATTTCTGATTTAATTGTTGCTAAATCCTGCTGCATAAGTCTTCTTGGAGAACCTTCTTCCATTGAGTGATTTCTTAAAAGATATGAAGGGTGGAAAATAGCCATTGCTCTGTATTCTTTTCCGTTAACAGTTACATTAAACCAGTTTCCGCGAACTTTTGAAATTTGAACTTTTTTATCAGACCAAAATGATTTTAAAGATGTTGCGCCGCAGAAAATAATTGCTTTCGGATTCATAATATCAATTTGAGCAGTTAAATATCTTTCGCAAAGAGCTTTTTCAACATCAGTCGGAACTCTGTTTTCAGGCGGTCTGCATTTTACGGTATTGATAATATATAAATCATCTTGTCTTGAAATTCCTGCTTCTTCAAGGAATTGATTTAATAATTTTCCTGCTCTGCCAACAAACGGTGTTCCTGTTTCATCTTCTGTTTCACCGGGTGCTTCACCGATTAAAACGATTTTTGCAGTTTCAGGGTTACCGTCAGAAAAAACAACATTTTTACGAGTATTTCCTAAAACACAGTCTCTGCAATTTTCACATTTTGCCTGAACTATATCCAAACATCCCTTTTTAATCATCAACTATTCTCTCCTTATTTAATTATTTTGTTCGTTTTTAAAAAATCCGACATTATACTTTTTACAATATCGTTTAAGTTCTTTCATTATTATATCAGATAATAAAAATACTGCAATTAAATTTGGCACGGCTAAAAATAATGTAAATGCATCTGATAAATTAACAACACTCTTAAGATTCATTGCAGAACCGATTATTATGAATAAACAGTATATTATCTGGAAAGTTCTTGTAGTAAATTTGGATTCGCCAAACAAAAATGTCCAGCTTTTTGTTCCGTAATATGAGCCGCAAAGCATTGTTGAAAGTACAAAACAGCTTGCCATAAATGTTAATAATATCGGAAAGAACGGACAAACTGAAGCAAATGCTTTTGAAGTTAATTCAATACCTTCAATTCCTGTTGTGTTAAGGTAAGCACCGGTTACAACAATAATAAATGCTGTAGCAGAGCCTACAATAACCGTATCAACAAACGGCTGAAGCATTGCAATAAAGGCTTGCGCAACAGGTTTGCTTGTTTTAACCGCAGAAAAAGCAATCGGTGCTGTACCTAGTCCCGCTTCATTTGCAAACATTGCACGGCGAAATCCCCACAACATGCAGGCAAACATTCCGCCTGCAACTGCTGTCGGCTTAAACGCTTCTTTTATAATTAAAGCAATTGTGTGCGGTATATGATGAATATTCAAAAGACAAATTACAAACGCTGAAAATACGTATAATGTACACATTACAGGTGTAACTTTTGAAGTAAATTTTCCGATAGATTTAATCCCGCCAATAACGGTAATATAAGTTATTACAGCAACTATCAAACCAAAAATCCAGCGCTGGCCTGTAAATAATCCGGTTACATTTGTAATTTGTGTTGTAATAGCATTTATCTGGAATAAATTCCATCCGCCAATCATTGCAAACACACAGCATACAGCATAAATCTTTGCAAGATACGGAGTGTAAGGTTTTATCCAAGGTGCGCGAAGCCCATTAATAATATAATACATAGGACCGCCGGATGATGAGCCATCTTTATTTATCTGTCTGAATTTAATACCGAGAAGGACTTCTGCGAATTTCAAAGCCATAGAAAAAACTCCGGCAACAATCATCCAGAAAATTACCCCCGGACCGCCGACAGATACAGCTAACGCTGATCCTACAACATTTCCCATGCCGGCAGATGCTGAAATTGTAGCAGTTAAAGCCTGGAACGATGAAACTTCACCTTGTTTTTTTCTGATAATAGTATCATCGTGCTTATATTTTTTTGTAATTAAATTAATAGCGTGTTTAAAGCCCCATAGCCCTATAAACCTTGTTCTAAAGGTAAAATAAAGCGCAGCAATCATCAAAAGAACAATCAAAAATTCAACACGAACACCTTGAATTGTAACGTGAGAAAAGATTAATCCTGAAATTTTATTCGCAACAGGCGATAAAATGCTATCAATTTGGCTATCTAAATTCATAATCTGATTGTATAATAAACAGATTATTTTTCAAAATTATAATTTTCGTGAATAATTTCAATCATATCTTTCATAACCATATTATATGGTGTCGGAATAGAATGTTTTTCACCGAACTTTATCATAGCACCTGCAAACATTTCAACTTCTGTCAGTCTTTTAGCTTCAACATCCTGCAGCATTGAAGTTTTGCCATTTTTTATCATTTTATTAAACGAAACAAGAGCTTCATCAATCATAGTTTCTGAATCTTGAACCCCTTCAGCCTTTGCAATAATCTGAACTTCTGTCATAACTTTTTTCAAAAAGTCGATAAATTTTTTATTATCCTGCATCTGCCCGAAAGTCATTTTCAAAATAGCAGAAGGCTGATTAGATGAAACATTTAACATATATTTAATCCAATATGCACGATACATATTTTCAGGTGTTTTGTAATCTATTCCCGCTTTATCAAAATATTTTTTGATTAATTCTATAATCTCAACATTTGTCTGTTGAGAATTTTTTACCCCGAAAACAATATCGCCAATCCCGTCATAGGTAATATTATTGCCGTCACGCATAGCGCTGTGACCAATAAAATATGCAAGCGGAACATTTTCCCACCCGTATTTTTGAGCAATAATTTCTTCACTTGTCACCCCGTTTAAAAGTGACATTATAATCGTATCTTCTTTTACAAAATTTTTAATATTTTCGACCGCTTCCAAAAGTCCGTCAAACTTTGTTGCAATAATTATTAAATCAGCTTGAAAATTATTATCTTCCGGCAAAATATAATTCAGGTTCAATGGTTTACCGTTAAAAATTTTCGGATTTTTTGTATAATTTTCCAAACGTTTTTTATCAACAAGAACGCGTAAATTCTCCCTGTCAAATTCGTTTATTTTATTGGCATAAATTGAGCCAACCGCTCCGATTCCGCAGATTAAAACTTTTTTGATTTCTTTCATATGATGATTTTAGCATAAATATGAATTGCAAATACGCTCCGGTGGTCTCGGCTTCACACCGACTTCGCACATAAAAAAGGCGCTGAAATATATTCAGCACCCAATGATTGATTATGATGGATGATTCGATTCGATTTTTTTCCCCTAAAAATTTATTTCCCCAATTTATGGTTTACAAACAATTTTCTTTTTCTTAAATATCCCTTACATATATATAAACAATTTTCCTTATAAAAAATTGCCATAAAGTTTATATACTTATTAACATTTGTTTACAATTAAGAAACTTTTTGCGGCGCATTTTGCGGCTGGACAGATTTTACAAGTGCATTGAATAAAAACGGATGGATGTCGCCTTTTTTAACCTCGCTGTATAAAATAGTTAAAGCTTTTTGTGGAGAAAAGGCTTCCTTATACACACGTTCTTCTGTTAATGCTGAATATTTATCCGCAAGATTTAAGATTTGCAGATTTATATCCGGTACAAAGTTATTTTGTTTGTTATCATGGTGATATCGAACAAGATTGAGAACTTCATTATTTACGCCTGAATTTTTCAAAATCTGATACCCAAGTTCTGAATGTAAATCCATAATTCTATGTTCTTCAGGGGTTAAGGCGCCGTTTTTGTTTAAAATTTCAGGCGGAATTAGAACTTTGCCAAAATCATGAAGCATAGCACCGTCTTTCAGGTTTTTAATATTTACCTGTTGTTTTAAAGCTTGCGGAAGATGCTTTGCAATTTGTGCTGCTATATTTTGGGTATCTCTACAATGTTTTTCTGAAAGTTCTTGAAGTTCAGCCATATTTAACCGGACAGGTAATTTGTTTTCTGAAAGGATTTTTTTAACATCAGGATTTTGAGAAATCAGTTTTTTGATTTCGTTTTCATTAAACAATTGAAGCGGTGAGTTACTTTGAAAACTATCCTGAATAGGATTTTGTCCAAAGTACACATTTTTCCCGAAATTATTTAGTTGTATATTTGAATTCAAGCCAATAGAGTACCGGCTTGGATTAAATACTTCCATTTCCACCAATTACCACACTTTAAATTAAATTTTTACACACGAACTACTTATTTATATAAAGGTTTTGTTTTAGAAAAAGTTGCTTAATAATTACAAAATGTTAATTTATGATACAATTAAAATATGAAAGAATTTGATTTTTACATAGTTCCGACACCTATAGGAAATTTAGGCGATATAACATTACGCGCAATTGAAATCCTCAAATACGTTGATTTAATTGCCTGCGAAGACAGCCGTGTTACACAAAAACTCTTAAATCATTTTGATATCAGAACAAAATGTGTTTCATATCACAAATATAACGAAAAAGAACGAATCAACCAGATATTAGAAACACTTAAAAGCGGCAAAAAAATGGCGCTTGTATCAGATGCAGGAACTCCATTAATATGTGATCCCGGTTCTGTTATTGTAAAAGAACTTCGCCAAAACGGATTTTCAATAACATCGCTTCCCGGTGCAAATGCTGTAATCACATTGCTTTCACAGGTTTCAAGAGAAGATGAAGAATTTACATTTATAGGATTTTTACCAAAAACACAATCAAAAATTGAAGAAATCGCATTAAAATATAAACACAATGATTTTATTTTTTACGAGTCACCAAACCGTATTATACAAACTTTAGAAATCATTCAAAAAGTCCGTCCTGATTCAAAATGCGCTATCGGACGCGAACTTACAAAAGTTTTTGAAGAAATCGTTGTTGATAAAACTGAAAACATTATTTCTCATTTAAAAAATAATATTACAAAAGGAGAATTTGTCTGTTTAATTTTTAGAGATGAAAAACAAACAGATACGGCTGGTTTTGAAGAGAAAGTTAAACTCCTTCAAGGCAAGGGGTTCAGTGCAAAAGACATATCCGTAATCCTTTCTGAATTGTATGGAATTAATAAAAATAAAATCTATAAAATTGCTGCCGATAAATAGATGTAAATTATTTGCACATTTTTATTAATTTATGCTACAATTTTATTGGAGAATAGTGAGAGTTTGTAAGGAAGAAATTCTTGAAATCTAATAAATTTACCAGACACTTAATGTTAGCAGTAATCTTGGTTATGACAGCTCAGGCAGGTTGCATGGCTGTTGATGATGTGTGGGGCAACATGGGATTAACCGATGAAGCCGTACAGTATAACAATAATTACGCAAACACTGTCTTTGATAAATATACAGATTACTCTAACTCCAAAAATGAAGAAGCATCAAGCGGTCATTATCCTACAAACCTAACATCAGGCACCGCACCTGAAATTTCTGATCCTGTTGAAAAAGAAAAAAGAATTATTAAAGATATTGAATTCTATGGACTTAATTCTATCGCAGAACAAGAATTAAGAGAAAAAATGCAGATGAAAAAAGGCGGTGATTATTCCCGAAACCTTCTCCAAACCGACCTTAAAGCGATTTATGAAACAGGTTATTTCACAGAAAAAATGAAAGCTATACCATCAAAAAACGATGACGGAACTGTTACTGTTAAAATCGTTGTAGAAGAAAATATTCCTGTAAAAGATTTTACTGTTGAAGGCAACACTGTTGTGCCGATTGAAGACATCCTTGCAACTCTTAACGATATGAAAGGGAAACCGCAAAATATCGCTCAATTAAACACTGCAATCGCACAAATTCAAGAACTATATACCTCAAAAGGTTATATTTTAGCAAGAGTTGATTCTGTATCAGATGATCCAGACGGAACAATTAATATAAGTATTAAAGAAGGTATTATCGACAAAATTATGATTGAAGGTAATGAAAAAACCAAAGATTATATTGTTGCACGTAATATCTTAACCGAACCGGGTATGATTTATAACGAAAATCTTATAAAAGAAGATTTAGTAAGACTTTATGCCACTCAAGCATTCAAAGATGTAACACGTGAAATCGAGCCTAGTGAAGAAATCCCTGACGCGTATGATATTACTATCAAAATTCAGGAACAAAGAACTGCAAGTATTTCTGTCGGCGGCGGTATTGATACGGTTACAGGTTTGTTCGGTTCAATGGGAATTACAGAAAATAACTTCCGCGGCAGAGCAGAAAGATTATCTTTAACAGGTTTAGTCGGTACAGGGGTAATGCTTAACGACTCATCTGTTAAAGACCATATGAATATTCAAGCTGAATTAAGTTACTTCAAACCTTACTTATTCAACGCTGATACATCATTAAATAACAGATTATTCTTTAGAGATTTTGGTTCATATCAAATTCCGCTTGCAATTGAAAGAAGATTCGGCGGTGAGATGACTGTGGCACACAGACTTAAAAAGAACAGACACGCAACATCATCTTTCAGTTTAGGTGTTGAAAACATTGACGTTCGTGAAGGCGATTTTAACGGAATTTCAAGAATGTATCAAAAATACAATATTCCGATTGCAGAACGTGCAAAACAACTTGAAGGCGGATTATTCCTGTCTTTAAGCCCTGCATTAATATATGATACAAGAGATTCTGCAACAGTCACAAGACACGGTACAATGGCAAGTTTGAGATTCGATGAAAACATTGGTCTTAACGGATTTGATAAAACTAACGGAAAACTTACCGGTATGATTAAACAATATGTTCCTATCGGTAAAAAATCATCCTTATCCTTCACTGCAAAAGGCGGCGGAGCAATCCACGGTGATATTCCTGAAGTTATGGCTTATCGTTTAGGTGGTCCTTATACTGTTAGAGGTTTCAAAATGAGTGGTGTCGGTACAGGTAACGCATTTATCATGGGATCTGCTGAGTTTGCAACACCAATTCCGTTTATGGATAGAACAAGAATTGCATTCTTAAATAATATAAGATTCACTGTATGGGCTGATGCAGGTAAAGTATTTGACGGAACAGTATCAAATACCATCTACGACAGACCTGAATACGCAGTATCTGCCGGTGTCGGTTTGAAAGTATTTATTCCGGGTATGGGACCTTTATCAATCGACTACGGTATACCGCTTACAAATCCGGGTGACAGCGGTTCTAAAAACGGTTACTTTACTTTCGGTGTAGGTGACTTATTATACTAATATAATTAATAATAATATATAGGAGGGTTTATGAAAAACTTAAAATTAATGGCTTTAATAATGGCTGCCGGTCTTGTTATTTCTACAGGTACACAGGCAAATGCAGAAGTTGGTTACCTGAACTATCAAAAAGTTCTTGAAAACTACCCTGCAGCTCAACAAGCAGTAAAAGAAATTGATGCTAAAAGTTTAGAATTACAACAATACATGGTTGATAAAGAAAAACAATACAAATCTTTAGATACACCATTAAAAAAACAAAACTTTGAAACTCAAACCGCAACTGAATTTAACGCTAAACAAGAAGCTTTGTATAAACTTAGAAGCAGCAAAGAAGCTCAAATCTTAAATCAGGTTCAAACAGCAGCAAAAGCTGTTATGGTTTCACAAAAACTTGATGCTGTTTTATCAGATCAAGTAATTTTTGTCGGCGGAGTTGATATCACTGATTTAATTATTCAAAAATTAAAAGGACAATAGAAAAACAAAACTTCATTCCGGGTTAAAACCCGGAATGATAATTTAAAACGAGGCATTTTAATGAAATATTCACAAGACGGAGTTCAGTATCATATTGGTTTAAAACAGGGCGATGTAGGTAAATACGTAATTTTACCGGGCGACCCGAAGCGCTGCGCGAAAATCGCACAATATTTTGACGAACCGAAACTTGTTGCAGATAATAGGGAATACGTGACATACACCGGTTATCTTGACGGTGAAAAAGTCAGTGTAACATCAACCGGTATCGGCGGTCCGTCTGCTGCCATTGCATTAGAAGAACTTGTAAATGTCGGCGCGGAAACTTTTATTCGTGTCGGAACCTGCGGCGGTATGCAAATTGATGTTAAAGGCGGAGATATAGTTATTGCAACAGGTGCAATTCGTGCGGAAGGTACATCAAAAGAATATGCTCCAATTGAGTTTCCGGCTGTAGCAAATCTTGATGTTACAAATGCCCTTGTCCAAGCCTCAAAAAATCTCGGATATACTTCACATACAGGTGTTGTACAATGTAAAGATTCATTCTACGGTCAGCATTCACCTGAAACAAAACCCGTAAGCGATGAACTTTTGAACAAATGGGAAGCCTGGAAACGCTTAGGTTGTCTGGCATCAGAAATGGAATCTGCGGCATTATTTGTTGTTGCAAGTTATTTAAATGTCAAAGTCGGTTCGGTATTTCTAACTGTAGCAAACCAGGAACGCGAAAAACAAAATCTTGAAAATCCTGTTGTTCACGATACTGAAAAAGCAATTAAAACCGCTATTGAAGCAATTAAAATATTAAAAGGATAAAATTATGTTCAAAAAGAGAATGGAATATGTAATCAAAACCTGCTCAGCAGAAAATGCTCAGGAACTTCAAAACCTTCTTAATGAAATGTCAATGAACGGCTGGGAATTATACAGTATGCACGAAGTCGGCGATGAAGAATCTGATAACCAATTGAACTGCATATTTATGCGCGAAGCAAAATCTGAAAATAATTCCGAATCTGACATAATTAATATCTCTGATTTTAAAAGTCAAATGGAAAAAATGCTTTCTCCAAAACTTACAGAATACGAACAATGTCTTGAAATTCAATCAAAAATCAGAGGACAAAAACAAAAAATCAATAAGATTAAGGCAGAACTTGAAGGGGAAGCACCTGCATCAGTTCCAAGAAAAAAACTTAATGACAAAATTTCAGCAGGCTTAAAAGAGCTTGAAGATTTAAAAGCACAATTAAACAAAGCAACATCACCTGATTTAATGTACTCTAAACTTCACGAAGAAAAGCTCACTATTTATTTGAGTGAAGAACTTTTGGGCTTTGTGGATTCTGACCGCGAGAATTCAGGTGAAGAACTTATCGCAGAAACTGTAAAATCACGACTTAAATTAACCGAACAAAACGGTTATATTATTCCAAAAGTCGTATTTAAAGATGATGAAAACCTTAATCCTTGCGAATTCAGTATCAGAATCCGCGGAATGGAAGTATTCAGAGCAGGAGTTTGTCCTGAATATTTGATGTTTTACGCTGACGAAATCCACACAGAGCATAAAATTAAAAATTCAATTAACGCAATTGATTCAATCACAGACAGAAAAACTATCTGGATTGAAAAAGATAAAGCAAAAGACTTCTGGCAAAAAGGTATCACACCGTCAGAATATATAGCAAAAGCTCTTGAATATGTTGCAATTAAATATGTTGATGACCTTCTGGATTATGAGGATATAGACAAATATCTTGAAGTTGTTGAAAAAGAAAACGAGTATTTAATTGAAAACATCGTTCCGGATTTATTAACATATTCAGATATCAAATATCTACTAGTAAGCCTTATTAAAGAAAAAGTTTCGATAAAAAATATCACATATATTTTTGAAAAGATTAACGACTTCGCAGAAGAAGGCAGTAAATCAGATATCTTAAACAAAATTCGTTTATCATTATCAAGACAAATTTGTAAAAAATACACAAACGATGACGGTGAAACAATCAGCGCATTTGAGCTTTCTGAAAAAACATATTCAGATATCGTGCTTGGCTGTGATGAAACAGAGGACAGTTTGATAAAAATTGACGGCGAACTGGCAGAAAAACTTGCGACAAAAATCACTAAAAAAGCCAAAAAATTAAACATTCATTCGCCAAAACTGGTTGTACCGATGGAATACAGACAGATATTTTTCACTTTGTTATCTCTATACATTAATGATATAACCGTTTTAGCCCACGAAGAAATCGGCTGCTTGTACAAGCTTGAGACTCTGGGCGAAATCTAGGGGTAAATCTTAAGGGTAAATTGAGACTCGGCCGCCAATCCGGAGTCTGTAACTTTATAGATCCTGAATCACCAAGTAGGAACAGAAAATTACGCTCACGCTATTTTCTAGTCAGTTCAGGATGACACCTGTACGTTACTCCGGCCATTGAGCCGGAGTCTATCATTTTCATTTACCCCTACTCCTACCCCTGTTTTGACGGCATAAAATGATAAACAAGAAGCAGAGTTAAAATTGAGGCCAAACCTACGATTTTAAACTTCAAAATCGCAAAAGTTACAACTGAACCAATAATCAATGCAAGAATAAATCGTTTTATAATTTCTTTTATTTTTTGGTTTACTTGTTTTTCAAGCCTGTATTCATGTGCCATTTTTTCAATATTAGACTGCTCTTTAGCCTTTTCTTCAACCGTTTCATCAATAACTTCGTTTTCTTTAAGCTCTTCAACCGCATCTTTGTAAGTTCTGTTCACAAAGCGTTCAACTAAAGACAGAACAACAGCTTCGGGAGCATCATTTTTTACACAGGCATACATAACTTCCCACATCGCATACCAGATTTTTTGCATAACGCCTTTCCAGTATCTTGCAGGAATCCCTGAACGAAACAGGTCGATTTCCTTGTGAAAAGACCATTCCGCAATAACTTGAATATAAAAACACTGATTATCAAAATCTAATCTGCTGAAATCTTCGTTTTCCTGAATAGACGTAGCCATAAGGGTTGCAGACTTTCTGATATTTGTAATAAGATAACTTTTTTGCAGCTCATTCACATCTTGAGGAAGCAAAGGTGTTACCTGCTCAATCAAATTCTCAATAAAATCCGTATATTTTTTATCGATAACCGGTTCGTCCATTTTATTATTATAGGAAATAAGTTATCAGAATTTGTCATATATATAGACTAAATTTAAGCGGCTTTAGCAGATTCTTGCTGTTGGAATTCTTTAGTTCCGGGGAAAGCATCCGAGCCGGTTCTCCATTTTGTAATCATATATTGAAGTTTCGGAATAATTGTTGACAAGAACAATGCTGATGTTACAAAACCTGCACCCCAGTTAAGAGCATTCATTTTGAGGTTAGTATTAGAAGCCTTGCGGACGAGTCTTTCGGTAACTTCGCCTGAACCCGCTCTGGCTTTTTCGATTATAGAATTTACGTAATGAAGAAGTTCTTTTTTATGTGCATCTAAATCGTTCTGAGCAACAAATTTGTATTGTTCCATAAATTTACCGCCGAATCTGTTTTTGAAAAATTCCTGTAAGAATTCAGGGTTATTCAAATGACCGCCGTTTAATATATCCCTTACCTGACCTTCGGTTAAGATTGACAAACCATTAACCTGAGGTTGTAATTTAGACATTTCAACCGCTGTTTTTGTAAATTTGTTTACATCTTTTTTAGGTACAAGGTTATCTAATTCTGTTTTAAAATCATCAAGTGAAATTATTTTAATCTTATCGCCTTCAAATTTACCTTTTAGCGATTCCGGAATATCTCTGTTTGCGCCTAACATTTCTTTTGCAAATGTTTCAACATTAACACTATTTGCACCTTTAGACTTGAAGTATTCTTCCATGTATTTTGTTGTAAACTCGGCTGAAACAGGATCAAGTCTTGTTCCTACACCTTTTTGCTCGATTTTGTTTAACCAGTTGTTCATCAACTGCATATTAAACATATAGAAGTAAATCGAACTTAAATCTCTAAATAAAATTTCAACTCTTTCATCATTGTTTCGGGCTGAATATGCACGTCCTGATGCTGTACCGGCATCAACAGATAAAAGTTTATAATTTCTGTCGCTTTCAAATTTATTAGCTATAGAAAGCAAATTCAAACCGAAAGAAACGTCTTTTTTATCTTCTTTTTCTTTATTTGGAGCAAAACTATCCATCATAGGACGAGCCACAAACGGATTTATAGTCTGCGAATTATTTTGTTCTGCAGGAACAGCCGCTGTTTCAGATTTGTTTTTATGATAAGAACGTGTGATTGCCTGATTAACTTTCGGCAGTACAAACCCGATAAATGCGTTAGCAATTAACACACTTGAAATAACTTTAGCAAACTTGAATCTTGCCATAGTTTTTTCTAAGATTTTTGCACCGTCTTTGGTTCTTTCATTTGTCAAATAATTTGTTAAAGGTTTACGAACCTCATCACTTGCAATATCAACAACTTTGTTAGGAAGTTTCAGGAATTTTTGACCGATTTTTTCAAATAACCAGTTAAGTGCCGTTACACCGCCAAGCCAAAATACTGCACCGGAAAATTCTTCTGTAATTCTTTCTCTTGCTTCGTCAAATCCACCTCTATTGTAGGCTTGAAGGGTTCTTCCACCTTCTACAAAAGCTTCCAAAGCAATAACAGGCAAAAAGCCGTCACTTGCCATCTGCTTCACAAAATTTCTTGACATTACATTATTTGTATTTGCTACTGGTATTCTTAAAGACATAATTATACTTTCGGTTCCGTAATTATTTTAATACAGCTCAAGAAAATTTTTTGACTCATGATTTCCCAATTTTAATATTTTGTAACAAAAATTAAAATATTAGATAGCCATGTAGCAACTATTATTTTGTTTTGATTTAAAATAAATACAGACAAAGGATAAAAAATGATTATCAATAAGGTTAGCGCAAATACTTATCAAAACTTCAGAGGTCATGATTCTGAAACTAATATGACAAGAAAACAAAAAGCTGTTGTATTAGCGTCATCTGCAGCAGGAATGACACCTGTTTTAGCTGTACTTGCAAAACGAAAAGGGTTTTCGCTAAATCCTGCAAAAATCATTAAAACTCCTATAAAAGATTGGGCAATTTTTAAATACGCGCCGGAAGGAAAATATATAAAATTTGAAGGTCCGCAAATTATTGCAACCGCAGCAGGTTCTGTTGCAGGCGGTTTTATAGGCGGAGCTTTAGTGGATGACAAAGCTAACTTGAAAGCCAAAAAACGCGAAGTTCTAAGCCAAATTCTCGGCAACGTAATGGTTCCTGTAGGTTGTGTGGCAGGCGGTGCTAAACTTTATAATAAATTTGCAGATAAAATTGAAAGCGCTATGCCGCAAATTAAATCAAGTAAAAAATTTGTTAACTATATAAATAAATTTTTAACTAAATTACCAAACGCTGCTACAACAGTTGCTCTTTTAGGCGTTGGAATTTATCTTGGCAACAGGGTTTCAAACCTAATAAATGAACATCTTTATCACAAAAAAGTTGAACGTAATATAAAACCAAGTGATTTTGCTCCGCACGTAGACGATTTATGTATGGCAGCAACTATGATGAATGAGGGGTCAAGTTTTGGAGCAAAACTTGGCAGAGTAATCCCGATAGCGCTTTTAGTTCCGGGCTACCAAACCGGTATTGCACAAGATTCACAGGGGTAAATTAATTCTAATTCAAAAATTTTGATTAAAATATTAGGTTCGAACTCCGCGTAGTGAACAATAAATGTTATACGAAACAATAACAAAAACACACCTGTTTGAACGTAGTGAGTTGTGTGTTTTTAAGTTGAGTATTACAATTTATTAGTGAACGAAGCGATGTGAGAGAGTTTCTTTGCGGTACTTTCTTGTCGACACAAGAAAGTACCTTAAGGAAAATCACTCTTGCGGTGGAAATTTGTTTAATATAAGATACATGTGTCAAACGGTACATGTAAAGGAGATATTATTATGTCAAGAAAACCAATTATTGCAGGAAACTGGAAAATGAACCTTCTTCAAGCTGATGCAAAAGCTTTATATGAAGGTATTAAATCATTTGTAGATAATTACAGCGCAACTCAATTACCTACAGTTGTAATCGCACCTGTATTTACTTCATTAAATCAGGTTGCTGAAATTCCTTGCAGCTGCGGATGCGAAGGAAGCAAATTATATGTTGCAGGACAAAACTGCCACTGGGAAAATTCAGGCGCATTTACAGGTGAAATTTCTGTTGAAATGTTAAAAGATGCAGGATGCTCATTTGTAATCATCGGTCACTCTGAAAGAAGACAATATTTCTCTGAAACAGATGAAATGATTAACAAAAAAGCTAAAGCTATTTTAGCCGGCGGTTTGATTCCTATCATCTGCTGTGGTGAAACTTTAGAACAAAGAGAAGCAGGTGTTACAGATTCACATATCGCATCACAAATCAGAGCAGCTTTAGAAGGTATTTCATCAGAAGATGTTGCAAAATCAGTTATCGCATACGAACCAATCTGGGCTATCGGTACAGGAAAATCTTGTGATGCTGAAGAAGCAAACAGAGTAATCAAAATGATTAGAGGCGTTGTTTCAGAAGTTGCAGGTTCACAAGCTGCTGATTCTATCAGAATTCTTTACGGCGGTTCTGTAAAACCTTCAACAATCGAAGAACAAATGGCAAAATCAGATATTGATGGTGCTTTAATCGGCGGTGCTTCATTAAAAGCTGACAGCTTCAATGAAATTATTGA
>CASLVD010000048.1 GCA_949398305.1 uncultured Candidatus Melainabacteria bacterium | reverse complement strand
AAAAAAGCGCCGGGATAACAATCCCGGCGCTTTTTTGTGTAATTCTGTTATATTGAAAGTACAAAGCCGCCTTTATCTGCATTTTTTAATGCTTCGCCATCAATTTTAGCTCTTAGATTTTTGATGTATTTATATACATAATCTCTTGGAAGATCAAGTAAAGTAGCTAAGTCTTTAGCGTAAACGATTTTGTTTTTATGAGCGGCAAAGTAATCAAATACTTTCTGTTCTCTATCTGTTAGGGCTTTTTTGAAAACAATTCTGACTTCATCTCTTAAGGTGTCTCCGGTTTGAGTATTTTCAATAATTTCTTTTGCTGCAGCAAGTGTTTTTGTTGCTTTTTTAGGTGCAGCTTTAGCTTTTGGAGCTTTTTTTACAGGTGTTTCAACTGCTGTCGGCTGAGTAGTTTTTGCTTCAGGTTTTTGGTCATCAATTTTTAGATTTTGAGCTGAGAAAGGTGAAATATAAAGTTCTTTTTCTTTTTCATATGCTCTGTCTGCGATAGCGCTTAGGCGTTCTACTTTAGATGAGGACCATTCAGCTTCTTCTGAAACAACAGGTTTTCCGTGTAAAACGATATCAATTAAATCATTAGTTTCTTTTTTTTCTTCTACTTTTTTCCCTAATCTGGCAGCGAACTCCTCTAATGTAATCTTTTCTAATGAGCTTCTCCATTGTTTTATCTCTTCTTTGCTCAAATATTCAGACATTCATTATCTCCTTAATAAAACTATTCCTTAAATATATCCTTTTATACCCTTTAATTTAGCATAAACCATGCTCTGTGACTCAAAATGTTTCGCAACGTAAATTTTTATTTATTTTGTTAACATTTGGGTCTAAAGTATTGATTTTACGCATTTATTTTTCAAGAAGTCTGGTACTGATTTTGCCGAATTTAGCAGATAAGTTATCAATGAAGTGAATCAGGTATAATTCAGGTTCAAGATCTTTTTGGTCAAGATCAATAATCGCACCCCATTCAGCTCTGCCGTGGTGTGCTGCAATCATTTTTGCAACTTTTTTAAATCCGGCGTTCATACAGATACTGAATCCGTATTGAGAGTGTGAAATCCATTCCTCGCGGAAGTTTGGTGCGTAATCTATTAAGCCGGTTTCGGTATTGATTGTGTATTCAAAAATTTTGCCAAAATCGTGTAGAAGACAAGCAGCATAAATTTCATCTTCATTTGTTTTATATGTAAATTGCGCCATATTATTCTGAGCATATTGTGCGCATTCCACAGTATGAACAAGCAGACCGCCAATGTAGTTGTGGTGCATAAGTTTAGCCGCAGGCATAATTTTAAACTCGTTTTCGTATTTTGAAAACTGTTCACTGACAAAGTTTCTTAAATTCTCATCATTGATTTTATTGATAAATGATTGTAATGTTGTCCAGTACTGTTCGATTTCAGGTTTTTCAAGTCCTAATTTAGCTTCTTGAATAAGTTCTAAGGCTGACACAAGGCAGTTGTTGAATTTTTCGTTAAAGCTTGCAGAAACAATTCTTACCAGGTTTCCTGTTCTGAAAATCTTGTTATCAAAACGGTTTAAAGTTTCTTCCCACAAAATACAGTTTAACAAGGTTTCATCTGTTGTATTTTTTAGCTGTAATTTACCCATTTTGGTGCCGGCTTTGGTGTCACCGATTGAAAAAATAACTACTTCATATAAATCTTCTGTACTGAACATATTTTAATTCCTATCTTTGTTTATAATTTTGTCTTGTCCCCAAACGAATGAAGAACGGATTTCTTCGCCGGTTTCTTCGATCGGGTGGTTAGCGTTTTCTTGTCTAAGTTTGTTGAAGTTTTTGCATCCGGTTGCCATTTCAGTTGTGAATTCATCAGCAAAAGCGCCTGTTTGAATATCTTTTAAGATTTGGCGCATTGCGTTTTTGGATTCTTCTCCGATAACTTTAGGACCGCGGGTCATATCGCCGTATTCTGCCGTATTTGAAATAGAATATCGCATATCAGCAAGTCCGCCTTGATTTACAAGGTCGATTATTAATTTCATTTCGTGCAGAACTTCAAAATATGCCATATGACGAGAGTATCCGGCTTCTGTAAGAACTTCAAAACCTGCTTTCATAAGAGCTGAAACACCGCCGCAGATTACAGCCTGCTCTCCAAATAGGTCAGTTTCAGTTTCTTCTTTAAATGTAGTTTCAATAATTCCTGCGCGTCCGGCGCCGATTGCAGAAGCATATGACAGTGCAACTTCTTTTGAATCTCCTGAGGCATCTTGATAAATTGAAATTAGTGAAGGAACGCCTTTGCCTTCTTCATATTGGCTTCTTACGGTATGTCCCGGACCTTTTGGTGCTACCATAATTACATTTATATCAGATGACGGTACGATTTTTTTATAATGAATATTGAATCCGTGTGAAAACATTAAATACTGTCCGGCGCGCATATTCGGCTTGATTTGTTTTTCATAAACTTCTGCCTGAAGCTCATCCGGTATAAGTATCTGGACGATATCAGCCCATTTTACGGCATCTTCAATTGTCATTGTTGTAAAACCGTATTTTTTTGCTTTTATATCTGAGTTTCCGCCTTGTCTTAGTCCTAAAACAACCTTACATCCTGAATCTTTAAGATTCATTGATTGTCCGTAGCCTTGTGAACCAAAGCCGATTATTGCAATTTTTTTAGATTTAATCAAATCTTGATTGATATCTTTATCAAGATAAATTTTAAGATTATCCATATCCACCTCGATTTCCCTTCCTGTGCGTTAATTCTACCACGAAGAGGAGCATGCTGCAAGTAGGATAAATATACTTCTTTCAGGAATTTTGAAGGTTGGATGCGGTATGGTGTAATTAGATTCCGGTTTGGAGACCGGAATGATGTTCTTTTAATTAGTGACCTGATTTTCGCCGAGAATAAAAACCTGCCAATTAGATGATTCCTGTGCTATGGGTTTATAAAAATCTTTCACAAGAATTTGCTGGGTTTGGATTGGGTTATAATTTTGAGATTTTAAAAAGTTTTCAAATTTTTCTGAATTTTTGGTGTATTTTTTTTGTTTAATAAGCGGGTAAAATGCACGTTTTTTTCTTGCAATTTCGCAAAGCATTACGTTAATTATTTTGTCATATTCAAAATCATATCCGCTGTTTGTTGTGATATCAAGAATGTAATTGAGGTTATCTGTCGTTGTTATTGAGAAGTATCCTAATATATTTACCCCTTCATCAATTACGAATCTTGTTTTGTAGTAGTCGTTGAAGCCTGAAAAAAGAACTTCCTGAAACTCTTTTTCATCTCTTGTTAATGACGGTTTGTAGATATTGATTAGTTCTGAATTATATAATTGTGCTATTTTTTTTGAGTCGGAATTTTGGGCATAGCGCCAGTGAAAATTTGTTTTTTCAGGTGTTGGTTTTTCTATTTTCCATAAGGTTTCTGATGCGCACTGCCTGAAGCCGCATCCGTTTATAAATAAGTTAAATAATTCATCATGACATTCATCTATTGTTACAGTAAATGAAGCTGCGCCTTTTGCGCCATATTTGTGAACGACAAATTCAACAAGCTGTTTTCCTACATCATAAAGATTTTCTTTAAAAATGAGTCTTGTTATATTTATTTTATACGGATTTCCCGGGGTTCTTGAAACTGTAATCAGTCCTAAAATTTCTTTACCTTCAACGTAAATAAAAGATTCTGATTTAAATTTGAATCTAAGCGGAAGCATAGCATTTATAAGTCCTAACGGTTCTTCCATAATTGACTTGGCAAGTTTATCGTTTTCATCTGTACACAAATATGAAACGAGCCTTTTTATTTTAGGATAGTCAAAATACGTCAATCTTCTTATTTGCATAGTTACATTATACAGAATAATAGATTCTGAATCAAGTTCAGGGGTAAATGTTATTTTTGACAGACTCTGGAGTAAATCCGGAGTCATATAACAAAATAGCACAAAAGGCGAACATTTGTTCGCCTTTTGCCAGTTTTCCTGTTTATCCCTGTGGAACTGAACTGTTGAGATGACTTTGAAATCATCGTTAACAATTAAGCCCAGTCCGGCCGAGGACTATTTAGCAGATGTTAAAACGTATTTAGCAGCATCTGATGCCGGTTCAACAGTTGCATCGTGGAATACGATAGGGAATACGTCTGTCATGTGGTTAGCATCATTTTTAACTGCACAAGGAGTTTGTACTGTTTGTGTAGCTGTATTTCCTTCTGTACAAGTAACTTCTTTGTTAGGAAGTGTTACACCGTTAACATCGATAAAGCCTAAGCAGTTAGCTAAGCTGCCACCTGCTTTAATAACAGCATCAGTCATTTGAGTACCGATAGGAAGTTCACAGCCTTTAGCTGCAGGGTCAAATGCAACAATAGCACCGTCAGCTAATGTATAAGCTTTGTAAGCTGTATAAGTTGCAGGAATTGTTGCTGTAGAAATTAGAGTATAAGCTTTTTCTTCACCGTTTGCGTTACGTTTCAAGTCAGCAACAGTACCTTGGTAAGTTTGACCTGTTAATGTACCGTTCAAGATAGAACAGAAAGACATACCAACTTCAGGGTGTTGTTCTGCACCGGTTTTAGAATTAGCGTCACCATCATCACAACCAATTGTTGTACCTGCATAATCGAAGTCATACTGTGCTTGAGACATCAAACCTGCTTGGTTTAATGTTGATAATGTTTTCTTAAATTGAGAACGGAATTTTGCACCGTTTGTGTTTGCAATCAATGTAGGAATAGTCATAGCAGCAACTACACCAATAATACCTAAAGTAATCAATACTTCTGCCAAAGTAAAACCGAATCTTTTTGTCATAATCTTTTCACCTTTCTTTAAATGAACTATAACATACGCTTTACATCTAAATTATATTACTATTCTTTTTAAAGTCTATCAACCATTTGAATGGTTTTTAATAAAAATAGAATCATGCTCAAAACTATAAACATACTAAACCCATTTTTTTTAGTTAAATAACATTAATTACAAAAAACTAATCCTTAAGGATTAGTTTTTATAGGTGGTGAGTTAAATTTTTAATATATATTTGAATTTTAGCGATTGTAAAATATTGTAAAGATAATGCGCTTATCAAGTCTTTATATTAATTTTTCTTAATATTTATCGTGATAGTTCATATATTCTAAATTCGCTTGGCTCAAGTTTGTCAAAATGTATGCTGTCACTATCTTCCAATGGCTGTTTTACAAAATCTTTTTCTTTGAAAACATATTCATTTTTTAATGTATAATCGCTTGGAATATAGATTTCTTTGTCAAAAACGGGGTATCCTTCTATGATTTCTCTGTAGTTTTCGCCTGTTGCGGCTGTTTTTGTAACTTTTTCTGTCGGATATTTGTGGTTTGAAACTATAAGAAAAGCTGTTCTCATAGGCTCGCGTGTAATTAACCAGGCGCTGAATCCGTCTTCATCGTCAACAATAATTTGAGCTTCGCCCTGATGAATTACGTTATTATTTTTTACAAATCTGTCGATCGCATCAAATTTTAAGTAAAATTCATCATTTTCGGCGCGTTTCATTGCAACCTCTTCGCCGATTGTGTATTCAATGCCGCCGCGGGTAAAGCTTTCATCTCCGTCAACATACATCACTGGACGCTGAGCGTATCTGCCGCCAGGTAAGAATTTATATTTAAACCATTTGTATAGTGCGCCTTGTTCGCCAAGCTGTGCAGGATACTGGTCTATACAATGGAATTCTCCGTCCTGATTATTATATGTTTTCATAATTGAAAGCATATTGCCTTTTTTGAATTTGATATTATAATTTGCAAGGTTTTGGTTGTCTTCGGAAATTCTTTCAGGGGTTTTGTCAAACTGTGAAATTATATCATTACCCCACAAAACATCAAATTTCATATCTTGATGGTACTCTTTTAAGAAATTATCCCACAACATATATTCTGCAAGTGTTGCAAAATACGGGATTTTCTTTTTCATTGTTGAGTTTAATTTGTTAAGCACATATCTTGGTGCTCTGTAGCTTATCGGGATTCCGCTGCGTTCTGAGACCTCGTCTACAACGTGGTCGATGTGGTCGATTCTGAATCCGTCAAAATTATAATCTTTTTGAAGCTGTTTCATGCTATCTATAAATAATGAAATTACATCTTCGTTAAATTTACCGTTTTCAAGGTTTACGAAATAATAAGGTGTTTGGCAGTCCAGATTTGCAAACGCTGTAACATCATCCCCCTTATAGTCAAAGTGCTTAAACATAGGATATCCGCCGCATTCGCTCATTCCGTCATATACAGGAACTCCTGCTGAGCACCACGCACCGCCCGGTGCAGGCCATAAGCCGTCATTCATTAACATTTGAATTGAGTCAATTTGTTTTGTAATATCACTTTCTTCAAGTCTCTTCTTATCACTGAATCTGTGGATTTTTGCAATAAGTTCTTTAACACGTTTGTGAATTTTTGTCTGGTAAGGTTTTTCAAGCATTGTGTTTGAAAAATTCTTTTTATGTTCAATCATAATGCCTTCAAAGTTGTTATAAAGTTCTTGGAATGCAGGGCTTAAGTCGCCGGCACTTCCTTGAAGTCTTTGAATATAAATATCTTTTACAATTTGTATATCATCCTGATCGTGGTCTTTTGATAAAAATTCTGCAACCTCATCTACTTTTGACAATAATTGTTTTTGAAGTTCCGGTATGTCATACCAGCGAGCTACATGCGGATTAGCAAGTACAAATTTTGAGAATCGTCCTGTTTGCGGCAAAATATCATAGATTACAGGGTGTCCTGCAAGCTGTGCCATTTCAATGAATGTTTGCACCTGTGCTTTTGCATCCATTCCTGTCAGTTCTTCAATTTCTTTATCTTTTAATTTGCTGCTGACTTCAGAGCTTTTTGGAAGATATGCACATCCAAATTCTCTCGGATGGAACGGGATAAGATAAATGGTTGTATTGTAAATTTTTCCGGCAAGGTTTCCTGTAGGTAAAATTAATAATTGTTTTAACCAGTCGAAAAATTTGCCAGGCTCACTTGATTGGTTGCCGTTTCCAAGTGCGGCTAAATTAATCAGCTTGATATTATGACCTTCTTTTTTAAACCAGTCTGAATTCTTTTCCTGATTTCTGGCAAGCGGGCTTATCTGGTTATTTTTAAAGTGGAATTTGCCGTCTTTAAATATATTATTTTGTTTCCATTTTTCTTCTAATGCGAAAAGAGTTTCTTCGTTTGTCAACTCATCAAGAGCTTTTTGATACGAATATGTTAGATATCCGTATTTTTGAATATGCATAGATAAGTATTTCTTGCGGATTTCCGGAATACTATCAAAAGTATATACTTTTTTTAGTTCTTCATAAACTCTGTTTAATTCCACGTCCTTTGCAGTTTCGCACTCTCTTTTCTTAAATAAAAAATTCAACATAAATATCTCCCTATGTAATAAAAATTATATCATAAGAAAATTTTAATTTTGTAACAATTTAATATTACCCAACAGACTAATGGAATTCTAACGTTGAAGATATAAATTTGAAGGTGTCAGTGAGGCCTAGCCCGATTATTTATTTTATGGAGAGTTTAAAAATATGATTACAGAACAAAAACAGATTTCAATTGTTATAGTAGAAGATTTTAAGTTAACACGTGTCGGGCTTAGATGCGCACTAAATTCAAACCCCGATTTAAATGTTGTTGCAGAATGCGAAGATGCAATTGACGGTATAAAACAAATTGAAAAATTAAATCCTGATGTTGTGCTAATGGACTTAGGTCTTCCGGGTATGAACGGAATTGAAGCAATGATAAAAATTCGTGAATTTTCATCTGATATTAAAATTATTGCTTTAACATCTCATGACCGTGAGGAAGAAGTTGTTGCCGCTCTAAGTTCAGGTGCGAATGCTTATTGTTTAAAAGATATTGATCCGTCAAAACTTGCAGATGTTATTCGTGATGTGTCGCAAGGCGTTTGCTGGATAGATTCGGTTGTTGCTAATCTTGCACTTAAATCTATCCCGAAAGTTGAAAACGCAGGACTTTTAACCTCTCAAGTCGCAGATCAGGCAAGGATTCCTTTAACCGAACGTGAATTTGAAGTTCTAAAACACCTTGTTGCAGGAAAAAGCAATACAGAAATTGCAAAAGAACTTATTGTAAGTGTGCATACAGCTAAAGCTCACGTATGTTCGATTTTGCAAAAAATGTGTGTAAATGACAGGGTTCAAGCAGCAGTTAAGGCAGTAAAAGAAGGTATGGTCTAGGGGTAAATATCTCTTACTAATTATTGTATATTATTTTAACAGTTCAGCTTTGCGAGGTTGGACTGTTATATTTTATCTGTATCAAGTACAAACTGTGCCGCGCCTGAAGCTGGTTCAACAGTTGCATCGTGGAATACAATCGGATAAACATCCAGTAATCTGTTAGCGTTGTTATCTACAACACAATGGGATTCTCCGTCAACTTTGTTTTCACCTGTTTTACATCTGACTTCGCGGTTAGGAAGCGAAACCCCATTTACGTCAATGAATCCGACACAGTGTTTTAAGGTTGTACCTTGAACTACACCTGTAAATACATCCTGTACAAGACGTCTCCCGATAGGAAGCTCACATCCTTTAGCTTCCGGATGAAATGCTACGATTGAACCGTCAGCCAGAGTGTATGCCAGAAAGTCTTTGTAATTATCAGGAAGTGTTTCTCTTGAAAATAATTCGTATTCAACTTCTGATTTGTTATCTCTTGATGGTCTTTTTAGATTTGAAACTTTACCAACGTATGTTGCACCTGTTAATGTCCCGTTAAAAATTGCGCAAAAACTCATAACTTCTTCAGGATGTTGTTTTGCACCTTCTGTTACATTGTCCGGACAAAGTTTATCCGTTCCTGAGTAGTCATAATCATAATGAGCCTGCGCCATTAAACCTGCTTGATTTAATGTTGAATATGTCTTTTTTAATTGGCTTCTGTACTTTGCTCCGTTAGTATTTGAAATCAATACAGGTACAGTCATTGCCGCAACTACACCAATAATACCCAGTGTGATTAAGGTTTCTGCCAGAGTAAAGCCCTGATTTTTCATGATAACTCCTAAATTACTATTCTCTTATATTAATTATTTATTATTTTTTTTATTTGTCAATTGTTAAAGTTTTGTTTCCAGCATTTTTAGCAGAGTTTCAGACGGAAGCCCGATGACATTATCAAGACTGCCTTCGAAATCTTTTACAAATCCTTCCGGAAGTTCCTGAATTCCATATGAACCGGCTTTATCAAAAGGTTTGAAATTATCTATATAATAATATATTTGTTCATCTGAAAGTTCTTCAAAAGTTACATTAGTTGTAGTTGATTGAATTTTATATTCAAGTGAAGGTGTTTCAATTACAGCAATTGAAGTTACAACAAAATGAGTTTTACCGGAAAGCATTTTTAACATATTAAATGCATCTTCTCTGTCGTTTGGCTTTCCTAAAATTTTGTTATCAATAACAACAATTGTATCCGCTCCGATTACCTGTGCCGGATTGTGAATATGTTTTGCAACATCAAGCGCCTTATTATAAGCTAAATCTTCAACATATGCATAAGAGAAATCCGTCTGGTCATGTGGTTCCACATAAGAAGACGGAATGATTTCAAAATCCAATTTTAGTTTTCTTAGAATATCAGCTCTTCTGGGAGAAGAAGAGCCCAGGATAATTTTTCCCATGGTGTGTCTCCTTGTTTTCCTATTTTTGCGCAAAAACAGGCACAATTCAACACAAATCTTTTTTTATCGCTGTCCCATAGATTTTTGATATCTTGCGGTACGAGCATTAACCGCGTAACAAGCGATATTTAATCTTTGCCGAAGCTCCATCATATTACGCAAAGTAGAAGCATAATCATTCATGGCTTCAAGCATTTTATTCGGGTCAACCATTGATTCTATGTTATCGTGGTTGTCAACTTTTTCTTCCTGATACTTTTGTACTAACATCTTATCGATGTAATCTTCTGCGCCAACGCCCATGCATTGTCCTCCCTATTGATTTGTCTATCCTGTTCCTGTAAAAAATATTATCCTAGATATTCCTTATATAATAATAAAGTTTTTTGCGAGTTGAAAATTGCCTTTTTTAATAAAATTATCTTTACAAATCTTCACATTAAGGCAATTTTTTATCTTGAGTATAATTAATATACGCGATATGGAAATTATTAATAATTATAAAAGTTATAAACAGTATTTACCTCAGTACGCAAATTGGCGTGATGAGCAGGATTTAGCAAGGGCTAAAAGGCTTGAATACCTTAAACAAAATCCTGATAAGATGAATGAAAAAGATATTGAACGCGGTAAGATTTTATTGCATGCCATTGATGTAATGGATGAATATTCTCAGGCAAATGCAGAGGATATGGAAGTCGCAACAGAATTTGCAAAGGTGCAGGTTGTAGAACTTGCAAATTTTGCCGGTATGGGGGCAGGTTTTGCATTACTGGGTTTAAAAGGTGTGAAAAACTGGATTGCTAAAGCTTCCAGAGGTAATAAGACTACTGAAATGATTTTTAGCATGCTTCCTTCTGTTATTGGTATGCTTGTAGGTACTGCTGCTGCATTCCCGGCTATTATGTGGGCGACAAAGGCTAAGGTTTCTGCTTCAAGAAGAGGCAGATTTGAAGCTATGAATAATGACTTGAAAAATCCTGCCGCATTTGCGGTTTTGACTCAGGAACAACAAGAAAAAGCAAATGAATTGGCAAAAGATATTCAACTGGAAGATAGAGATAAAAAACGCTTAAAACAAAACTCAGGTTTTAATCTTAACCCGATGGATTCTGTTAGAACTTTGAAAAAATATTTTAAAGGCGATGAAGAATATAAGGCACAAAAAGCAGAATTCGATAAAACTTTACAAGAAAGTGAAGCAAAATTTGGTTCTTCTGTTGATGAAAAACAAATAAGATCTGCAAAATGTGATCAGCAAATTTTAGCTGATATGGTAAGAAGAATGGATGTAGCTTCTCAGGATTATGCAGAAAATACCGAGCTTGCTACAAATACGATGACAACTTTATCTCTTGGTACAGGCGGTTTAGTCGGCTGGGTTTCAAATAAACTAATGAACGCAATGAAAATTAGCGGCGGCAAGTGGGCAAAATTTATTCCTTGGGGAATTGGAGCAGCAATCCCTCTGGGTATGGGAATTTATGCCGCTAAGGCTCAAAAACAGGCTTCAAGAATCGGAAGATATAAAGTTAAGCAGGAAATGTTGAATAATCCGGCTGAACTTGTATATGTCGATGATAAAGAAACCGAATCAATGAAAGATGTAAAATTGCCTGAAAGAGCTAAGAAACCGAATATTTTTAAATTCTTTGTACAGCTTTTAAAGGATAACAAAGAGTATACTAAATATATGAAAACAAAAGGTGAAGCTGAGTTAAAACTTCATAAAGCCGTTGAAAAACTTGAACTTTCACCTGAACAGCTAAGACAAGCAAAAGCTTTACAAAATAATGTATTTAAGACATTTAACAAAGTTGATGAAAAATCTCAAACATATTCAGAAAGTGTTGAAGCTATGGGAGAAGTTACTAAGCAAGGGGTTGCTTCATTTGGCGCGCTTGGTGCAATGGGTGTTTCCGTTTACCAGTTTGCAAAAATGCTTAAAAATCCGGCTGCAATGGAATCTTCTATAATAAAAACTGTTGCTAAAACAATGATGCCGTTTGCGTTTGTATTTTTACCGGTTATAGGAATTGATATTTATACAACAAAAGCTCAGAAAAAAGCCTCTCGTGTAGCTGATATGCTTGCATTAAACGAGTTAAAAGATTACAGACATTATGTTGATTATTCTGCAAAAACATCAGAAGAAAAAATGCCTGCTCAGTCAAATTTGCTCGAACGTTTCAAAGCTTAAAATTTATGATATAATTCAGGCATGAAAGAGATTTGTATTACTGCACCTGTGAAAAAGCCTGATGATATTTTGTGTTTTAGTAAAAATACAAGATGCCGTGAATTTTATGTTTATTATACGAAATTCATGAACGAAAATTTTGAGTATATTGAAGAATTCGTTAATGCGGCAAAGTCTGCCGGTTCAAAGATTTTTGTGAATTTTAAACACGATATTACAGAAGAAGAACTTCCGGAAATTAAAAAATTCCTTAAATATCTTAAGACATCCGGTATTGACGGAATTTTTATTAATAGTTTTGCTGTGCTTGAAGCAATAAAGGTTTTTAAGCTACCGTTTAAGGTGATTGCTGATTCGTATTTTGATATTCATAACCTTTCCGGAATCGATTTTATAAACAGTTTTCACAAGGTTAACGGAGTAATTATTACAGAAGAAATATATTTAAAAAATATCGCTAAAATTAAAAAGTTTACAAAACTTCCGCTTGCTATAGATTCTGATAATCTTCCATGGTGCGCAGAAGATATTATAAGGCTTAAAGCCATTGATAATGTCGTTATTAAAGGTAAATTTCAAACCTCGGATGATATTTTGGAAGGTATCCAGCTTATTGAAAAAATTCTTGATAAACCGAAATTATTCAAAAATCAGAAACTGCCTTTTAAACATGTAAGAAAAAGCTCGTATATGATAAATCATTTTTCAGGAGATATGGTTAGCGCAGAAGGAAAGGATTTTAAATTCAGCCGAAATATTTCAAAGTTTGACTGGGGTGTAAATAAATCCGAAGTCGAGGATTTAAAATACGGAAATCCGGATTATAAATATCGAATTAATTTAAGGCTGACATCTTTAGCGCAAGTCAAAGAACTAAAAAAATATATTAAGCAATTGGGATTTAGTCCGATTTATTCAATAGAGTACGGGGAAGTCGTTTCGACTTGCGACCTTTCTAAAAACAGTTTTTCTGAAGTAATCACAAAGGTTAAAAAGTTCTGTTCAAAGTATGGAATAAAATTCCAGTTATCAACGCCTAACATACTTATTGAAAGAGATTTTGACAGGGTTTATGAGTATGAAAAAAATCTTCTTCTGTCAGAACCTATGCCGGACTCTCTTGTTATAAATAATATAGGTTTCTTCTGGTCTTTTATAAACGATTTGGATATAAATCATATCCCGTTTGAAATCGGTAAAGGAATAAATCTTTTAAACAGCATGTCCATAAAATGTTTAAACGGGCTTGCACGTATTGATACGGTTGACTTTACTTCGTTTAATGATTACAGCTCGGCATTGAAAACTTTGAAGAAGATAAAAAACGAGATTCCTAATAAAAAATACACAATTGCAGGTAATAAAAAAGTCTCAACAATCGGTCTTTGTCCGCTAAATAACGATAGTGCAATAGTCTCAAGACTTTCTTGCAAAGCACCGTGTTACAAAGGTCAATATGCATTGAAAGACCCTTCATTAAAAAAAGTTTACCCGTTTGTTTGTGACGGTTTTTGCAGAATGCATATGTTTGAAGATTCTATAATGGAAGATTTTTCACATATTGATGAATTATATCAATCAGGCATAAATGAATTCGTATTTGATTTTAGTTCGCTTGATTCAAAATACATTCCGATATTGTTGAATAAATTTTTTATGTATATTGAAAATGTTAAATAATTTCATTTAAGCTGTCAAAAAATATTTTTTTGGGCTATTATACTAATAGTAGAATTTATTAGGGAATAAAAGCATGGCACAAGCAAAATCAGAAGAAAAAGTTATCGGTATACCAAGAGCAATGTCTTTTTACAATAATTATCCGTTTTATTACGGTTTTTTTAATGATCTGGGTATTAAAATTATCCTGTCAGATGTAACAACAAAACAGACAATGTCAGAAGGTGCCGGACTTGTTGTAACAGAAACCTGTCTGCCTATTAAAGTTTATATCGGACATATTTTGAATCTTTTAAATAAAGGTGTTGATAAGATTTTTGTGCCGTCATTACAATCTGTTGATCATAAAATTTATAACTGCTCTAAAATCAGAGGTTTGCCGGATTTGGTCAGAAATGTTATAAAGCAGCCGTTTACTATGATTGAAGCAACTCTTGATAAATCTGAAAAAAATCAAGGATTGTATGAGTTTTTGGCTGAATGTGTTAAACCTTTTGGTATAACTGATATGAACCAAATTAAAAAAGCTTCAAAAGCAGGCTGGAGATGTTATAACAATTTCCATGTGATGTCAAAATCAGGTATGCCGTACTCAAAAGCTTTAAGTTATGCACTTCAGGGAAAAGTTGTCATTGCAAATAAGACTAAAGAATATCCTATATCAATAGCACTTGTTGGGCATGGTTATAACATCTATGACGAACGGGTTTGTATGAAAGTTCTTGATAAACTTGAAGCGATGGATGTTGAAGTTTGTACATCTTTGCAATTATCAAATGAGCAATTAGATGAAGGTATTGCAAGTCTTGGTAACGAAAAATACTGGGCAAATGAGGATGAAATGACAGGCTCAGCCGGTCACTATTTGAAAGATAATAAAGTTGACGGTGTTATTACAATTACAGCGTTTGGATGCGGACCGGATTCTTTGATGGTGGAACGTATTACTAGACGTGCTAAACAATTTAACAAACCGTTATTAAACCTTACAATTGATGAACAAACAGGTGAAGCAGGTTTTGTAACACGTTTGGAAGCATTTGTTGATATGTTGTTCCGTAAGAAACGTGCAAATATTGTTAATAAATTGAATATTCAAAACAATAATACAGAATTTACCCCAAATGTAGAATTTATTGAAACAAAGTAAAAAAAGAGCGAAAGGATTAAAGGAGTAAATATATGCCTTTATTACCTGGAAAAGGAGAGAAAATTATGGAAAACCTAACAAAATTAGTAAAGCGGGGGGGGTAATTGCTTAAAGTTTAATTTAGGCGGTTTTGCGCTATCTCCTAAAAAAGCATTTACCTTAGCGGAGGTATTAATCACCATAGGTATAATCGGGGTCGTTGCAGCGATAACTATTCCTGTTCTGATTTCTAATTATCAAAAGAATGTTACTGTTAATAGATTAAAACAAACTTATTCTCAAATCCTTCAAGGAATAAGAATGGTTTCAAATGAAGATTTTGGAGGCAGCGGCATTGGCAGCTGGTCTTGCCCGGGAGCTTCATATGTTGATTCGAAAGGTCAATCCGGATGCTTTCAGTTAGTATTTGATAAAATTGCAGGTGCTCATTTGTATCCTGCACAATCGTCTTATGATAAAGCTGCTTGTTATATTGAAGGAAAACCTTATATCCCATATAAATACAGAAATGGTTCAGAAATTCCTGATGGTAAGTATATTTCATCTGCTTCGCGTTCAGCATCGCTGCCAAATGGTGCATGTGTTATTTTTCACCGTTGTGCTTGGGCTGGAGATGCTAGAGGAACTATAGTTATTGATATTAATGGTTCATATAACGGACCAAATATGTTTGGTAAAGATGTTTTTATGTTTAACCATTTAGTACCTAACACTTGTGCTCAGATTCGTGATGGCTTAGGTATATACCCTACTGGTGCGTATGCCGGTGATGGATATACGTCAAAGAAGCGCGCTGAAATAAAAAATAATTGTAATAAACGCTCCGGAGGAAATGCTTGTGCCGCATTGATAATGTATGATGGATGGCATATAAGTCGAGATTATCCTTGGTAGA
>CASLVD010000047.1 GCA_949398305.1 uncultured Candidatus Melainabacteria bacterium | reverse complement strand
CGATATTTACACCTTTAGCACCTGTGTTAGTCATATTTAAGTTACCGTTAGAAGCAACAGTACCGTTAACGTTAAGTCCGTTTGCACCGTGGTTAGTGATATCTGTTGTTGTACCCTGATTGTTTACTGTACCAACTATATTTAAGCCGCCATCAGTGTTTAACATTGCCAGTGTACCTTCATTATTGGTAATTGTACCTTCTGATTCAACATTTAAACCGCCGGCTGCGTAGTTTGTAATAGAAGCATTGCCGGTATTATTAATTGTTCCTGAAATATTTAAACCTGAATTTTGTTCATTTCTTCTATTTGCAAAATCACTTGTACCTTCAACGCCGTTTTGAATATTTAATTGACCGTCATTATTTATTGTGCCTGTAATATTCAAACCGTTTGTTGCAGTATTATTAATTGTTGTTTCGCCTTTTGTATCAATATTTCCGCTAATATTTAAGCCGGATTCTGAATCAATTTTGTATGAATATTCAACACCATCAATTGTAAATTTAGTTTCATATCCATCAGCCGGAACGTTAAGAATTTGTGTTGTTCCACTGTTTTTGATATTACCTGAAATATCAATACCGCCATTAACATTATTAATTTTTAGTAAACCGTCAACATTTGAAACATTTCCGGCAATTTTTACACCGTCAAGACCATTGTTGTATATATTGGTATTACCTGAACCGAAGTTTTTAACATGACCTTGAATATCTACACCTGCAATTTCATCTGTTTGGTTTGTTTTGATATAAATATTACCGTTGTTGCTGTAAAACTCGTTAGCTTTATTCATGTTATCTGTATTAACAAGCTGGTTAAATAAAGTATCGGCCATTTCGTTTGATGTGATTTGAGCCATTTTTGCTTCATTAACACCGGCAATAATACCAGCATCTTTAGCTACAGTAACTTTTCCGCCGTATATTTCAACATCATTTGCTGCAATAACTTTACCGTTAATTGTAACAGGTTTACCTGAGTTATTTCTTGCTAATGCACTGTATTCAGCTTGCGGGTTTTTTACATAATTGTCAAATGTAGCTTTAGTCGGGGTATAAACACTTAATGAACCTACATTTAAAACACCAGAAGCACCTACAACCATACCGTTTGGTGATACAAATACAGCTTTTCCGTTATAGAAACCATTGTCACGCATTGTGTTAACTAAACCATTAATGTTAATACGGTTTTCGACAAGGTTAATAAATGTATCAATATCGTTAATTCCATACTTAAAAATAAGGTTTGCGATATCACCTTTATCAAGGTTAAAATCTTTATATTTCCTGTAACCGATATTGGTTAACTTTCCGTCCTTTGTAATTACAGCTGACGGATTAATGTTATATATACCATTGTTACCGGTAACTCCGGTAATTTCTGTAGCAACAGCAGAAAGCATCAAAGTTTGGTGAGATAAGAATAATGCAGTTAAAGCCGCTGCAGCTATTCTTTTCGGTCTTTTACTTCTGTTTCTCATGTTAAATCCTTTCATAACGTTATTAAAATTTTTATTATTATCGATAATTTAGGCTAGAATTCTATTCTAGCAGGAGCATAACAAATTTTGTCATTTTATTAAATTTTTTTAAGGCATGACAAACTTGTACACTATTCTAATAACGCATGTGAATTTTTAAAATTGCTAGTACAAAATACAATATTAAGTTTTATTACTCAGGTAAATTTATAAGCTTTTTCGCCCCCAAAAAGTATATAACATAAAAGGCGAGTAAAAGTACGCACATTTGTATTGCACCTGAAATGTTTCCGCCGTACAACTTGAATAAAAACAACATACCGGCTGTCGGAATTGCTGTTAACAAAATTCTTAAAATAGTATTTTTTGGAAATTTTAAGTTTAAATTCGGAATAATGATAATTACACTCAAAAGCCAGTATAAGAAATTAGCTGCAAATGTAGCTATTCCGACACCTTTAAGTCCCATTTTCGGTATTAAAACAACATTTAAAATAATTCCGATTATTCCAGATACCAATTTTATAATGAATTCAATGTGAGTCTTGTTTGCAAGATGGTACTGCAATGTAGTGTAATCAGTCATTGCAAGGAAAAATACTCCGTAAGAAAAATACGGTACAAGCAAGCTTGCTTCATACATTTTTTCATTTTTGATAAACATATGCGCAAAATCAATGCTATATAATGACATTACAGTAATAATTGGCAGTGCAACAAGTATGTAATATCCCATAAATTTTGAAATTATCGGTCTTACATCAACTTTTGCTTCATATAAGTTAATAATTCTAGGTATTGCAGCAACCGTAATCATAGCAAATAAAGGCATTAAGATAGGTAAGGTTAAGCCGTAACCTGCTCCTACAAGAGCAGCTTTTGAAAAACCGCTGATACTGTTCATGATAAACTTATTACTTTGGGTTATAACCCACGCACTAAGTGAGGTTGCGGCAATTGGAATACCATATTTGATTATAGGCAAAATAAATTTCCATTCTATTTTTTGGAATTTAAAAACCTTTAAAATTTCACTTTGATAGAGTAATAATATATCGATTAGTGATATTGATAGCCCCATACTTAATAAAATTGATGATGCTCCCATATTAAAATATTTTGCAAAAAATACTGCTAAAAATATTGTTGCAAACTGATTTAAAATAGTTGCAACAGTGTATGAAATTGATTTTAGCTGTGCTCTTAACAGCTGTGAAAGTAAAGCTCTTATTGCAACGGGAATAATAAGGAATAATACAGCAAGAAAATATTTAAAAGGTACATGGAAAAAACTGTATAAGCTGTCTTTAAAAATAAATGCGATTCCAAACATTAGAACCATATTTATTGTTAACAGTGTAACTAAAGTTGTCAGGTATTTTGGCAAATCATCAACAATTTGGTGTCGTCTGAAAAATCTCAAACCTGATAAGCCTACCCAGTCAGAAAAAATTATGCAAAGGAATGAAAGCATTGCAATAGATATTGTATATAAGCCGTATTGTTCTTGTGAGAAAAGGCTTGTGTAAATCGGTACGGCAATCATGTTCCCGAACATCCCGCAAAGCTTTGACGGAGAATATTTTACCATATCGGTAAAAATACCTTTAATCTCTTTTTCTTCCAGTTCTTTATTTTCTATATATTCCATTTCCTATCCTTTATCAGTCAATAATTGTTCCGAATAAATCATATTCATCAGCTTGATCTATAAGTACATTTTCTATATCACCGGGTACTACCTGTCTTTCGCACGAAGCATATACAACACCGTCAATTTCCGGAGCATCGTGTTCTGATCTTAAAATAATGACACCTTCGTCAGTATATCCCTCAACGATACATTTTAAGACCGTACCTATATATTTTTCGTTATTTTCTAATGAAATTTCTTGTTGTAATTTCATTAATTTATCGCGTCTTTGTTTTTTGATTTTTGCAGGTATTTGGTCTGAAAGAGTATCAGAATAGGTGTTTTTCTCTCTTGAATATTCAAAAGCGCCCATTCTGTCAAACCTTACTTCCTTAACAAAACTATACAAATGTTCGAATTCTTCTTCGGTTTCTCCCGGATAACCTACTATAAGTGAGGTTCTTATTGAAACTCCCGGAATTTTATTCCTAATTTTTTCAACAAGTTCTTTATAATCCATTACCGGACGTTTCATAGATGCTAAAACTCGCGGATGGGAGTGCTGAAGCGGTATATCAACATATTTTACAACTTTATCAAGTTTTGCTATAGCATCAATTAGCTCATCTGTCATTTGTGTAGGATAAGCATACATTATACGTATCCATGATAGATTATCAATTTTGTTTAATTCTTCTAATAATTGTGGTAGAGCTTGCTTTCCGTATAAATCTATACCGTAAGAAGATGTGTCTTGAGCAATAAGGATAATTTCTGTTACACCCTTTGCTACAAGTTCTTTTGCTTCTTTTACAATGTTTTCAATAGATCTGGAAATATATTTGCCGCGCAATTTTGGAATAATACAATATCCGCAGCTGTAATTGCAGCCTTCACCAATCTTTAAATATGAACTTGCTCCCATAGTAATTTGTTGGCGTTCAATTGTTTCCGGATAAATATATTTTGGTTTCTCTTCAATAATACTCTTATATTCTTCGCCTTTTTCGATACTTTCAACGATTTTTACAATATCTTGAAGATTTGAAGTTCCAATCATTCCTGCAAGTTCCGGTATTGCATCTTTTAAATCCTGATTATGTTTTTGGGATAAACATCCGGTTACGATTACTTTTTTCCCTTGTTCAATCATCTCAAGAATACTTTGAACGGACTCTTTTTCAGCATCGTGAATAAATGAACAAGTATTAACGATAACGATTTCAGCATCATTATCATCAAGCGTTACCTGATAACCTTTTTCTGTTAGGATTCCAAGTATAAGCTCTGCATCTACAAGATTTTTTGCACATCCATGATTTATTAATGAAATTTTCATACTTTTCCTTTTATTTAATTTTATCATTAATTGTAAAATTTATTCTAATTATTACGATTTCTTGATGATTTTGTTATAAAATAAGCTTATGAAATGTGTAGAATTATTAGCTCCTGCGAAAAATTTAGAAACCGCAATTGCTGCTATAAATAGTGGTGCAGATGCTATTTATATCGGAGCGGAGGATTTCGGTGCACGTAAAAATGCCCCAAATTCCTTGTCAGATATAGAAAAACTCGTAAATTATGCTCATAAATTTTATGTGAGAATTCATGTTGTTATTAATACAATTCTTAATGATACTGAACTTGATAAGGCTGTAAAATTGGTCAAAAAACTATATAATATTGGTGTTGATGCTATTATTGTTCAGGATATGGGGCTTATAAAAGCTGCAATTGATGGTAAAATTCCTCCTATTCAAATTCATGCCAGTACACAGTGTGATAACAGAACACTTGAAAAAGCTAAGTTTTTCAATGATTTAGGGCTTTCACGTGTTATATTGGCAAGAGAATTATCGCTTGAAAAAATTGAAGAAATTTGTGAAAATACCGATTGTGAAGTAGAAACATTTATTCATGGGGCGTTATGTGTATCATACAGCGGGCAATGCTATTTCTCATATGCAAACGGCGGCCGCTCTGCAAACAGAGGTGAATGTGCACAGCCTTGCCGTAAAAAATATTCTCTTATTGATGAAAAAGGAAAAGTTATATTAAAAGATAAATATTTACTGTCATTAAAAGATTTCAATGCCTCTGATAGTATTGAAAAACTAATATCTTGCGGGGTTAAATCTTTTAAAATTGAAGGCAGGCTTAAAGATATAAATTATGTAAAAAATGTTGTGGCATATTATAATGATTTATTAAATAAGTATGCACAAAGAACATCATCAGGTAAGATTTTCTTAGATTTTGAACCTGATACTGATAAAACATTTAATCGTGGTTATACTGATTATTTCTTAAACGGGCGCGGACAGTGTTTCAATTTCTTATCACCAAAGTCACGCGGTCAAAAGCTTGGTAAGGTAAAACGAATTTGTCATAATTATTTTGAAATTGATGCTGACTTAAATCCGCAGGACGGTTTATGTTTTATTAAAGATGGTGAAATGAGCGGATTTTTGGTTAATAAAGTTGAAGGAAACAGAATTTATCCGAATAAAATGGATGGAATTAAAACCGGTACGTTGCTTTATAGAAATTTTGATTCAAAATTTGAAAAACAGCTTGAAAATTCAAAGACTGTTCGTAAAATTGGGGTAAAATTTATCTTGAACGGTAAGATTTTGACTGCAATAGATGAGGATGATAATAAAGCTGAAATCATTATGCCGCAAGGTGAAACACCTAAAAATATTGAGAAGATGAAAGAAAACATTATTTTACAGCTTCAAAAGACCGGAGAAAGCGATTATTACACACAATATGTTGATATTCGTAATGCAGAAATAACATTTCTTCCTGTTTCAAAAATCAATGAAATTAGAAGGAAATTGTTAAGTTTGTTAAATGAAGAAAGATTAAGAAATTTCAAACGGTTAGAGCAAAAACCTATTGGTTACACGACTTTTCCGAAGCAAGAAATAGACTATCATGCAAATGTTTTCAATAATGAAGCAAAAGAATTTTATAAGAATTGTAATTGTAACGTAACACAACCTGCATTGGAATGTTCGGATAAAATCCCGTCAGGAATTGAACTTATGCGGACAAAGCATTGTTTAAAATTTGCTGCAGGTTTGTGCGGACAACCTTGTAAAAAGCTGTATTTAGCAGATGTTAAAGGTAAAAAATATCCGCTGAAATTTGACTGTAAAAACTGTGAAATGGTTGTATTAAACCCTTAGTTATTTAATTAGAGTCTGAACTTCTCGGAAATTTGGGTGTTTTGAAGTCTTTAACCATTCAAATAAAGCAATTTCAACACAGCTTATTTTTGCACCGTACTGTTTTAAAAGCTCAAGTCCGGTTTTGTACTCTTTTTTGTTTCTGCTTGCGCAGGCATCTTTTATTATATATACATCAAAACCTTCTTTGATAAGATCACAAGCAGTTTGTAAAACGCAAATGTGAGTTTCAATTCCGCCTAAAACTATTTGTGTTTTTCCTGCTTCTTTTAGCAAATTAATTTTTTCTGCAAATGCAGGCTCAAGCATAGCAGAAAACGATGATTTTTCTGTTGTGAAAGAATTCAGCGGTAATGAATTCTTAAGTTCAGGTGTTGTACTTCCCAATCCTTGCGGATATTGTTCGGTTACAATTGTTGGTATATTTAAAATGTCAGCTGCTTTTGCCAGTTTTGACATATTTGCAGAGACTTCAGCACCGTATTTTGATGCTAATACCAATCTTTCCTGAATATCTATAATTACAAGTACGCTGTTTTCTCTATTTAACATTGCTGATTTCCTTTCACAAATGCAGTTTGTTTATATTCATTTTTTAGTTTCTTTAACAGTGAAGTTAACTGTTTATCAGTTAAACCGCTTAACGGAAGCTCAAGTTTCGTGTTTTCTGCACTGTCAAGTCCGCTGTGTGTAAGCTCAATCTTGAATTTTGCATAACCGTTATATCTTATAGTTAATTCACTGTGGATATTTTCGTTTTTTAGACTGAAAACGCATTCGATATTATTAGCATACTGGCTTACCGCGGTATTGGTTAATTTAGTTTCACATTCTTTTTGAAAACGATAAAATATAGGTGTGATAACATTTTCAAGTTTATTTGTAAATGCAGTTTTAAACAATTTAAAATTCTTTTTCTGCGCAGTTGTTTCATCATCTTCCAGCCAGGAGTTTGAATTATAATCCTGATTTTCCAGACATACAGCCATTTCATCGTTTTTTATTGCAGAAATTAGACCGTCTTGAACATTTTTGTCAATTGTTTCAAATGACTGAATCCCGATTTTGGAAAGTCCTGCACGTATTTTAAAATCATCGCCCATTTTGTCCTGAATCTTTTGGATAACCGATTTTGTACCTTCTATATCAATATTCGGCATTATTATATAGAATTTTCCGCCACGTGCAACTGCAATAATATCATCCCCGCGAAGATTGTTCTTAATAGTACCGGCAAGTCTGTTTGTCGAAATTTTTGTTTTAGTTTTTTCATCCAAAGTTACAAGTGCAAAAATACCGTTTTGAATCCTTAGATTATCAGAAATGTCAACAAAAATTTCTTTAAGGTGTTTGTACTGATAAAGATTTGTTTTACTATCTATAACACCTTGCTGGTATAAAAATTTTTCATTTCTTAATCCTATATCTTTAACCGTTCTGAGTCTAAAGCAATTTACGGTTTTTATCAGCATTTCATAGTCTTCGGAATCCACCAGAAAATAATCATAAATACCGTTATCATAGGCATTTAATATAAGTTCAGGATTTGTATCGTTTAAAAGAAGAATAATTTCCGCATCATTTTTGATTTCTTTAATATTTGAAATCATTTTTAATGTTGAAGTTTCACTGTCTGATTCGTGTAAAATAACAACACAATGAAGTGATTTTTCGAGAAATTTTTTTGCGTTTTTTTGAGAGCAGACTGTAATATTATCATTATTACGTAGCAAAACCAATTTTTTTATAATTGTTTTTGCAATATCTTCGTAATCCGTAATTAGTAATATATTGTTGCTGTCTATCATTAAATTTTATACCTGAAGATGTTTTTTGATACACCAGAAACTGCCTACTGCGCCAAATAAAATACTCATTGAAAACATAACAAGAAGTACTGTCCCCTGAGCATTAGGCGGAGATGGAATCATAAAGAACTTATGAATATTTGCTAACCCGTTTTGTACATAATTTAACGGAATCATAGCAAGCAGAGAACCGGTAAACCCGTAAAAAGCACCTTGCATGATGAATGGAAATCTGATATACCAGTTGCTTACACCCATTAATCTCATGATTTCAATTTCTTCTTTTCTTGATTGGATAACAAGTTGAATTGTATTATTAATGATTGTTATTGTAAGAAGTGCCATAATACCAATGACGACAAGTGTAATTGTTTTTACAACATGGTTTACAAGTTCAATTTTTGAAGCCAGATCTTTAGCGTAGCTCATATCTTCAACAGCAGGTATAGTTTTAATATGATCAAATATCGGCTGAATATTTTCCGGAGAATCAACTTTAACATGCAAAGTGTCAGGAAGCGGATTTTCTATATTTGGCAAACTCATTTCATTTTTAAGTTTTCCCCAGGATTCTGCTTTTGGTATAACAGTTATTTTTTCGACATGTTGAAGTTTTTCAATATCATTTTTGACAGATTTTATATCAGAACTGTTTTTTAAGTATACAGAAATTTCTAAAGCGCTTCCAAGTTCTTTGGAAAATGTAGAAATTGAAAGAGCAGATCTAAAGCAAGCTCCAAATATCATTAAAATTGCTGCCATAGTTGTTATGATAACAACATTAACCCAGCCGGTTCTGATAATATCGCTTAATGTCTCTTTCCCCAGTCTGTATAATATTCTTAATTCACATAACCAGTCTTTTGGTATGTGTTTTTTTACGTTTGATTTTAGATTTCTATTCATAAGTACCTGCTTGTATGTCTCTGACAATTTCGCCCTGATCGAGAGTTATAACCCTTTTTCTGAAATAATCAACCATAGCGTTATCGTGAGTTGAAACGATAACAGTAATACCTCTTTGGTTAATCTGATCAAGGATTTGCATAATTTCCATAGAGTTTTTAGGGTCTAAGTTTCCTGTAGGTTCATCTGCAATCAGAAGCGGCGGACCGTTAACAATTGCACGTGCAATACCTACTCTTTGCTGTTCTCCGCCTGATAATTCTGTAGGTTTTGCCTTCATTTTTTCATGAAGTCCTACAATTTTTAATGCGCCGTTAACCCGGGCATCAATTTCTTTACTGCTTATTCCCATAGTTCTGATAACATATGCAACATTATCATATACTGTCTGGTTTTGAAGCAGTTTATAATCCTGAAAAACTATTCCCATACATCTTCTAAGATTTGGAATTTTTTCGTTTGAAATATTAGCAATATTTAAACCGCCTATTGAAATAATACCGCTTGTCGGTTTTTCTTCACTGTATAAAAGTTTCATTAGTGTAGATTTACCAGCCCCGGATGCTCCAACGATAAATACAAATTCGCCGGAATGGATTTCAAGGCTTACATTTTTCAAGGCGTAGTGGTTATTTTTATATCTTTTGGTAACGTTTTGGAATGTTATCATTATATATTTTCCTGTTCTTTTTTATACATTGTACGGATTCGTTTAACCAGTGTTTTAGCGTCTAATCCGTAATATTCCAGTAATTCATCAGATTTACCGCTTTGTCCGAATTCATCATTAATACCGACTCTGTACACTTTAGACGGGTATTTCGTTGCAAGGGTTTCACAAATAGCAGAACCTAAGCCGCCTATAGTTGAATGGTTTTCAACGGTTACTGCAAATTTTGTTTTCTTTGCACAGCTTATGACTGTTTGAATATCAAGCGGTTTAATTACAGGAACATTTACAACTTCTACCGAAATGTTTTCTTTTTTAAGTTCTTCAGCGGCAAGCAAGACTTCTGCTAAAGTTTCGCCGTTAGTAAATACAGTAATATCTGTACCTTCTTCAACTACAACTGCTTTATGTATATTAAAGTGATAGTGTTCATCGAAAATATCAGGAACATTACTTCTTGATATTCTTATGTACATCGGGCCGTCATGCAAAGCTGCATATTTAATAACTTCTTCACATTCGCGGGAATCAGCAGGAACAATAACGGTCATATGCGGAATATTCCTCATTAATGAAATGTCTTCTAAAGCCTGATGTGTTGCGCCGTCTTCTCCAACGGTTACTCCGCCGTGTGTACCGATGATTTTAACGTTAAAACAAGGGTAGCAAATGCCGTTTCTTATTTGGTCGTATGTTCTGCCTGTCGCAAACATTGCAAAACTTGCAACAAACGGAATTTTACCTTCTGAAGCAAGCCCGGCTGCTGTTGCCACCATATCCTGTTCTGCAATACCGCAGTCGAAAAATCTGTCAGGGAATTTATCTCCAAACATTTTTGTTTGAGTAGAGCATGCCAAATCTGCGTCCATGACTACAATTTTTTCATTTAGTTCCCCAACTTGTACAAGAGTTTTTCCGAATGCTTTTCTGATTGAATTTGTTTTAGTCTTATCTATCTTCATCTATATCCTCAATGTATATATGGTTTTTGGACCATTTTTGATATCCTTACTTTATGATTTTAGCATAAAAAAGTTTTTCTTTCCATTAATTTTACCACTCTGTCTAATAGTTATCTAAAATTCAATTATATTAGGCTTTTTTACTTTTAATGTAAAGTTTTATTAAAATATGAAGTATTTTTAGCAATATTTTCCCTTCACGCGTATTTAAACGGTAGAATGGTAATAGACTCAATTTTATGTAGGAAAGGAAAAATTTATGAATCAAATTCCATGTGTACCAATAACAAATCCATATATGGTACAACAACAGACAACATATATGCCTGTTCCACAGCAGCCGAAATTAAATGCTGTAAATATTGAAATTAATAACCCGTCAGTAGGAACTCAAGGTATCGGTCAAGCACCTCAATATGCTCAACCTACAATGCCTTATTATACATATCCTCAAGCACCGGTTTATGAATATCCGCAAGCTCCGGTTCAACCATATTACCCGCCTTGCGTACCACAAGCTCCTGTAATGCAGCAGCCGCCGGTTGTAGAAGCTCCTCAAGCTGTAGCAACAGCACCGGTTCAAGCTCCTGCTCAAGTTCCGGCAGCACCTGCTCCTGAAGCAGCTCCGGCACCTGTTGTAACTCCGCAGGCTCCTGTTGAAATTCAACAACAAAATATAAATGTTCCGGCAGCTCCGGTTGAGCAAACTCTGGCACCTGTTGTTCCGGAACCTGTAGTTTCAACTCCGGAAGCTCCAAAAACAGAAGCAAAACCTGAAATCGTTCCTTCTGAAACTGTAGCACCGTTAGTTGATGTAAATTCATTCATCGCTAAATTAGCAAATCCGGACTTTGATGTTCAAGCATCAGGTATGGAAGAAATTGCTAATATGGTAAATCAAACACCTGAAAAAGCTACAGAATTAGTTGATACAAAAGTTTTTGATGCTTTAACAAATATTATTAACTTCGATTCAAGTAAGTTGGAAGGCCCAACAGCTGAACAAGTTGCAGCAAGAGAAAAAATCATGAAAGGTAACGAAGTTACCGATGCTGAAAAAGAACTTGCTAACAAAATTTCACCAAAAGAACAAGCTGAAAGAAACAAAAGCTACGCTTTATTTACATCAGCAATAATGCAAAAACTTTACGGTGATGAAGTAGCTCGTTTATCTAACCAAACAGTTCCTTTAACAGAACTTCCTGGTGCAATTACAGTTGTTGATAACTTAAAAGATAACCCTAACCCTATGGTTAGAGCATCAGCTATCGAAGCTTTAAGCTATATCCAAAACCCTGCGTACAAGAAAGATTTGACAACTGTATTCACAATTGCTCAAAACGATTCTGATCCGGGTGTAGCAGAAACTGCTAAAGCTGCATTAGAAAAATTAAATCAAATCTAGGTTTGATTCAATAAAATAAAATTCCTTTCTTTAAATAAAATAAAGCCCCTGAATAAGGGGCTTTATTTGTATCTTAAACTAATTCTTTTTCTTTTATTTGAGATTCCGGAATCGGTGCGCAGTTTTCGTAATCAGCCATTTCTGATATTTGTCTGCTCCATTCATAAACAATTTCTTCATCGTTTAATTTATATGAAATAGGTGTACCGATTTTTATCGTAACATTTCTTCTGGTAAATGGTTTTAACTTAGGATATCCGTCCCAATTTGCGATAGCAACAGGAACTATATCTGCTTTTGCTGATTTTGCGATTGCTACAAAACCTTTTTTGATACCTTCAAGTTTCCCGTATGGTCTTGTGCCGCCCTGAGGAAAAATTCCCAATGACCAGCTGGTATTAACGACATCTTTAACTGTTTTAAATGTTGCAATTTCAGGTTTTGTTCTATCTACAGCAAACGCTCCGAGTCTTTTTACAAGCCAGCTTAATTTTTCACTTGGCTCAAATAATTCTTTTTTAGCCATAAATGCTATCGGACAATTTGCTGCCATTGCAACCATAGGCGGGTCAAAAATAGAAACATGGTTTCCGGCATAAATATATTTCCCGTTTTTGGCAACTTTTGCCGGCAAATTTTTACGGCCTTCAATCTTAAAATTATAGAATATTATAAAGAAACCATATACAACGATATACAAAAATGTCATAAAAAATATTGTTCTGAATAAATTATATTCTTTTGCATATCTTCGATTGAAGTTTCTAACTTCTTTGCTCATCTTTTTCTTCCTCTTTGTTTAAGATAATATTAGATTCTGTGTCATCAATATATTTAAATCCTGTAAGTTTTTGGATTTCTTCAATCCATTTTTCTCTTACGATTTCTGGATTTTTATCATATGGTATAATTTCACCTATATTAATTATGATTTTTCCTGTAAATGGCCATCTTTTTACCTGTTCTGAACCGATAATCCCAACAGGTAAAATATTACATTTCGTAAGTTTGGCAAGTCCTGCAAAACCTTTAGTTACTCCCCTGATTTCTCCGGGAACACCGCGGGTTCCTTGAGGAAACATACCTAAAACCCAGTTGCTGGCTTTAATTTCCTGAACTGTTTTAACAGTTGACGGTCCTAAGCTTTCTCTATTTACCGCGAATGCTCCAAGCCAATCAATCCACCATCTGATAAACGGTATATCAAATAGTTCTTTTTTTGCCATAAATGCAACGCTTCTTGGCATTACTGCAACCATCATAGGCGGATCAAGTGTAGACAGGTGGTTTGGACAAACTATATAGTTATTATCTTTTGGAACATTTTCCAGTCCATTAATTTCTATTCTATAAACAAGTTTTAAACGTATCATGTAACCGATTTTACAGACCAAAAACTGAAATAGTGTTCTCCATCTGTTAAATTGGGAAGCTTTGCGTGTGGAATATTTTTCTTTTTGTTTTGCCATATTTGCTCTCCATAATCTGTAATTGTATTATACACAAAAATTCTTACAGGGGCTATATATTAATGTTTTTTTATTGTATTATTTGCATAAATAAGGAGAGAAATATGTTTGATTTAAAAACTTCAGAAAATGTTTTGGAAAATGAATTATTTAAAAATGTTTATGATAAAACACCTGATTATGTTAAAAATTTAAATTTAATGAATTTTGATAATGACGGTGAATTTTCTTTTATATTAAAAAAAGAGCATTTAAAACCTTATGATGAGGTTACCAATCCTGGAGGGCTGAACCTTGAAGAATGGTTTGCAAATTATGCAAAAGAAGCAAAAGTTTCAACTGCAGGTATAAGAGGTCCGCAAAATATTTTATTTCCGCAGGATACAAGATTCCCGATTAACCTTGTAGGAATTGTTCTTGCAACTTTGGCTAAAGCACTTGTTGCTAATGAAAAGTATGCGGGAAAACATATTGTCAAAGTAGCAGGCTGTGAAGTCAGATATAATTCTAAATTGTTTTTGGATGCAATTGCAAGAATTCAGGCTGCAAACGGAATTCAAACGCTTGTTCCAAATGGTAAACAAACCATTCCAATCTGGCTTGCTTCATTTTTGGCTTTTAAACTGGATTTGCTTGGCGGAGAATATATAACATCAAGTCACGGTATTTCTGTGAAAAATGCAACAAAGGACTTAAATTCACAAGGTAGTCAGTATCTTCCTGAAGAATCAATGGAATTTGTTAATAAAATTCAACAGATTTTTGATGAAGTTAATGAAAAAGGCTCTTATGAGATTAAAATTGCTGCAAACGACAATCCGCTTATAAATGAATCAGTAATGAAATCAATTGATGATGGTGTTGATTTGTATGTAGAATACTTAAAATCAGGTGTCGCTAAAAATGTGAACTTAGATTTGATAAAATCTTTTGATTCTAAGATTGTGATAGAAAATGTCGGCGGGTCTGCATATAGAACACTTGCAAGAGTATTAAAAAATCTTGGTATTGATGAAAAATTTGTTTGGTTTAATGTTGAAGAAGATCCGTTTTTCCATTCAATAGGAAAATATGATGTTACACCAAAAGGCGAAAAAGCATTTTATGATTATTCGGTTGATGCTACAGTGATTGCGAAAAAGCCTGACGGAACAAAGTTTTTCCCTGTAATTGATACACTGCATTATGATGAAAAATTAAAGGATTATCCTGTCGGGACTGCGGTTTTAATTACTGATCCTGACCATGACAGACTGACAATTACTCAAACCGAAAGTGCTGACAGAATTCCGGAACTTAAAAAACTGGGTGTTGATTATATTGAACTCGGTAATAATGTTGTCCTTACTGTATTTACGGCTAATCAAGCATTTTTGATGCTTATGGATTTCTGGTCAAAACAATTGAAAGCCGAAAATCTTTGGAATAATCATCCTAGATTTATGATAAAAACTACTGCTTCAGCTCTATCCTGGGATGAATGGGCGGCTAAAAATGATGTGAAAGTCGTAAATGTTCCTGTAGGTTTCAAAGAAATCGCCAACATCATGAAAAAAGTTGAACTTAAGTTGAAAAATTCTCCTCAAAATGAGGTTATAGTGGATGATGTTTTCGGAAATCCAATTGATTTGGGTATAAATCCAAGACTTCTGTTTGGCGGTGAAGAATCAGGCGGTATGATTATGGGAACAGAAGACCTGATAAAATCACAGCATGGCAGATGTGCTGTTGCAATGAGAGAAAAAAGTGCAACTGAAGCGATTATCGTAGCATCTGCACTTATTTCAAAACTTGCACAATCAGGTAAGTATTTATCACAATATTTAGCAGAAGTTTTTGAAGATAATAATATTATCGGCAGATTTGATACTCGTGTTGATATTGCTTACTATAACGAATCCGAGCCGGATATTAATAAGTTAAAAGCAGCAAAAATTGAAGGAGAAGCTTTAAGAACAAAAAATGACATGTTCTATCTTTCAATGGCTATTGCAAAACGTAAAGGACAAATTTCTATTGATGATATTAAAAGAATTCTCAACGATAAATTTGCCGCAGACGGTTTAAGTTTTGATAATTTAAAATCAATTAAATTTGTCGGCGATGGTACTTATCTTGAATTTGATAACAAATATATTGAAATCAGACCATCCGGAACTGATGCTAAAACCAAAGCATACGGCGGAGGGTTAGATAAATCTGAAATTGAAAAATATGCTTCAGTTTTAGGTAATTATTCAGGTGATAGAACAGAACTTCATAAGCAGCTTATATCTGAGCAAACTTATGAAAATTGTAAGTCTGACGCGATGGATTATT
>CASLVD010000046.1 GCA_949398305.1 uncultured Candidatus Melainabacteria bacterium | reverse complement strand
CCATGCCTGCAAGATTTTCGGCTATTTTTTCCCAGTTATTAAAGCCTAAAGAATTGATAGTTTTCTCATCAACCCTTGTACCTAACAGTACAAGCATAGTTAAAAATTTTATTGTCGGCGCATCATCTTTTAATAAGTTAATACGGCGTTTTATCAATTTATCCAAACCTGACGGGATAATAATAGTTTTTGGATTCACCATTATTATTGAATCTTCGGTATATTCGTAAACTCCTGATTCTATCAAATACTGAATTGCAAAATCCAAAAACAGAGTACTTCCGCACGCATATTTTGCGATTCTCTGGAAGTAAAAATCTGTCATAATGTTTTTATAGAAGTTGACATCACCGCCTACAATAACCTCAAACGGGGTAGGAGCAAGTGTAACTTCCGTGTAATAAGGTCTTGATAATAAGTAATGAAGATTTCCGCCGTGAAGTGAATAATCTTTATCATATGATACAAGATAACTTATATTAAGTTCTTCGATATGATCAAACAACTGTTCTAAAACAAACAAGGAACTGTCATCAATTTTTTCAAAATTTTCGATATAAATCAAAGTATTAGGAATTGCTTGAAGCATAGATAAAAATACATTACAGTAGTTTTCTCTGGTGTCTTCCATATTCTGCATAGGACGCTGCGTAAGCTTGATTAAATCCCTGACAAGCCCTGAATTATCAACAGATGAAAACATTGTAAAATCATTTGTATCAAAAAGTTTTTGAGATATGGTATATTCAAAAACAGCAGAAATCAATTCCCTGAAAAATGAGAACGGAGAATATTTCATATCATCATGACATGTTACGGGAATTATATTATCGTAAATTCCAAGTTCATCAACTGCTGATAATAATTTCAATGTATAAGGCTGATACATAGGTGAAGCCTTTAATGCTAAAATACCTTTCGGAACTTGCTGTAAAACCTGTACGGCACAATCTAATACATTAATGCTTTCTGTTTTGATAAATGAACAATTAATTTCTTCAAAATTAATCATTTCAATATCATAAATTTCATCGTCAGTCAGCTCATTTTCTTCTTTTAAAGCATCTTGAGTAATTTTTTCCTGATCAATAAGTGCTGTTTGAACAAAGTTCGGGATTTCGATATCTTCATTAGCTTCATGTTCTTTCTGGGCTTCATTACGAAGAAAATCGCCGATATTTACGAATTCTTTCAAATCCATTTCGTAAAATCTTTTCATAACCCCATCAACAAGCGCAGAGTTCAAAGACTCCATTTTGTAATGGTCTTTATAGTAATCATAAAGACTTTCATCTGTTATAACCTGAAAATAATCCAGCGCCTTCATGTCTTTTGAAAAACTTTGATAAACCATATTAGCGTGGAATTTTGAATCAATATCATAAGGGTTTTTATCGGCATCCCTTTGCATGATTGTAAAATTACACTTTAGAGCAATCCCTTTTTTCTTCAATAATTTCACATTAAGCTTGGTTATCATATTCAAAAGCTCAATTGTAGCCTGAATTGCAGAATTTGCAGAAGCAGAAAGTGTATAATCTTTGTTAAACCTGATAATATAAACATCACCGTTAACAATTTGACGTCTTACATTTAAGGAATGAACATAAGAAGCAATAAGTGAATCAAAATTTGTCCAAAATTTCTGATAAAGCTGATTAGAACCAAGCTTTGCTTTTACGACATCACTATTTGGAAAATCGATTCTTACAACAGCAAAGCTGTCAGTATTGGATTCTCCCAGTACTGCACTGATTTCATTGGAATATCCGCATTTTATACATTTAGGATTTTTAAGCAGATTAATTTTTCCGCATTTTGCGCACTTTGTAACAAGAATTTCACCGCACTTACGGCAGGTATTTTTTTCGTTAACCGTTTTACAAACAGGGCAGACGATTTTAAGCACCTTCTTACAATTCGGGCACACCATCGCACTTTTACTAATTTCTGCTCCGCATTTTGGACATTCCATAATACTGAAATTATACCACAGCGACTGATATTTAAACTAATACGAAAAGATGAATTTTAATAAATAATTAAATAATTTTATTAAAACATTTTTTATGCTATACTTAAGTAAGTATGAGTATTATTTCTGACGATAACGATTTTAAAAACAACACACCTGCAGTTAAGAAAAATCCGGTAGTTAAACCGGAAGCAATTGAGCTTGATAAAAATTTTGAAAACTGCATTCGCCCGAAAACCTTTGATACATATATCGGTCAATCAGGATTAAAAGATACTCTAAAAATCACTATTCAGGCGGCAAAAAAACGAGAACTCCCGCTTGACCATTTGCTATTTTACGGACCTCCTGGACTTGGGAAAACAACACTTGCCGGCGTTATAGCTCAAGAAATGGGTGTTGATATAAAAATCACATCAGCTCCGGCATTAGAACGTCCTCGCGATATTATCGGAATTTTAATGTCACTTCAAGGCGGCGAAATCCTGTTTATTGATGAAATTCACAGACTTAATAAAGTAGCTGAAGAGATTTTATACCCTGCCATGGAAGACTTTTACCTTGATATGACAACAGGAAAAAGCCAAACAGTTAAGACTTTACGCGTTCCGTTGCCAAAATTCACCCTGATTGGCGCAACAACAAAAGCCGGAGAACTATCAGGTCCGTTACGTGACCGTTTCGGGATTATCCACAGGCTTGAATTCTATACAGATGAAGAATTAGCTCAGGTAATTAAGCGAACCGCAGGAATTCTGGATATCGAAATTGATACAAAAGGAGCTTACGCAATTGCAAGACGCTCACGAGGTACTCCGCGTATTGCAAACAGATTAATTAAGCGTGTAAGCGATTACGCACTTGTAAAATACAACGGCAAAATCACAGAAAATATCGCAAACGAATCACTCGACATTCTGAAAATTGACGAATTCGGGCTTGATACAACTGACAGAAATCTTTTAAAATTAATAATTGAAAAATACGATGGCGGCCCTGTCGGAATTGAAACAATCGCCGCTGCAATCGGTGAAGATTCAAGAACAATTGAAGATGTTTGTGAACCTTTTTTACTACAAGCAGGACTTTTACAACGCACACCGCGAGGCAGAAAAGTTTCTCCGCAAGCTTACAGACACCTTGGATACAAGGTTAAATCAGAATCCTCTCAACAAAGTTTGTTCTAATTTTCTTTTAATATTTCTATTCCTTTTTGTGCCTGTCTTAATACCCCAAAGTAATATTCCAATTCCTGCTCTGATTTTGCATCATTTAAAATCTGCAAAGATTTAATATAAAAAGGGCTATCGTTAGTTTTTAAAGAGCCTAAGTCAAGTCCGACATCTTCAACTTTTAAATTTAAAGCGTTCAATATTTTATTTAAAGTATTATATGTCGGGAAATAAACACCCGTTTCAATTTTTGAAATATGTTTTTCATTAATTCCTGCAAGTTCTGCTAACGCTTCTTGCGTCAAATTTTTTGCTTTCCTTATTTGTTTGAGCTTTTGTCCGAAACTGCTTTTTGCCACTACATTCTCCTTTAGATTTAATTGTAGAAAATTTCCCGCAACATATATACAGTGAACAATGTTAATTAATATATTAATATTCGTAGATAATAGGATACTTTTCGTATTTTTATGTTACACTCTAGTTGTGTTAAGTTATGCAATCGGAGATAAGGAGAATTAAGAATGAGAGGTAAAGGGGTAAATTTAAATCAACATTACGAATTCTGGCAAAATAAGTGTAAATGGTTTAATGCTATGCCACCAGTATTTTCTAAAACAGGTTTTACATTAGCTGAAGTTTTAATTACCCTCGGCATAATCGGTGTTGTTGCAGCATTAACAATTCCATCTCTAATGACTGCTTATAACAAACACATAACAGAAACTCGATTAAAAAAATTCTATTCCCTTTTTAATCAGGCAATAAAACTTTCTGTTGTTGTAAATGACGAATATGAAGGATGGAGTGATTACTGGGCAGCATCAGGAAATTCATACAATGAAGACGGAAGTGCAATTGACCAAGTTGAAAATGTAGATGCAGCATTTGATAAATACTTAGCACCGCATATGAAAGTTATGCTAAAAAAACACATCCGAAATGAAGCAACGAACGCAACTAAAACTCTTTATATATTAGCTGATGGCAGTGCCTTTGCTTATAGGGGAATTGACACCAGAGATATTAGCTTTTTCCCAAAAAATCCTGAAAAATGCTTAAAACAAAAAAAACAAGCCGGCAGATGTTCTTTTACTTTCATTTTTCATCCTATTAAAAAAAGCAAACTATGGCAGCCACATTACGGTAAAGGTTTAGAACCTTATATGTATGCTTGGGACGGCAAAAAAGAAACTTTATACAATGGAAGTGAATATAGCTGTGCTCAAATAGGACATTACTGCACGGAACTCATAAGACAGAACGGTTGGAAAATCCCAGGCGATTATCCGTTAAAAATACAGTATTAGCAAAATTCACAATCTTGTTGTAAAATTATTATATGATTGAGAATCTTGATAAAATTAAAGCTGCGATTGATATTGAAGTGAAATATCGTTATATTGATATTCATGGTAAAAGGCAGAAATTTTCAAGTTTTATAAAAGAAGAAGCAAAAAAATATTATAAATTATCAAAGAAAAATCCGCGCTGGGCAGTACTTGTTGAAGCATTTGATGTTTACCCTTACGCTTCAGTTCCGGAACGCAGAAAATCCATTGAACAGCTTATTAAAACAATCAAAGCAGATTTAGCTCAGGAAAAAGCCGCAAAAGAGGAAGAAGAAACAATGCAGCTTCAGCGTCAAAAACACCCGTCCGAAGTTGATGTAATGTATATTAAAGGTGTAGGTCCAAAAGTTGCTTATAAATTAAATAAACTCGGAATTTTTACTGCTCAGGATTTAATGATGTATTTTCCTAAAAAGCACATCGATTATTCTTCCCGCACGCTTATCAAAAATCTCAAAGAAGGTCAGACAACAAGCGTTTTCGGATACATAAAATCTGTTTCGGCATTCAATACAAGAAATAATTTATCTGTTATAAGAGTTGTTATTCAAGACGAAAGCGGAAAATTTGAATTAAGCTTTTTTCAGGCAAAAGGAAACAAATATCTTCTTGAACGCACCAAGGCTCAATTTCCTGTAAATGCGGGGATTATGGTCTCAGGAACAGTAAAATTTAATTCCTACAACAATCAATTAACAATGGATAAACCGACATATTCAATTATGAGCGGTGAATTTATGGAGGATTCAGATAGCCAAAACCTGAACGTTGCAAGAATTGTACCAATTTACACAGTTTGTGAAGGCTTAAGTATAAAAACTCTGCGCCGTGCAATTTTTAACGCTATTGAGCTTTACAAAAACGACATAGTAAACATTATTCCTGAACAAATTCAAGAACGTCTCGGAATTTTAAATAAAAAGGACTCTGTTCAGCAGATTCATTTTCCTGAATCAATAAATAATCTTGAACACGCAAGATTTTCACTTATCTTTGAAGAACTTTTCCTTGTGCAGTTAAAACTAATCAGATTACGAGAAAACACTGCCAAAAATACATCTTCATATGCCTTAAAAGTTCATAAAGACGGACTTGTACAGCAATTTATAAATAATCTTCCGTTTGAATTAACTTCAGGTCAAAAACAGGCAGTAAATGAAATTTTAAACGATATGGACTCTGATACACCAATGCAAAGACTTCTTCAAGGGGATGTCGGAAGCGGAAAAACCGTTGTTGCAACAATTATGCTTCTTGCGGCAATTGAAAACGGCTATCAGGGTGCACTTATGGCGCCGACTGAAATCCTTGCCCAGCAGCATTACAACAATCTTGTTGAATGGCTTACACCAATGGGATTAAGTGTAGGCTTGTTCCTTGGAAGCCACGGAAAAAGAGTTCGTCAAAAATTTGAAACCGATCTTAAAAACGGGCAAACACATATTGCTGTAGGAACTCACGCTCTGATTCAGGAAAATGTTGAATTTAACAACTTAGGTGCAATTGTTGTTGATGAACAGCACAGATTCGGAGTAAAACAGCGCAATGTATTAAAGAAAAAATCGCAAAACCCGCAAATGCTTACAATGACAGCAACACCTATTCCGCGGACTTTAGCACTAACCGTTCACGGTGATTTGGATTTAACAGTTATAAATGAACTTCCAAAAGGCAGAAAACCAATAAAAACAACACTTACAGGCTCTCATAAAACCGTATGGGATTTAATAAAGCAGGAAGTGGATTCAGGACGCCAAGCCTATGTGGTTTACCCGCTGATTGATGAAAGCGAAACATTATCTGCAAAAGCCGCAACAATTGAAGCTGAAAAACTTCAAAATGAGGTATTTCCACAATATAAAATCGGGCTTCTACACGGCAAACTAAAAAATGATGAAAAAGACGAGGTTATGAAAGAATTTAAAGAAGGTAAATTCGACATTCTTGTATCTACAACCGTTGTAGAAGTCGGTGTTGATGTGCCAAACGCAACAGTTATGGTGATAGAAAACGCCGAACGTTTCGGACTTTCACAGCTTCATCAGCTAAGAGGGCGTGTCGGCAGAAATTCGCTTCAATCTTATTGCGTCCTGATAACATCTTCCCGTTCGCAAGAAACCAGAGAACGCCTTGGAATTATGACCGAAACAAACGATGGGTTCGTTATCGCAGAAAAAGACTTACAGCTAAGAGGTCCGGGAGAATTTTTAGGAACACGGCAAAGCGGTCTGCCTGATTTAATTATTTCTGATATCGTACGTGATGCTAAAATTCTTGAAATTGCACGTAATGAAGCTATTGATTTTGTAAATAACTATGACATTGAGCAATATCCTGCACTAAAAAATGTAACTTCTCTTGAAATGTTCACGGGGTTAGATATTTAAATACTAATTCAATATGACAGAACATCTTCGTATAGCTCAGAATGACAAAGTAAATTTTTGCACCATAACGGAGCAAGTAATCAATGTTTGCGAAACGATAACAGGCGAATGTTTGTTTGAACATTAGTGAGTTACATTCGCTTAAGTTGAGCAATTACTATTGATTAACAAGCGAAGTTACGTGTGCTGGCTTTTGAGGCACTTTTTCCACAAAAAGTGCCCCCGTCTGGAAGACCCATCGGAGATAAATTTAAACGGGTTCCGGATCGTAATCAGGAATAACAAATTTTTGACACCACAGAATGACAATTTGATTATTGACTCCCCCAAAAAATCCATTAAAAGATTGATGTAATCATACCAAATATGTAATATTGTAGTTATGGGGAATATTGTCTGATATTCCGGGGATGAGTCAAGGGATAGTTGTTATGGAAGACAAATTGCAAAATTCAATATCCACAAAACAGTTGTTTAAAGAATACAACTGGTATCAAAATGTCTTTCCTGCAATGATTCAGGAATCTTATGACGAATTCTTTAACCCTAATTTTAAACTTGAACTTATCGGAATAAGCAAAAATATCAACTGTCTTATCGATAACGAATCCTGCTTTGTTACAAAAATTAGAATCAATGAAGAATATGATATGTTCTTCAGACTTACTGATAAAGCTATTGCAATAATATTAAACAAGGTTTTGGGCGAATCAAAAAGTAAATTCAATATAAATAAAATATCAGAACTTGAAGCTAAAGTTATAACTTCATTTAACGATTTTATGTTTGAGCATTTGAAATTTGTTCTGCAAGAACCGCCGCAGGCAGAGCTTAAGCGCAGTAACTTTGACCTTATCCATTTAACATTTTTAATTAAAGAAATTGAAGAATACAACAAAAAAACAGGAAAAGTAATTGTAACCCTGCCTTTAGCTTTACTTAATCCGGAAGAAATCACATCATCAGGTGAAAAATTTTCTCAAAGCAGTTTTTCGACATCTGAAACTTTTGCAAAAGTTTATGTCGGCAACACAAGATTTTCACTTTATGATTTAAAAAATTTAGAAAACGATGATGTTGTTGTGTTTGAAAACAGTAACATCGAAAGTCTTACACTATCAATTAACGGTGAAAATTTACCCGTAAGACTCAACCCTAATATGGATTTACTGATACCTGAAGAAAATGACGGAGGAGATAATATGAGTGAAACTCATCAAAATATATGGGACAGCATTGAAGTCGAAATGTATGCAGAATTTGATGCTGTAAAAATAAGCCTCGGAGAATTAAAAGATATCGAAGACGGACTTGTCGTAGATTTAACTTCTCTTTACAACAATAACGTAACCTTAAAAGTAGAAGGGAAGCCTATCGCAAGCGGTTCACTTGTTATAGTAAACGACCGATACGGAGTAAAAATTAACAATATAATCGCAGAAGGCGGCAGCGGCAGAATTTCGTCAAACGGTTCTGAAGAAAATTACGAAGAAGAATCTTACAATAATGAGGGAATTTCAGACGAATACAGTGATGAAAACTCTGAATATGAAGAATCAAATGAATCTTACGATGAACAAGGTAATGAAGTTTCAAATGATGAAGAAGAATTTGATTACAGCGACTTTGAACTTGAAGATGAAAATATTTAATAATTAAAATAATTATTAAGTAAGGGGAGATACAAGACTTATGGGCGGATATATAGCTAATTTTACAGTATACACAATGGCAATGATAGGATTAATTTGCTTTGCCGTATTTGTGTACAAAAAATTCACAGACGGCACTATGCGCAAAGGTGAAACAAACTTCTTAAGCGTAGAAGAATCTATGAGTCTGAATCCACGAAAAACACTTCACGTTGTAAGAGCAGGAAACGAAAAATTTCTTATAGCATCAGATGTTGACAGGACAACACTTATCTCCCGTCTTGACAATAACACAAGACACAACCCTGTAGAAAGCCTTGAAAGATTCAGAAATATTGAACTTGAACAGCCTGTTTTTCATGCAGAAGAAATTGAGATTCCTCAAAAACAGCCCAAACAACAGGTTCATCTTGAACCAATTAATGTAAACAAACCTACTTTAGACAGACGTGCAGGAGAAAGAAAACCTTCAAAATCAGTTACCCTTGATTTTGACACTCCAAAAAGCCGCGGATTTTCTACAATGAAAGAAATGGCTATGAAAATTAACGAATTATAAAGGGTAAATGTTATTACCGACAGCTTTAAATTTGATTAGTTTTGACAGGGAACACCCTGACTCTCAATAGAGAAAACAACAATAAGGAAAACTATATGGACCAATTACAAAATCTAAATCCTGTTTTACAAATGCTTGTAGTAATGTCATTATTCTCATTACTGCCGTTTGTTTTTTGCTGTATGACAAGTTTTTTGAGATTCGTTGTTGTATTTGCAATGCTTAAAACCGCGATGGGTACACAACAAGTTCCTCCCGCAATTGTAATTATCGGTTTATCAATTATTTTAACTTTTTATACTATGGGACCGACATTCCAAAAAATGTACGATATGGGTTCTGTCCCTTATCAGAAAAATCACGATATGATAGCCGCAATTCAAGAAGGCTCAAAACCTTTAAAAGAATTTATGTTAAAACAAACCCGCGAAACCGATTTAACATTCTTTGTCGAGCTTGCACATAAAACCAAACCGCAATCTCCTGATGATATTTCAATCTGGGAAGTTGCACCGGCTTATATCATAAGTGAATTAAAAACATCATTTGAAATAAGTTTCATAATCTTTGTACCATTTATCATTTTAGACCTTGTTGTAGCAAATATCTTGCTTGCACTGGGGATGTTTATGTTATCGCCAACGATTATTTCAATGCCGTTTAAGCTCTTGATATTTATCGCAGTTGACGGCTGGGCGCTGATTGTACAGGGACTTGTTTCAAGTTATAACTAGAAGGACTAAAAAAATGGAAATTTTACTGGAATACTTAGCTAAAGGTTTTTTAATAATGTTATCAATCTCAATGCCTTGCGTGCTTGTAGCGGCAGGTATAGGTCTTGTTGTCGGAATTTTGCAGGCAGTAACACAGGTTCAGGAGCAGACAATTGCTGCTGCACCTAAAATCTTAGGTGTATTTCTTGTTATCATAATCGGTGGTGTTGGATTTATCAAACTTTTGACTAATCTTTTCACAGAAGGTATGGTGCTAGCGTTTAACACAGTACCAAAAAGCGAGCAGTTTGTACTTGATTCAAACTATTACAAGTACACAACACCTTTTGAACACGAAATGAAAGATAAATTTAAAAACATTGATAACATTAATGAAATAATGAAAAATCCGGGCAAAGTTCCGTATATTGACCAAAATCAGCGTGCAAAATACACACCGGCACAAAAAACTGCAATGCCAAAACCAAATCTTGTAGAAACTAAAAAAATCCTCGGAAGATAATAAATGAACGATATTTACACAGCAATAATGCAAATGTTTCCTAAGATAAACACCTACCTTATGGCAGGTGCGTTAGTTTTTGCGAGAATGATAGGTTTTTTCAGATTCTGCCCTATTTTTAACAGAAAAGATATCCCATCCCTTGTAAAAATTCCGCTTGCACTAATTGTAACTATTTTTATTGTTCCTTTTTTGTCTCCTGAAAAAGTTTTAACTCATTGTGATTCATTTATGCTGTCTTTACTATTAAACGTTGTAGTCGGCGCTATGATAGGTTATATGGCGCAATTAGTTACAATTGCAATTGATTGCGGCGCGGAAATGATTAATATGCAAATGGGTTTATCTTCTGCTACAGCTCTTGATCCGACAACTTCTGCGCAGGTTTCAATTCTTACCAAAATGATTTCGCTGATGGGGATTTTGATATTCATCCATCTTGGGGGAATTTATTGGCTTTTTAAAGCTCTGGTTCGAAGTTTTGAAATTTTTCCGCTGTATTCAGCTCATGTTCCGCTTTCACAGCTTGTAAAAATGGATTTACTTATAAAAATGTCATCAAATACTTTATATATGGGGCTTCAAATAGCATCTCCTGTGTTATTAGCGACATTAGCGCAAGATATTATTCTTGGTGTAATTTCAAGAACAGCCCCGCAAGTAAACGTATTCCAATTAAGCTTCCTGTTCAAACCTGTACTTGGAGCTGCTATTATGGTTTGGATTCTTCCAATGCTTATGAATATTATTGAAGAATATTTCCTAAGCTTTGCAAATATTATCTAGTATACTTCCGTCCTACAAGTTCATCCGGCAAAAACTGCTGTTCAATTTCAGGCGCATCATGTGAATAAACATACCCGATACCAAAACCGTATTTAGAAGCGTCTTTATAATGAGAATCTCTTAAATGCATTGGCGGCGGAAAATCTTTACCGTTTGCGATATCTGCCATAGCCTCCCCTATCGCGCAAACCGCTTCATTAGATTTTGGAGCTTTTGCTACATAAATTACAGCCTGTGCAAGCGGAATTCTGCCTTCCGGAAGCCCGAGAAGTTCAACAGCTTTATAAGCATTAACCGCAACATTTAATGCATTCGTATCCGCATTTCCTACATCTTCTGAAGCACAGACAATAAGTCTGCGGGCAATAAACCTCGGATCTTCACCTGCTGTAATCATTTTTGCAAGATAGTATATCGCCGCATCAGGATCTGATCCTCTTAAACTTTTTTGAAAAGCCGAAGCACAGTCATAATGTTCCTGACGCGAATATCTTGTATTACGCTGCTGACAGATTTCTTCAATCGTTTTAACAGTTAAAAGTCTTTTATTATCACGCAAATCACTTGCGAAATATGCGTTTTCAGTAATGTTTAAAGCGTACCTGGCATCTCCGCGTGCAAGATTTATAATAAAATCCAAAACTCCGCTTTCGCATTCCATCAATGTGTAATTTGTCGCAAGATACGAAAATCCTTTTTTAATAATTTTTGCCATACTCTCATCATCAATAGAATTCAGACGGATTACCTGAAGACGGGATAAAAGCGCAGGAACAACCTGAAAAGACGGGTTTTCGGTAGTTGAACCTATCATAAACAATGTTCCGTTTTCCAAATGAGGCAAAAGCGCATCCTGCTGGGTTTTTGAATATCTGTGAATCTCATCTATAAACAAAATTGTTTTCTGACCTGAACGAAGATTTTCTTTTGCTTTATCTACAGCTTCTTTAATATCTTTTACACCGGATGTAACAGCAGAAATTTCAATAAACGCGGCATTGGTTTTTGTAGCAATAAGTCTTGCAAGCGTTGTTTTTCCGCATCCCGGAGTTCCCCACAAAATTAATGAAAATAATCTGTTGGTTTTTAACAAATTCAACAGCGGACTGCGAGAAGATATTACATTACTTTGCCCTAAAAAATCTTCCAAGGTTTTAGGTCTTAAAATTTCCGCTAAAGGAATTTGTTTATTTTGATTTTCAAGTTCAGTAAATAAATTATTCATAGTATAATTATAGCAGGGGTAAATATTTTTACAAATAATTGTGAAGTTAACATAAAGGAAACAATATTTTGAACAGAAATTTTTGGATAACAATTTTAACCGCAGTAATTTTGATTACCGGAACTTATTTTATATTTAAAAATAAGCCGCAAGAACAGTTAAAAAATAATGAAGTAGTTTTCTGGACTTTGCAAATGAACGATTTCGCGCCATACATTAACGGTGTAATTGAAGAGTTTGAGACTCAAAATCCTGAAATTAAAATAAAATGGGTTGATGTACCGTTTTCAGAAGGCGAAAAACGCACACTGGCTTCCGTCCTAAGTGACAACCCTCCGGATTTGGTTAACCTTAATCCTGATTTTTCGGCAACACTGGCGCATAAAGGCGCGCTTTATGAAATTCCCGAAGAAAGTACCGAACAATTTAACAAAGAAATTTTAAATTCACTAAAATATAACGGAAAAATTTATTCAATTCCGTGGTATGCAACAAGCGCTATTACAATATTTAACAAGGATTTAATTTCTAAATCAGGGATTCCTGTTCCAAAAACCTATATGGAAATCGCACAATATGCACATATCGTAAAAATGAAAACAAACGCATATATCCTTCTGCCAAATATTACAGAAAACGATACAATGCTAAAAATTCTAAATAAATTCGGAGCATCTTCATCAAAACTTCTAACTTCAGAAACTGCCGTTAATGTTTTTGATTTGTTCAAATACCTGTATTCTAACGGTTTAATACCAAAAGAAACCGTGACAATGACACTTCAGGAATCACTTGAAAAATATATGTCAGGAAATATTGTAATGCTTGGCGCAGGGGCAAACTTCTTAAATATGATAAAAGAAAATGCTCCATCAACTTATGCAAAAACCGATATTGCTCCGCAATTAACAGGAACACTCGGACAATACGATTTTTCACTGATGAATTTTGTAATCCCGCTTCGTGCAAAACACAAAGACGAAGCCCTAAAATTTGCATTGTTTTTGACAAACGATAAAAACCAGCTTGAACTGGCAAAACTTACTAATGTTTTAGCCGTTAATAAAACAACACTTCAAAACGAATTTTACACAAAATATGATAAAAATGACCTAATGGCAAAAGCCCGGGTAATAAGCGCAAAACAATTAAATAAAGTTCAGCCGGTTTACAAAACCCAAAAGAATCAAAAAGAAATCAATAATATAATAAATGCGGCAACTCAAGAAATCCTTCTTGATAAAGCTTCAACAGAAGAAATTTTAAATAAAGCCGCACAGGATTGGAAAAAACTTGAAGAATAAGGAGAAAATAATGAAAGCTGTAGTATTTGATAAAGAACTGAAACTTGTAAACGATTACGAAAAGCCTGTTCCGCAAAAAGGAGAAGCATTGGTTCGTGTAACAATGGCAGGAATTTGTAATACCGATTACGAAATAACAAAAGGTTATATGGGTTATGTAGGAATCTTAGGACACGAAGCTGTCGGGATTGTTGAAGAAGTAAACGGAGAAGATAAATCACTTATCGGAAAACGTGTAGTACCTGAAATCAGCTATGGCTGTAAAGATCCGAATTGTCCTTGGTGTGCCCAAAAGCTCTACCGTCACTGTCCAAATCGCCACACATTAGGAATTTGGAGAAAAGACGGAGTATTTGGAGAATATTTCACAATGCCGACTGAAGTGCTTTTTGAAGTCCCTGCAAATGTTCCGGATACTCAAGCCGTGTTTGTAGAACCGCTTGCCGCAGCCTTAGAAATTACAGAACAACACCATATTAAACCGTTTGAAAAAGTTATTGTTCTTGGCGATGGTAAATTAGGATTAATTACGGCACTGGCACTTAATGCTCAAAACCTTGATGTAACATTAGTCGGTAAACACCAAAATAAACTTGACATAGCAAAAGAACAAGGAGTTAAAACATCTTTACTAAATGATTTTGCAATCGAGAAAAAATATGATGTTGTAGTAGAAGCAACAGGTTCAATTTCAGGATTTGAAACAGCTTTAGCACTTACAAAACCGCGAGGTGTTCTTGTTCTAAAAAGTACAGTTGCAGCTTCTAAAGAATTTAATCTTGCCCCGATTGTTATTGATGAAATAACCGTTCTTGGCTCTCGCTGCGGACAATTCCCTCCGGCACTAAGACTTTTGGAATCCGGGAAAGTTGATTTTTCAAAACTTATTTCAGGAACATATTCTTTTGATGATGCTATAGAAGCTTTTGAAAAGAATAAAGAAAAAGATACTTTGAAAATTTTGTTAAAAAACTAATTACTTGTTGTGGTAAAACCCAACAAACTATAGCGTGGGGGTAAATTTTTACCCTCACATACTAGACGTAATGCAAAAAATACGTTATAATAAATATATAAATTTATAGATAATTGAGGATTGGAATTTATAGTGTTTGGTTTAAATTTAAATAAAAAATCAGGGTTTACTCTGGCAGAAATTATGGTGACACTAGGACTTATCGGAGCGATTTCGGCTTTGACTATTCCGACACTTGCATATAATTACAGATCAAAAGTTTTAGAAGAACAGTTTCGTTCAACCTACAGTGACATCAAACAAATCGGTACGATGCTAAACTACCAAAAAGGTGATGTTGGGGAATATGCATATAGCTTGACAAAAGACAACAGCGATTATGCAAAATTTAATCAATGGCAAACAGAATTCATGTCAATGCTTAATGGTGGAAATAGATTTGAAAGTAACCAAGGTGTAGCAGCTATTGCAACACAATTATCAAGCATATATAAAAACGGCGGTGGCAGTCCCGGTCCATACCGTTTTGCCCTAAATGGCGCCGGCAACCTGCAAAAATTAGCCGGTAGTAATTATTTATGTGATAACGGACAAATATGGTTAGATTCAAAAGGACGTATATGGACTTTTAACTTGGAAAATGCTATTATTTGTGTTGATATCAACGGATCAGGAAACCCTAACAGATACAATATAGATATTTTTGCATTCATTCCAATGAGTTCTAAAATGGTTGCTAAATGGTTATATAACGATGAAGATAATCCTAACAATTACGCCGGACAGATAGTTTTATGTAATGCAGATGCTTTGCATACCGATAATCTTGGCAATACTAGACCTACTTGGGATGGAACAGCAAAAAAATATACAAATGCAAAATCTGCACTTGATAACTGTCCTTTTAACTTCCCTGTCGATAATATTGCACCTCCAGGGAAATCAGCTAAAGGCAAAGATGTAACGTCTTCTGATACATATTGGAAAAAATATATCGAATACAAATAAGCTACAAAACAATCTGGGTCGCTAAAATTATTTTATGACTATCCTGTCTGTTCTGACTGTCACAGAACACATAGTTTAGCATAATCTTTAGTGCCTGCCCCTTTATAAACCAATTAATTCCAATAGTATATTCATTACGTAAATCATTCGACATGTTTCTATTCGGGTCAAATTGATCAACCCTGCCAAGCAATTGAAAATGCGGATTGAACTTCCAGCCTAAAGTAGCAGCCCAGCCGCCTGCTTCATTTTTACTAATACCATTGTAGCCGCTGTAACCATCCGCAACTGATGCTTCAAAATTTGTCCAAAGTTTTTTATGGTGGTAACCAATATATCCTGTTGCAACTGCATAATCAATCCTATTATGTCCACCGTTAAACCCGCCGCCTAAGACTAACTTGCCGTATTTTTTACTCCTGTTGCCAAATGGTTTTAAATTCACCCAGCCGTTAAATTCCGCACCCGGCATTCCGCTTGTAATATATCTTCCGGCACTTCCAACTGACAAATTGTAATCCAAATATTGATAATTCCCAATTGCCTTTAGAGATAATGATTTTACATTACTAAAATTTCTTGCAATCTGAGATCTGGCAACAAACGGTAAAACATAAGTAGAAGCACCACCCTCCACACTTGTCTGAACCCTTGAATATCCCGCAACAAGCTGATGGTTCGGAATACTGGTATTAACAAAATACGCATCAGATACAAATCTGTCAATATAATTTAAGCCGCCTTTCGGGATCGGATTTGCCGCAAATTTAAACTTGTAATCAGGATTCCTAAACGAACCAAACACACCAACTTGTGTAAGATTATTATCATAATCAGTTGAATAATTTGAATCCCATATCATATTCAAATTCCCGCGATAAGCCCCGTATGCATGAATTCTACTAATCGGACCTTTTTCATAATTAAATGTTAAATCATCCTGAAGCAAAAATGTTGTCACATCAGTTCTTGTTATATCACTGTTAACAATTTTGCCAAACAAAGTATCTTCACTTATAACTT
>CASLVD010000045.1 GCA_949398305.1 uncultured Candidatus Melainabacteria bacterium | reverse complement strand
TTTTAATTTATTCAAAATCAAACAAATCTCTTGGATGAACCCCTAATGTATCAGCCAATAATTTTACTTTTGAAACAGTTAAGTCCGTTTTAGCAATTTCAATCAGACTAACCATAGAGCGCGAAATACCATCAGAAGCTAAATCATCTTGTGTAAATCCTTTTTCTTTCCTCAGCCGTTTCAAATTCTTTGCAAATTTTTGTAAATAATCATTGTTCATTTTTAAATTGTTTGCTACACTAGCAATTAATACAACTAGTGTCACTAGCAAAAAGGAGAGAAAATATGAAAGTTAATTTTACACTAGCAAAAGATGCTAAAATTGGTAACATATTGCCCACTCCGGCCGAGGAGGGATTTACTTTAGCAGAAGTTCTAATCACCCTTGGCATAATCGGTGTAGTTACAGCGATGACTATTCCGACTTTAAACAATCACCTGCGCGACAAAAAACTTGAATCACAATTCAAAAAAACTTATTCAGAACTTAATCAAGCTGCAAGAGGTTTTTACGCTGATACTGATATGCCATTTAGAGATTATCAGGATTCCGTATATGATGGAGCTTCATGGAACTCTAATAAATCTTTGGAAAAATTCATGTCTTATTATAAAGGGGTTACAACAAACACTAGCTGGAACCACCGCACATTCGATCAAATTCACAAAATTAAAAACTTAAACCTTAACAACCAGGAAGTTACTCAATATCCTTGTGACCAATCTAACGTCTTTATTGATATAGTCGGACGTACATATAATATGGATGATAATGCAGGATTTCAAAATCTTTCATATGGTCCTAAAATTTGTGTCGACATAAACGGAGTTAATAAACCCAATAAATGGGGCGTTGACAGATTTGTATTCGTATTTACCGAAAACAATAGTATTGTTCCATATACAGGAGCAATATGGAATACTTTAGGCAGCAAACAATTAACAGATGAAAAAGAAATAGCCAAATATTGCAGTACAGAAAACGAAAGTGTATCTCATACCTGTGCTTATTTCGCCTTAAACAACAAAAGTCCTGACGGAAAAGGAAATTACTGGTACAATTTTCTAAAGGGGAAATAATAAAAATTTGCACTCTAATGGAGCGAGTAATCAATGTTTGCGAAACAATAACAAGCGAATGTTTGTTTGAGCGATAGCGAGTTACATTCGCTTAGGTTGAGTAATTACAATTGATTAACTAGCGAAATTACGTGTGCTGGCTTTTGAGGCACTTTTTCCACAAAAAGTGCCCCCGTCTGGAAGACCCGTCGGAGACAGATATATGAATAGATACTGGCTCAGAGGTTAGAATAACTATATCGGTGCTATATTTAAATATTACCGGTTGAACTGTTTCTGTCGTCTTCAAGCTGCTTGATGTCGATATTTGAGCTATCCTCATCTGCGTAATTATTGATTGCCGGAACATCAATTTCTACGTTTACATCAGCATCAACCATTTCAATATCGTTTTTATCAAATTCTTTTGTCTTACCATCTTCAAGTTTCACGGCAACTTTTCCGCTCATAAATTGAAGGTAACAAACTTTGCCTAACCCTTCAGTTGTCATAACAGAAGACCCGATTGGCGGCATACCTTTTGCTGCATCAATATAATTTGAATACTCATATGTCAAACAGCACAAAAGTCGTCCGCAAGTTCCGGAAATCTTACCCGGTGCGATTGGCATACCCTGATCTTTTGCAAGTTTAACATTAATTGTTGCAAATTTTCTCAAGAAACTTGAACAGCAGAATGGCTGACCGCAGATTCCGACACCTTCTAATATTGAGGTTTCATCCCGAACACCAATGTGGCGAAGATCGATTCTTACTCTTGTAAATGTTTGGGTTAAATCTTTCAAAAGCGCTCTGAAATCAACCCTTTCAGGCGCAGTATAATAAAACGTAATTTTACGTCTGTCAAAAGTTATACGGCACTGAACAAGATTCATATTTAGTTTGTGCTGTTTTACAAGTGCCTGACATTTGAAATACGCTTCGACTTCCTCTTTTTTTATCTCATCAAGTGTCTGTAAATCCCGCTGCGAAAGGGTTCTAATTACAGAAAAAGGTTCTGGTTTATTTTTAGCATTTTCCCAGAGTTTTTCAATTACAGAGTTTACTAAAAAAACTTTTAGAGCTTCTTCACCTTTTTCAGTTCTTACAACAACCATCTGACCGTCTTGCAGCTTAATTGTTTCAGGAACATTTAGAGGATAATATGTATTTTTCAAGTATCTTACGGCAAATTTCATTATACGTATCTTTCTTCTTCTTTCAGTTTTCTATTCATAAGTTTTGATAAAAGTTGTTCAGGCGTAATATCTGTATAAACAGCTTCATAAATCGCACTGGATACAGGAACTTCAATATCAAGTTTTTTGGCAAGCTCACAGATTGCTTTTGAAGTTTTAACACCTTCAGCGACTGACCCGAGTTCTGCTAAAATATCATTGATTTTTTTACCTTTTGCAAGCATTGAGCCGACTGTGTAATTTCTTGACATCGGGGATGAACATGTTGCAATCAAATCGCCCATGCCTGAAAGCCCGTATAAAGTTGAAGGGTTTGCGCCAAGCTGAATACTTACTCGAACGATTTCTGCCATCCCGCGGGTTAAAAGAGAGCCGGAGCAGTTATCACCTAATCCCATTGTATGAGCAAAACCTGAGGCTATAGCTATTACGTTTTTCAAACTTCCGCCAAGTTCAACTCCTATCACATCTGTATTTGTGTAAAGTCTGAATTTGTTCGGAACATTGCAGGCTTTTTGTACAAATTGAGCGGTTTCAATATCTTCACATGCGACACATGCTGCTGTCGGTTTACCTTGAAGAACTTCTTTTGCAAGGGTTGGACCAGATAGAATTGCTAATTTCTGTTCAGGAAGAACATCTTTGATTACTTCTGACATTCTCATCAGTGACGGTAATTCAATACCTTTTGAAGCATTAACAAGAATCTGGTTAGGTTTAATTCCTGCGGCTTTTAAGTTTTCACACACGTCACGTGTTCCTGATGTTGCAACAACCGATAAAATAATATCAGCATCTTTTATAGCTTCTGTCAGGTTTGAAGTAATTTCAACCTTAGAATCCAATTGTACTTCTAACGGTTTTGAACAGTGTTTATTTTGGATTAAATCCTCAGACAAATCCTGCGCTCTGCCCCAAACTGTAATATCATCAAAATTATTTGTCAAAAGCCACGCTAAAGTAAGCCCCCAACATCCTGCTCCAAGTACTGTTAATTTCATTACTTCCCGCCTTCCTCTATACCGCTGTTTCCTCAGGCTTGATTATCTTACGAAGAACCCCGCCGTGTTTTCTTAGTTCTAATCTTGCCTTTTCGGCATCTGTTTTCATTTTTATCATAATAATAGCTGTTTTAATTTCCCAATCACATTTTAATAATGCTGCCAAAGCTTCACTGTGGCTGACTTCTGCAATTTGAGAAACAATTCTGATTGCGCGGTCTTTTAATTTTTCATTAACCGCTTTTAAATCAATCATAAAGTTTTCATAGGTTTTACCGATTTTAATCATCGCACCTGTTGATAACATATTTAAAATCATTTTCTGTGCAGTTCCGGCTTTTAACCTACTTGAACCTGCGATAACTTCCGGACCTACTTCTGCACATATTACATGCCCTGCATCTTGTGCTATAGCCCCGTGCGAATTACATGTTACGGCAATTGTTGCGGCACCGGCTTCATCAGCTTGTTCCAAAACACCAAGCAAATATTTCGGATTACCACTTGCAGAAATAACTACACAAACATCTTTATCTGTTAAAATTTTTGCATCTTCTTTTCCTGCTGAAAAACTATCTTCAGCACCTTCTACAGCGTTAAGTATTGCACCGTTTCCGCCTGCAATAATACCCTGAACCATTGAAGGTTCAACACTAAATGTCGGAGGACACTCAGAAGCATCTAAAATTCCAAGCCTGCCTGATGTTCCTGCACCGAAATAAAACAATCTTCCGCCTTTTAAAAACGCTTTTGCAATCATATCGATTGCAGATGCTATATTTGCGGCTTCATCTCCGACAACTTTAGCAACTATCAAATCTTCTTCGTTCATTTTACGAACCATATCGATAGTCGATAAAAGGTCGATATCCTTTGTATTTTCATTTCTGTACTCGGTAATTGCTTCTGTCATCTCCAACTCCTTTCCAAAACCTTATTAAGGTTTTACTACACTAATTTAACGAGATTTGCCATTTCGATTGCAGCTTTAGCGGCATCAGAACCTTTGTTACCGGCTTTAGTACCGGCACGTTCGATTGCCTGTTCAATATTATCAGTTGTTAAGACACCAAAGATTACAGGAACACCTGTTTGAAGACTTACCTGTGCAACACCTTTTGAAACTTCGGCACAAACATAATCATAATGAGATGTTGAGCCTTTAATCACAGCACCAAGAGTTATTACTGCATTATATCTGCCTGATTTTGCGCATTTTTGGGCAATAACAGGGATTTCAAAAGCTCCCGGAACTTTAACCACATCAATATTATCAGGATTAACACCGTGGCGTTTTAGTTCATCAACAGCACCATCCAGTAATTTTGAACCAATAAAATCATTGAATCTTGCAATAATTATACAAAATTTGTCATCAGTTGTTGTAGTTAATTGTCCTTCGAAAGTTTTCATTTATACCTGCTCCTTAAAAATATCCTTCTATGCGTATATTTTACTATACAGAAGGTTATTTTACAAGGACAGAGCCGAAAATCTTATAAAAAATATATAAAGCAACAAGGATTAACAAACCCCCGCTGACTTTCATAATGGCTTCGGAGACTTTATAGAAATTTTCGTTTGCTTTAAGTTTTGAAGTCAAAAATCCTGCAATTACTAAAATCAAGCCCTGTCCTATAGAAAACAGGAACAACATTACAACTGCCTGACTAATTTTTGCTGACATTGAAGCAAATGCCATAATACTTGCTAAGATAGGGGTTGAACAAGGTGTTCCGATTAGCGCAAATACAGCACCTAAAATTAAAGGATATAAAAAGTCGTTATTAACTTTATTTTGCGGAATTTCTTTAATAATTACAGGTAAATCAAAATCAATTACACCAAGAATCTTAAGCCCCATAATCATTACAACAGATGCGACAATCAATGCAAAGTAAGGGTTACCGACAAACATTTTACCGGTAAATGCGCAAATCCCGCCAATTATTGCAAATACAAGACCAGAACCAATTACAAATATAATCATTTGTAAAAGAGTTCTCATAGGTTTGGCATCAGAATACCCGCCGATATATCCGATAATCAACGGCAACATAGATAATGAGCAAGGAGAAATTGACGAAATTAATCCGCCTAAAAATGATGCTAAAAATAATATATAAATACTTGACTGATTAGTAAATAACTGTGTTAAATTTTCCATTATTTAAGTCCTTTTACACACTCATCCATTTCTTCTGCCGGTATTGCCCCCTCAATACGTCTTGCTTGAGTGCCGTCAGAATTCAACATAATAACTGTTGGTACTAATGTTACATTATATTTTTTAATAAGTGCATTTTTCATATCATTACGACTGTCAACAATAATTTCTGTATAAACAATTTTATCACCGTATTTAGGCATAATTTCTTTAAAAACTTTTTCAACTTCTTTACATTCAAGACACATAGTTGAAGAAAATTTAATAATCTGAGGTTTTCCGCCCGCTTCAGCTATAACAGAGGTATCACGATTAAATGTTAAACCGAAAAAAGCAAGTAACGGTAAAAATAATATAGCCAGAATTGTAATAAGTGATTTTTTGTTCATAAAAATACTCCTTCTTCTTTTAATACCATATTATTACAAACAAGCAAAATTTTTTGCAATACCCTATCGGACAATGATGATATAAGGTTTTACCCCCGATGGATGATTTCAAATGAACAAATTAATAGTTTAATCGTTATAGATATTGATTATGAGGATTTTAATGCATAAATTTGCAAAAACAATATTAAGTATAATTTTAGCTCTATCATTGAGTTCGCCTGTGTTTGCCTTGGAAGACATTAAAGTTGAGCAGGGTTCAATCCTATCTCTAAATGACTGTATAACTATAGCACTGAACAACAATCCAAATATTAAAAATGCCCAATATAATTACGGAATTTCAAAAGCTAACGTAAATATCGCACGTTCGGAATTTTTTCCTACAATTGGTGTCGGAACAGGTTATAATCTGGCTAACACTAATACAAAATACTACACTCAAGGCACAAATACTTATAATGTTCAAGCCCAGTTAAACCAATTATTGTGGAATTTTGGCAGAACAAACGCAAATATTAAAATGCAAAAATTCTACCTGATTGCAGATCAATATTATTTTGACAACACTGTCAGAGAAACTATTTTTAACGTTAAACAAAAGTATTATGAAGTTCTTGCCGCCCGCGCAACGGTTAAAATAAACGAAGCCTACGTTGATATTAATGAAAGAAATTATCTCAGAACAAAAGCCTATTTTGACGAAGGAATTAAATCAAAAATTGACCTTGTTAATGCTGAAGTAACCCTGAGCGATTCTAAAATTACACTAATACAATCTCAAAAAGCATACAAAAATTCTCTGGTAAACTTAAACAATGCAATGTATCTTGCAAATGCACCGGCTTATTCTATCGAAAGCACAGAAGAATTTAATATTCAAGATAACGTTGCTCCGGTTGACTTAACCAAAATAACAAAACCATCAGAAATAAACATTAATCATATCCCTGCAAATGTAGAAGATGCAAAACTTATCACATCGGTTGAAAAGCTTGAAGTTCTGACTGATTACAAGATGTCAGAATTTCCGTATTCGTTTGAAGAATGTATAAAAATGGCTTACAAAAACAGAGCAGATCTAAAAGCTTACAATTCAACTCTTGATGCTGTGAAAGAAAATCTTTTATTAACCAAAAGAAATTACTATCCTGAATTATCAGCTACAGCAGGCTACGGATTTCGCGACACAAACCGTACAAACTCACTAACTCTTGGATTTAATATTTCAAGCTCGGTTAATATAATGAATCAAAAATCAAGAGTTGATGCAGCTAAATTTCAGGTAAATATCGCCGAAAATTCACTAAACCAACTTAATCAAGATATATATTTTGAAGTTCAAAACGCTTACATAAATATGATTGAACTTGAAAAACAAATTCCGCTTTTAGCTGTTAAAGTCCGCCAAACCCTAGAAAACTTTGAACTTGCCGAAGGCAGATACTATGTCGGTCTAGGTGATTATATTCAATTGCAAGACGCAAAAGTAAACTACAACAACGCTCAATGTTCTTACATTGAAACAATCTATAAGTACAACGTAGCAAGAGCAAATTTAGAAAGTGTAATCTCACTTCCGCAAGAAGTTACCATAACCCTAGAAGGAAAATAATATGGATTTACAAGAAATCAAAACAAAATACTTAAAAAAACGCTTCATAATTCCAGGGATAATTGTATTGGCATTAGGCGGAATTTGTGCAGCAAATTTCAACGCCAATAAAATTACTTACCAGACAGAAAAACTCAAAAAATGTACAATTACAGATATAGTTGAAGCATCAGGTACAATTAACCCCGTAAACATTGTCAGCGTTGGTTCAACAGTATCAGGTCTAATGAAAGAAATCTATGTCGATTTTAATGCGGAAGTAAAAAAAGGCCAGTTACTTGCCCAAATTGACCCTGCAAACTTTCAGGCGGCAGTAGACCAAAATACCGCACAAATTAATAACGCTCAGGCGAATTTGGCAAAACTTAACGCCCAGCTTGTAATGGCTGAAAAAACTTACAACCGTTACAAAAATCTTTATGCCAAAAATTTCATAGCCAGAAGCGAACTTGATCAGGCAGAAAGCGACTACCTTGCCCAAAAAGCCGCAATAGGGGCTCAAAGAGCATCAATTGCTCAAGCACGCGCAAGCTACAACACTGCAATGACAAATTTGGGATATACAAAAATCATTGCACCTGTTGACGGAACAATAATTTCACGTGATATTGACGTAGGTCAGCCGGTTGCAGCAAGTTTCCAAGCTCCTGAACTTTTCAAAATCGCGCAAGACTTAACCAAAATGCAGATTGAAGTTAACGTTTCAGAAGCCGATATCGGAAGAGTAAAAGAAGGACAAGATGTTGAATACAATCTTGACGGATACCCTGACAGCACCTTTTATGGAAAAGTCACACAAGTACGGCTTGATTCTACAACAACATCTAACGTTGTAACCTATACCGTAATTGTCAGTGTTAACAATGAAGACCTGAAACTTAAACCGGGAATGACCGCTAATGTTTCAATCATCACAAAACGCAGTAATGATGTAATGTGCGCACCAAGTATTGCACTAAAATACACCCCCGAAACAGACGGACAAAAATACCAAAACCGCGGGATCTGGATTCTTGATAACGGAAAGCCGTTAAGAGTTGATATTAAAGAAGGCTCAAGTGATGACACAAATGTTGAAATAATTTCCAAAAAACTTAAACTCGGCGATGAAGTAATAATAAGTTCATCAAACAAAAAATCTCAAGCAAAACCAATGAGCCAAGGTAAACACCGCGGCGGCCCTCCGGGAATGTTCAGATAGGGGTAGGTAAATGTAACTACCAATTATTTCCAAGTCATTTCAAGAGTTTTAGGAACAAAGAATATATGAACTTAATCGAAGTAAAACACGCAATAAAAACTTACCAAACCGGTGAAGATTCGTTTAACGCTTTAAACGATGTATCTTTAACGATAAAAAAAGGAGAATTTACTGCGATTATGGGTACATCCGGTTCAGGGAAATCAACATTTATGAATATGCTCGGAACTCTTGATAAACCTACCTCCGGAAGCTATTTCCTTGACGGAGAAGATATGTTGAATCTTGATAATAACCGTCTTGCAATGGTCAGATGTGAAAAAATCGGATTTATTTTTCAAGGATTTAACCTGATTTCAAGAACATCCGCAATTGATAATGTTTGTCTTCCAATGATTTATAAAGGTGTACCTGAAGAAGAAAGAATTGAACGTGCAAAATGGGCACTTAATATTGTGGGATTGAAAAACCGCGAAGACCATATGCCAAACCAGATGTCAGGCGGCCAGCAGCAGCGTGTTGCAATCGCACGTGCTATAGTTAACGATGCTCCGCTAATTTTAGCAGATGAACCCACAGGAAACTTAGACACAAAAACAAGTATTGAAGTTATGGAATTTTTTGTACGACTCAATGAAGAAATGGGAAAAACAATAGTACTTGTAACCCACGAACCTGATATTGCAGAGTATACAAAACGAATTGTAAAATTCAAAGACGGAAACATCGTTCTGGATGAAGCTAAAGAAAAATGGCTTGCGCACCGCACAAGGGAGACATAAATGCTCGATTTCAAATCAATATTGAAAATGGCAACCGTGTCATTAAAAATAAACAAAATGCGTTCGATTCTGACAAGTTTAGGCATAATTATCGGAGTAAGCGCCGTGATTATAATGCTTGCAGTAGGCTCAGGCGCAAGCAAAAAAATTGCCAAAGATATGGAATCAATGGGAAGCAATCTTCTTATGATACGTTCAGCATCCGCAAAATCCGGCGGAGTAAGAATGGGTTCAGGAACACGTCCGACATTAACAATGAAAGATGCCGAAGCCATTGAAGCCAAATGCCGAGGGATCTTAGCACTTGCTCCGTATTCATCCGAAGCAAAACAACTAACTTACGGAAATCAAAATTGGTCAACATCTGTTGGCGGAACTACAATGCCTTATTTTATGATAAGAAACTATGAAATTGAATCAGGCAGAGGGTTTTTACCTGAAGATAACAAAAACAGCACCAAAGTCGCTATAATCGGGCAAACCGTATCAACAGAGCTTTTCGGCGATGTTGATCCGATAGGAAAAACAATAAGAATCGGTAACGTACCATTCAAAGTTGTCGGACTTTTAAAGAAAAAAGGTTCAAGCGGAATGGGACAAGATCAGGATGATATGGTCTTTATCCCAATTACAACAGCACAAAGAAAAGTTTTTGGGACAGATTTTCCGGGAACTGTAAATATGATTGCTGTCAAAGCTCAAAACGATGAAGTTATAAATATGGCTCAAGAAGATATTACAGAGCTACTGCATCAGCGCCATAATATTGGAAAAAATCAAGAAAATGATTTTGAAATCCGAAATCTTGCTGAAATGCAAGAAACAATAAAATCCGCAACAAAAACAATGTCACTTCTGCTTGGTGCAATTGCAAGTGTTTCATTAATTGTCGGCGGAATAGGGATTATGAATATTATGCTAGTATCAGTTACAGAAAGAACAAAAGAAATCGGTATTCGTATGGCAATCGGTGCAAAAGCTTCTGATATCAGAATTCAATTTCTTATAGAATCGTTTTTATTATCAATGATAGGCGGACTTATCGGAGTTTTCATCGGAGTAGCCGGAGCATTATTAATGCAGAAGTACGGCGGAATGAATGTTGCAATAACGCTTGAATCAATTCTGCTTTCAATGGGTTTTTCAGCTGCAATCGGAATAGGATTCGGATACTATCCTGCATATAAAGCTTCTTTGCTTAACCCGATTGATGCCCTACGTTATGAGTAAGATTCAGCTTTAGCTAAAAATTCTAGAAGACTAACTATTTTCGTTTTCCCGCCTGTCAAAAACAGTCCCTGTTTTAAACCTAAAACACAAGCCGGACAAGTTGTAATAACATAATCTGCGCCGGTTTCAACAATATTTTTCGCCTTTTGTTTTGATAATTCCATTGATAATTTTCGGTTTTTAAGAGCAAAACTTCCGGAAAAACCACAGCAATCATCATAGTTTTCCATTTTTACATATTCTACATTTTCACAATTTGCTAAAATTTGTTCACAAAAAGAATCATCAGCCAAATGACAAGGTTTATGAAACGTCACTTTTACAGGTTTTTTAAATTTAAATTTCACACCTTGATTTGCAATCAATTCACCCCAATTAACAACATTTAATACATTTTCCCCGCAATCTAAAAATTTTGGATAATCGTGTAAAGTACTTTCACAGCTTGCGCAATCTGTAACAAGGTAATCATAGTCAATATCTAAGAGTTTTAAATTATGTTCAGCCGCCTGAATAAAGCGTTCCATATTACCTTCTGACAAAAACGGTATACCGCAGCAGTCAAAATCCGGTTCGATGATTTCAAAGGGTACGTTTTTAAATATTTTGTTCAGATAATTATCAGTTTGAGGGCAAATTTTATTCACACAACCTTTAAAATAAACAACTTTTTGCACTGGTTTTTTATGAGATTTTTTTGGGCGAAACGGGGCAGAAATAAACGCGCCAAGCTTCAAAAACAATCCGAAAATATACTTGCTTTCAAGAAAATTTATAAACTTACCCCATAAAGTATTTTTCATATATTCATATTTTGCAGTTGCCAAAATCTGGCAAATATCAATACCGCTTGGGCAAAAATTCTTACACTTGCCGCACTTTAGACATATATCAATGTATTTGTTGATATTTTTTGAAAGCGTTAAATCACCTTTTGTAACCCCGTGAAGCATAATAAATTTCCCTTTACTTGCAACACAATCATTAGGGTTAAGTTTAAAAAGCGGACAAACAGACTCACAAAGCCCGCATTTTGAACACTTATTTAAATCGCCTTCAAAATCTTTCAAGTACTTCATACTAAGATTTTAGCATGAATAAAAAGCTCGATTCATTCAAACAAACCCTCTTCCGCATTTGTAGTTTTTGCAAATGCTCAAACACAACTGCTCCCTCTCACAATAAAAGAGGGTAAGAATTTAAATAGTATCACTCGCTTTAGGTTACAATTGGTAGCATGTTGCCCAGTGCGGCCGAGCCCCCCCCTAGAAGTGCATATCAAAACTCGGGTTCCTGCCATTAATTTTTTCATCTTCCATACGCATAGCAGAACCGATTGTAAAATTCTGGGCATTTGTTCTGTTAATCTCAAATGCCACATCGCCGTTAAATACACCTTCGTTTTCTTCTAAGAATTCAAACAACGGAGCAGCCGGAGCTTTCACAAGTTCTTCTAAAGTTTCCCCTGCCTGCTGTAATGTTCTTTCCGGAACTCTTACATTCATTCCGAAAGGTTTATACGGTCTGTTAAACATGAAATTTGAATCTGACATAACTTTGCCCTTTTTTTAACTAAGATTACTTATGTTATCGGCATTTTTTTTGAAAAATTTAGTATTTTAATGATTTTTGTTAAAATTTGTAAACCTACATAGCAATTTTTCAACACCAAAATACTTTATATATATGTAAGGGAAATTTTTGGGGAATACTATGGCACCAGTCAACGGTATATTTTCTATAAATCCGAATACAGCAATAATCGCAGGACGCGGAGCAAAAAAAGTTCAAGCACAAAATGTATCAAACCCGTTTTTTGCAACAAATGCGTTCAGCACAAGCTATAACCAAGGAGAATTATCTCCAAGAGTTGATTCAGATTTAGCTTATAGTCCTGTAGGAAATGTTTTCCCAAGACTTTATGCTTAATTATTTACCTAATGCGTTAGCTTTTTGAGTTGTTTTATCGATTACATCGTAGAACAACTTATCAGAGTGCTGTTCTTTCATTTCACAAATTCCGACATATGTACATCCGCCTTTTGTTGCAACATTATCAATAAGAGTTTGAACAGTTGTTTCACCGCGGTTAAACACCATTTGAGCAGAACCTAATGCCGTTTGAGCTGCAAGAATTAGAGATTTTTCATAATCCAAGCCAAGTTTTTCACCTGCTCGCGCCATATCTTCTATAACCTGATAGAAAAATGCCGGACCTGAGCCTGAAATAGCTGTAACAATATCAATTTGAGATTCTTCAACAGTAATACATCTGCCTAAAGCGGATAACAATTCTTCAATAAGCTCTAAATCAGCATCAGATGCATTTTTACCTTTGCAAACCCCAAACATTCCTAAATTTACAAGTGCAGGAGTATTAGGCATAACACGGATTACACGATTTTGCGGAATAACATTCCCGATTTTTTCGGTACTTACACCTGCGGCAATAGATACCAAAAGTTTTTCAGGTGTTAATTGTTCTTTGATTTCATTTAAAACCTCTACAACTGAATTCGGTTTGGTTGCAATAAACACAATATCAGAATCTTTTACAAGCTTTTTGTTATCAGTCAAAACTTCAATACCAAGTCTTTGAGCAGCAGATTTTGCAAATTCTTCACATATTTCAGAACCTCTTACAATATAATTTTCGTCTTTGTCAGAACCTAAAATACCTTTAATTATAGCGCTTGCCATCTTGCCGCAGCCGATAAATCCTATGTTTTTCTTCATAATATTTAACCATTCCCTTCGTATTTTGTTGACTAATAAGTTTGTTTACTATAACATTTGAATTATACGACAAATAAATAGTAAAAGGAAATAAAAAAATGAGACGTACACTAGAAGGAACTAAAAGAAAAAGACAAAACGTAAGCGGTTTCAGAGCAAGAATGTCAACTCCGGGCGGACGCGAAGTTATCAACAGACGCAGAGCTCGCGGTCGTCATAAAGTTGCTATCACTGCTAAAAAACGTGCTTAATATTAAAAAAAGTCCACGCACAATTTGTCATTCTGGTCTTTGAAACGGTTCAGAATGACAAACAGCAGGAGGCAAAATGCTGCCAAAGCAATATCGCTTAAAAAAAAGATCAGCTTTTAAAGCTACATATAAAGTTAAACACTCCACCCATTCGGGCGGAGTAACTTTGTTTGCAGGGATTCTAAAAAAAGAAGATTATCCAACAAAAGTTGGATTTGTTGTTAGTAAAAAAGTCCACAAACGCGCAGTAAAACGTAATCGCCTAAAACGACTTATGCGCGAAAGCTACCGTCAATTACTTAAAGAAAATAATCTTGGCAACTCCCAACAATTTATGTCTTTAGTTTTTGTAGGCTCTGATAGAGCCTTAGGCAAAAGCTTTTCTGAAATCAAATCAAGCATCCAAAAAACTCTGGAGAAATTATGATTGAAGGCGTTTATGTCGACAATATAATGATGCATTCTGAAACCCGCGTTTATCCGACAGAACCTCAAATAACAGCAGGATTAATTGTCGGTTCACAGGCAATTTATCGCTACGGGCTTCGTGAATCCTCATACCCGACACTTTCTCTGGTTGATGAGATTTGTGACAGTCAGGGAAACATAATTCCGCCCGGACATTACGAACTTGCACTGTCTGATGAAAGAGATTTTCTTATCCTAATTCAATCTAAAAAAGCGCTTGCAATAATTCCTGTTTTTAAAGTTGAAGTTGACATGTCACAATACGAACAGGTTCGTGATAATAAAGCACTGCGCAAAAAGAAAAAAGAAGAAAAAGAAATTGCAAAAACCAATAAAAAACGAGCAAAACAAGGTATGCCGCCCGTTAATGATGAAGCAGATATTTATCAGGAAGCTTCAATTGAATACATTCCCGCAGGTTCTTACTACTTAATCAGATACGAACGAGGAGATGTAAAAGCCTGGGGAGCAATAAAAGGGTAAAACTATTTTTTGACCTGTTCAAGTTTGATAGTATATCCTAAAAGCTTACAAATTTTCTGAAATTCCTCAAGTTTCAATGTATTTCTGCGAATTTTACATGAAAAAGTGCTTTGAGGAATTGTTTCCCCTGTGTAATCCTTTAATCTTTCTAAAAGCACTTTTTGTGTTACATGGTCTTTTGCCATAACCAGACGCATTATATCGTCATTATTCCAATCTGTTATATCCATCCCTCAAGTATATATTATTGACAAAAAAAGATATAACTTGTATTATTATATTGCATATATCAATATTATTATGGATAATTCAATAAAATATTAAACAGGAGGAATATATGAGAAAAGGATTTACACTTGCAGAAGTTTTGATAACACTGGGTATTATTGGTGTCGTTGCAGCAATAACTATTCCGGGATTAATAACTGCATATAAAAAACACGTAATTGCAAGCTCATTAAAACGCGCAGTATCCTCAATAAATCAAGCTATAAAACAATCAGAAAGCGAAAACGGCGAGATGGAAACCTGGAATAAATCTCTTGAACAGGAAGAATTTATTAAATTATACATCAGACCATATATGAATATAGCACTAACTTGTAAAGATATTACAACTTGCGGATATAAACAAAATAAAGCTTGGAAAAATCTTAATGGCCAATATAATACATACTATGAGCCCACTGCCTATAAACGAGTACCATTTATAACAATGGATGGCATATTATACGCTTTTGCAAATAACACTTTTTCAACAACAGTAGTGGACAATGACAAAATAATCTTAATTGATATAAATGGTCCAAAACCGCCAAACATGCATGGACAAGACGTATTTTTATTATACAGAAAAGAAGCAGAAGACTCTATTATTCCATATGGAGCAGGTTTACCACTATCTGACATTAAAGCAAGTTGTAATAAAAATAATCTTGGATTATATTGCGCAGCATGGATTTACCAAAACGGATGGAATATACCATCCGGATATCCGTTACGTTAATATTCATCAACACTACACTTTGGAATACACGCATTCTCACAGAAAATAACCTTTATTTCCTCACCTTGTTTTGCATGATACTTAAGTCCAGGTGTAACAAGCCCTGTGACAAGTCCGATGAAAGTTCCGACAGGTACACCAATAGCTGCTGCTCCGACCGCAATTTTTTGAGGATGCGGAATAAACGCCAACCCCGCACCAGCACCTGCTCCAACAATACCCAAACCAACAGTTGAAGCCGCAAGTTTTCCCGCTGTCATCCAACCATTTTCAACAAGTGAAAAATCTTTACTGAAAGGTTTAAGTTTCACATCTACTTCTGTATTATCAGGTAAAATAAGTTTATTAATATTTAAATAAACCCGCGCATTTTTATTAAACATTCTTTGTTTATACACACCCCGAACATTGCCGACAAACTTTGATCCCATAGGAATAATTACACTACCGCAAGATGTCATAATATCCTTTGGAACATAAAAATAAACACATTCTCCTTCTTTGACGCATTCAGACATAAATTTACATTCAAAAGCGATCTTAATAACGTTACCTTTACAAATAATATAGAAATTCTCCGTTCCGTAAACACTGTTTGCTAAAGCTTTAGAATCAGGATTTGCAATAGTTTCACTAGATAAAATATGCTCCTGAGTATCACAATCATCACAATCTGCAAATGACGCAGCAGGAATAAGACTAAACAAATTAAACATTAAAAATATAGTCAATAACTTCTTCATACGCTCACTATAAATTAAAAAACCTAAATTTTTATTGCCTGTATATCCTAATTCTCCTATTTATAAAATCCGCAAATTTTTATGATAAAATTCCAATATGGGGGAAACAAACATGGAACAAACACCTGTTAAACCAAAACGTGAAATGTTGAATTATATAAACGTTTTCAGAGGCCTTGCAATCTTATTAATTGTTGCCGGACACACAATGCAATTCGGTACAAAAGGAACTTGGATTAATGATACAGCATTTGAAATCCTAACTGGCGGTACTGCCCTATTCATATTTATTTCAGGATTTTTGTTTCAGCATTTGTCCGATAAATTTGAATATAAAATTTATCTGAAAAAGAAATGGATAAACGTAATTCTTCCATATATAATAACCGCAATTCCCGGGATAATCCTGTGTTTTACCATGCCGGAAGCCTACGGAAACCCATTTGCTGGATTAAATCCGTTTGCTCAAATTGGGATATTTCTGACAACCGGACGGGTTCATAATGTTCCAACCTGGTATATCCCGATGATTTGTATATTCTTTTTACTTGCAGATTTATTTATCATTCTGGAACGCAAAAAAATATTATACAAATTTTTACCAATCCTGTTTTTAATAACCTTTTTTATTCCGCGTGTAGATATTGAACCTTCATACCTTACCGGAATGAGCTACGGCGCAAAGTATTTTGCCTACATAAAATATATTTTAAACGGATTTATTCATTTTGCATCAATGTATGTTTTAGGAATGTACTTTTCATCTTTTAAAGAAAAAATCGATTACTGCTACAAATACCGCTGGATTCTAATCCTTGGTATGCTTATAACAACAGGAGCAGATATTTATTTAAACCATACATTCCACATTATGAATAATACAATTTCAAAAATCTTTTTAACATTAATCGTACTCGGATACTTAAAGCACTATGATAATGAGATAAAAAACTGTAATTGGTTTAATAAATCAGCAGATTTTGTAGCAAAATACAGTTTCTCAATTTTCTTTATACACTGGTATATCTTATTTGCTTTTAATCAAATATTCAAAGTTTCAAAAGTTATTTCAGTTAATTCGGTTAATGAATTATTCTCAGCA
>CASLVD010000044.1 GCA_949398305.1 uncultured Candidatus Melainabacteria bacterium | reverse complement strand
CTTCGTCATTGTTTCATTAACTACCCGTAACTGTTGTGCTAATATCTCTTTTAGATATTTACCCCTAATAATTTTTATGTGAAAATTTTTATCTTTATAATATAATCAATCTATGAATAAAAAATTGTTTGTAATTTCAGGATGTTCAGGTGTCGGTAAGGGCACTGTATTAAAAGAATTTATGGCAAGGAATTCTGATGATTTTATGCTTTCTGTTTCTTGCACTACAAGAAAACCTCGTGTTGGTGAAGTTGACGGGGTTAATTACTTTTTCTTAACCCATGAGGAATTTGAAAAAGCTGTTCAGGAAGATAAATTTTTGGAACACGCGCAGTTTGCCGGTAATTTTTACGGAACTAAGAAAAAGTTTATTAAACAAAAGTTTGAGGAAGGATTGAATATTATCCTTGAAATTGAAACACAGGGCGCATTGCAGGTTAAATCTAAAATGCCGGAAGCTGTATTAATATTTATCGCACCTCCGGGTCAGGGAGTTGATGAGCTTGAAAAACGCTTACGCGGCCGTAATACAGAAGATGAAGAAACTATTCAGCGCCGTCTGGCAGAGGCAAAAGTTGAGCTTGAACGAGCAAAACAATACGATTATGTTGTTGTAAATGATGATTTAGAACGTGCAATCAATGAGGTTGAAGAAATCACACGCAGGGAGCTGGGGTTAAATGCTTAGCAATAAGACAATTTTGGTAGGTATTACAGGCGGAATTGCTGCGTATAAAATTTGTGAATTAATCCGCAGATTTAAGAAAAACGGAGCTAATGTTAAGGTCGTTTGTACGCCGAATGCGTTGAATTTTGTGACTAAACTGACTTTGCAGAATCTTAGTCAAAATGAGGTTTATGTTGAAGAATTTGAGGTAAAAGAGTGGAAACCTGAGCATATTTCGCTTGCTGATGAGGCTGATATTATGGTGATTGCACCTGCCACAGCTAATACTATTTCTAAAATCGCATGTGGAATTGCCGATAATTTGTTAACTTCAATTGCCTGTGCATTCAGAAAAAAAATGATTATAGCACCTGCTATGAATTGCAATATGTGGAATAATCCGGGGGTAAAAGAAAATATAAGAGTTTTAAAAGCCCGCGGAGTAGAAATTCTGGAACCTGAAAGCGGTTTTTTGGCTTGCGGATATATGGGAAAAGGTAGACTTTGCGGAGTCGATAAAATTTATGATGCGGTTTGTGAAGGGTTAAATTATTCACAAAAGTTGAAAGGTAAAAAAGTTGTTATAACATCAGGCGGTACAATTGAAGATATTGATCCTGTCCGTTATATTTCAAATTATTCATCAGGTAAAATGGGGTTTGCACTTGCAAGTTCGGCAAAACAAATGGGCGCAGAAGTTGTTTTGATTACGACAAAAGAAATTGAAGCGCCTTATAAGATTGTTAAAGTAAAATCCGCACTTGATATGCAAAAAGCTTTGGATGAAGAATTTGATAGTTCTGATATTGTAATTATGGCGGCAGCTGTAGCCGATTACAGAGTGAAAGAAGTTAGCCCCCAAAAAATGAAAAAAGGGGTAAATGAAGAATTAACCTTAGAGCTTGTAAAAAATCCTGATATTTTAAAAGGTTTATGCGAGAAAAAAACTCACCAATGTATAATAGGATTTTGTGCAGAAAGCGAAAATCTGATTGAAAATGCAAAAGAAAAAATTACAAAAAAAGGTTGTGATTATTTAATAGCCAATGATATTTCGCGCAATGATATCGGGTTTGGTTCGGAGGATAATGAAGTTGTTATATTAGATAAAAACGGCGGCATGAAAAGGCTTGAAAAAGCATCAAAATCAGTTATTGCATGTCAGATTTTAGAAGCTGTTTATTAATTCCCTCGCCCCATGTGGGAGAGGGTAGGGAGAGGGGTTATGAATAAATATGAAATTACAAAGCGAATAGAAAATTTTGCATCTGTCGAAACTGCTGAAAGTTGGGATTGTGTCGGGTTTATGGTTGAAACAGATAAGAAAGATGTTTCAAAAGTTATGCTTTGTCTTACTGTGACAGAAGATATTATTCATCAGGCACGCGAATCAAGCTGTGATATGATAATTGCTCATCATCCGTTGTTTTATGTCCCGGCAGATTGGGCGGATATTGATATTTACAGTGCTCATACTAACCTTGATAAAGCAAATGGCGGTACAACTGATACACTAATTAAATCTTCAGGTTTTGAAGTAGAAATTTTCCCCCCTAAGATTTACCCCCATGAGTTTTTGAGATTTGTGGATTTTGAAAATGGTATTGAAGTTTTGGATTTAGCTCGAAAATTGCAAAAAATTTCACCGAATTTGCGTTATGTAAACAATCACTGGCAAAAAGTTTTAAAACGCGCGGCATTTTGTGCAGGAAGCGGGTCGGAGTTTATCGGTGAAGCACAAGATATGGGTGCAGATTGTCTTGTAACCGGAGATTTAAAATTCCATACCGCACTTGATAGTGAGATTGTTGTTTTTGATATCGGGCATTTTGAATCCGAAATCCTTATTTTACCTGTGTTAAAAGATATAATCGGAGATGGTGTTGAGGTTGTTTTTGCAAAAGAAAACAGTCCGTTTATTACTATTTAAATTTTTTGATAATACGTTTAAAATAATCAGTTTCAGTTTTAGCTTTGTTTGCACAGGTTATGCCGTTTAGAGTGCTTGAAGTATTCGGGTTGCAGTATTGGTTAGGATTGTTATATTTTGTTTGTTTATCACCCATTGTGCGGAGTTCACCGTCTAAAAACTCAAATGTGAACAGGTCATATCCCCAGCGATTTGGCGGGGTGTTAAATCCGTTTAAGTCAACAGATAACCATAATTGATTAATATCAGTATAATTCTCAAATAAAATTAAAGTACCGTCTTGTAGTGCAATTTGTCCGTCATCAAACCAATTATATGCAACTGTTGATTTACCGTCATAAGTTGTATATTGTTTGCCTGTAGAAGTTCCTGAGTGGCAGACAGAATTTTTGGTATTTCGATAACAATAAGTCGGCGCTTGAAGATATTTGCCAAATGTTTGATAAAAAGTTCCTGTAGGATACGTTGACGGATCAAGTGAAACGTCATCAGCTTCCATGCGTTTAAATACCTGTTGGAGGGTTGAATAAGATTTTAAAAATTGTGATTGCAGACGGTGTGCTTTATAATTGTAAATTAATCCCGGAATCGTAATTGCTGCAACTACTCCGATTATACCGAGAGTGATTAAAGTTTCAGCAAGAGTGAATGCTTTGTTTCTTTTCATATTAACCTCCAATAAATAATATATGACATTAAATACCATAAGTCAAGATTAATTAAAAATTAAAGACTTGTAACACCATTATTAAACTGCTGTTAAATTCCTATAATTAGTTAAACAGGAGATTTATAATGTCATTTAAAAAGCTTTTTGGGACGCAGGTTAAATTATTAAGAAATTTTCGTAAACTTACGCAGGAAGAGCTGTCAGAACAAATTAATATTGATATTAGACAGCTTGCACGAATTGAAGCCGGTACAAGTTTTGTTACATCTGAAACCATAGAAAAACTTTGCACGGCATTAAATGTCACATACAAAGAGTTGTTTGATTTTGAAAATATTGAAGATAATATGACATGTGAGGACATTAAAAAATATAAACAAAATTATTCAAAGCTTTCAAAACTGATGCAAAAGATTGCACAAAATGATGCAAAAACAGAATATATTTCTCTGGCAGTGAATTCATTAGAAAAGAAGACATCGCTTGAAAAGCTAAAATCAATAATATTTGGGATGACATTAAAATAAATAATTTGTGATAATATGAATGTTATGAATTTTTCAAAACAAGAAATTATTGAAATATTACGTGATGATAGCAAAAATGAATGGTTACTTTCGCTTGCAAATCGGATCCGACGAGAAAATGTCGGTGATGAAGTTCATTTGAGAGGGTTGATTGAGTTTTCAAATATTTGCAAAAGTACCTGTAAATATTGCGGTTTACGATGTGAAAACAAAAATATAGAAAGATATAGAATTCAGCCTGAGGATATAATTTTTTATGCTCAAAAGGCTGTAGATATGGGATATAAAACGATAGTTTTACAATCAGGCGAAGATAAGTTTTTCTCAAAAGACGTGATGTGTGAAATTATTAAAGAAATCAAAAAACTGGATGTTGCATTAACCTTGAGTATCGGTGAAAGAAGTTTTGAAGAATACAAAGCGTTCCGAGATTCTGGCGCTGACAGGTATTTAATTCGTATAGAAACAACTGATAGAAATTTATATTCACAAATGCATCCGAATATGGGTTTTGATAATCGTGTAAGATGTTTGAAGGACTTAAAAGCGCTCGGGTTTGAAACCGGAACGGGTTGTCTTGTCGGGCTTCCGGGTCAAACGGTTGAATCTTTGGCAGATGATATTTTATTTTTCAAAGAAATTGGGGCTGATATGGTGGGTATCGGGCCATTTATAGCGCACCCTGATACTCCGCTTAAAGATGAACCAAATGGCGATTTTATACTTGCTTTGAAAGTTATGGCGCTTACAAGAATTCTGCTTCCTGATATAAATATCCCCGCAACAACTGCTATGGAAACTTTAAATCCCAATGGCAGAATTATTGCACTGCAAAGCGGAGCTAACGTTGTAATGCCAAACGTTACTGTAACTGAATTTAGGGAAAAATATGAAATTTATCCAGGAAAAGTTGAAATTAGTGACTGTTCACGTGAAATAATAGAAGAAAAAATAAATTCTATTGACAGAGTTATAGCATCAGGTTACGGGTTTAGAAAATAAAATATTAAAAAATAATAAAAAAGCTTGCTTGATAGCTGCTATCAAGTTGTAATATAATATTGTTATGATTTTTAAGTATATAAAGGAGAGTTTATGATTTTAGACAAAGTAAATATGCCGAATGATTTGAAGCAATTATCACTTGATGAAATGAATGTTCTGGCAGATGAAATGCGTGAACTTATAATTAAAAAAGTTAACACAACAGGTGGTCATATGGGACCGAATTTAGGGATTTTAGAAGCCACAGTTGCTTTGCATTATGTTTTTAATTCGCCGGTAGATAAATTTGTTTTTGACGTTTCTCACCAGTGTTATCCGCATAAAATTTTAACAGGCAGGAAAGAAGGATTTACAGATCCTGAAAAATACCATGTTTATACAGGTTATACAGCACCGGAAGAAAGCGAACATGATTTATTTAAAATCGGTCACACATCAACATCTGTAAGTTTAGCGGCAGGTGTTGCAAAAGCCCGTGATTTGAAAGGTGAAAAAGGCAATGTTATAGCGCTTATCGGTGATGGCTCGTTAAGCGGCGGCGAAGCTTTGGAAGGCTTAGATAACGCTGCGGCTTTAGGAAGTAACATTATCATTATTGTTAACGATAATGAAATGTCTATTGCAGAAAATCATGGCGGACTATATGATAATTTAAAACTTTTGCGAGAAACAAACGGAGATGCTGAACTTAATTTCTTTAAAGCGTTAGGGTTTGATTACTCTTATGTTGAAGAAGGTAATAATATCGGCGAACTTATAAAAGCATTTGAAGCTGTTAAAGATTCAATAAAACCTGTAGTTGTCCATATTCATACAGAAAAAGGTCACGGGCTTGAAGCTGCGGTTGCAAATAAAGAAAAATTCCATTGGATTTTACCTGGAACTCTTGATGTAAAAGAAGATTCTGCTGTGTCTGCTGTTGAATCTTATGATTCGTTTACAAAAGATTTTATTTTGAATAAAGTTAAAACAGATTGCCGCGCAATTGTTGTAAATGCCGGAACACCCGGAGTTTTTGGATTTGATAAAGAATTTAGAAAAACTGTTGGTAAACAATATACTGATGTCGGTATCGCAGAAGAGCATGCTGTTGCTTATTCTTCTGCACTTGCAAAATGCGGAGCAAAGCCGATTTTTACAGTTATGAGTTCATTTATTCAAAGAACATACGACCAGATGTCACAGGATATGGCACTAAATAATTCACCTATGACTATGCTTGTTTATTGGGGCGGAATTTCAGGAGCTGATGCAACACACCTTTGTTCTTTTGATATGTCTTTAATCGGTAATATTCCGAATATTGTTTATCTTGCACCGGCAAATAAAGAAGAATATTTAGCTATGCTGGAATATTCATACAATCAAAACGCTCATCCTGTAGCAATTCGTGTTCCTATGGGCGAACTTGTTTCTACAGGTGTTGCGGATAATACAGATTATTCAATGTTGAATAAATTTAAACTCGAAGAAAAAGGTGAAAAAATCGCAATTCTTGGACTGGGAAATTTCTTTAAATTAGCTAAGGAAGTTAAATCCGAACTTAAATCAAGACTTGGAATCGATGCAACTCTGATTAATCCAAGATTTATTACAGGAATTGATGAAGAATTACTTGAAAATCTTAAACAAGATCATAGTGTTGTTGTAACTTTAGAAGACGGTATTCTTGACGGCGGTTTTGGCGAAAAAGTTTCAAGATTTTATGGTAATTCCGATATGAAAGTTTTGAATTTTGGAGCTAAAAAAGAGTTTTCTGACAGAGTTCCGTTAGATGAATTATACAGAAGATATCATTTAACTAAAGAACTTATATCAGATGATGTTGAAAAATGTTTGAAAGTGGCTTGCTGTGTACACAATTAAAGAAGTTTCAGAAATTATGGAAGTGTCTGACATACTTTAAGGTTCTGGGCAAAAATCGGATTTTTCCCGTTTATTACGCGGGATAAGAATAACAACCGCCAGTTTTCGGAAGATGATTTGGGCTGGGTAAGAATTGTTAAATGTCTGCGCTCTGTAGGAACTGATAATAAATCAATAAAAAAATATATTGATTTGTGTATTATTGGGGATTCTACAATAAAAGAACGTTATGAAATCATCCGTTCAACAAAAGAAAAAGCTTTGAAGCAAATGAAAGAACTTCAAGCTCAATTGGAACTTCTGGATTATAAAGAAAATTTCTACGAAAATTTAATTGAAAATAATCTTGAAGATACATGGAATCCAATGAATAACAAAAAACAAAAAGTATAATTACAAGTGGCGCCGGCTTTTTTAGCCGGCGCCATCAATTTATTTATTTATTTAAATATTTATTATAAAATTTTTCTATTTTATCAAACGGGATTTTATCAAAATTATCATATAAATCTACGTGGTTTGCGCCTTTTATTATTAGAAGTTCTTTGTTATCACCTTTAAGTTTTTTGAAAGCATCTTCCGAGAAATATCTGCTGTGAGCGTTTTCTCCGTGAATCATCAATACTGCGTTTTTGATTTCCGGGCTGTATGTCAGAATTGGCATTGTCATAAATGACAAGGAGGATGTCATATTCCAATTGCCGTTAGAATTTATAGAACGTTTATGAAATCCTCGCGGAGTTTTGTAGTATTCCCAGTATTCTTTTACAAATTGCGGTTCTTCTCCTGTTAGTTTTTCAGGTAATCCTGAACCTTTAGCGTATATTCCGTTTCTAAAATCCTCGGTTCTTTGCTTGTTAAGAGTTTCTCTAAGTTTATAGCGGGCTTCTTCATCCATAGAGTCAAAATATCCGTTAGCATTTACTCTAGACATATCATACATTGTGGATGTTACTGTTGCTTTTATTCTGGTATCCATTGAAGCTGCGTTTAATCCCATTCCGCCAAAACCGCAAATACCTAATATCCCGATTTTTTCAGGGTCTACATCTTTATGGTTACTTAGATAATCAACTGCTGCGCTAAAATCTTCTGTATTGATATCAGGAGATGCAACATGTCTTGGTTCACCTTTGCTTTCTCCTGTGTAAGACGGGTCAAACGCAAGCGTTATAAAACCTCGCTGTGCAAGAGTTTGTGCATACAAGCCGGAAGCTTGTTCTTTTACTGCGCCAAAAGGTCCGCTAATTGCAATTGCAGGAAGTTTACCTTTAGCATTTTTAGGGGTGTATAAGTCTCCGACAAGTTCTATACCGTAACGGTTTTTGAAACTGACTTTTTCAACATTAACTTTGTCGCTTTTTGCGAAAGTTTTGTCCCAATTATCGTTTGCCATCGCTGTTGTTCCTCCTATGATTAGTAAAGCTGTTAATAAACTAGTTAAAAACTTTTTCATATACTCTCCTTTTTACAATATTTAAAATAACATTTGCGTACTGTTCGTGTTTGCCGTAGAAAATATGTGAAGCATCAGGAATTACAATGATTTCATTATTTTGCGGATTTTTTGTATATGAATTTATTTTCTCCATAAAACCTTTAGCATCATTTTCTGTTAAGCTGTCTTTTGATCCGATGACAAATGAACCGTTGATTTTGATATTGAAAAGTGAATTTGTTTCGCCATCTTTTGTAATAACAGGACAATTTTTTAAGTTATATGCATTGTAAAATTCTAAAGCTGTTTGCGCGCACATCGGTGAAAAACCGCCAAAAAGATATGGCAAAATTTCTTTTCCTCTGTTTTCTTTGACAAATTCTTTTGCTTTTTCAATACGTTCGGTTATGTTAGGCATAACATTGAACCAGTGTGATAAATCAACAGGTGAAGATACAATGAAATAATCAACAAAATTATCGTTAGTATTTCCCAGATAATTGATGATTTTGTTTGAGCCAAGAGAGTGTCCGGCAAGGATTATATTTTTAAATCCTAAATTTTTAGCGTATTTTACATAAGATTCAACATCTTCATAAACTGCACTAAAATCGTCATTAAAAACCCCGGTGGTTTTTTGTTTTCCTGTGGAAAAATCGCTGTAAGAAATACAAGAAAAGGCATCCATTGCATGACCTATAATACATGCAATACCGTTTTTGTTTAACAGTTCTCCGGTTGATAAAAGCAGGTCGTTTTGGAAAATATTTGAACAAATTCCGCTCATTATTATAACTACGCTTTCCATATCAGTATTGCCAAACATTGCACCTTTAAGTTCAAGTTGTCTCGGGGTATTTATTTTAATTATATCCATTTTGCCTCCTATTTTTTAATTATTTATGATATTTATATAAATAGCAAATACCTATATTAAATAATTAAAAATGCTTGACAGATATAATATAAACGCCTATTATAATTATTATGGAAATCAGGGTTTTAAAATATTTTTTGGCAGTAGCACGTGAGGGTTCTATAACCAAAGCGGCAAATTCTTTGCACCTGACGCAGCCAACGTTAACCAGGCAGCTGCAAGACTTAGAAAAAGAGCTTGGACAAAAACTTTTAGTACGCGGAACATTAACACCTGAAGGAATAATTTTTAAAAAACGTGCCGAAGAAATTGTTGAAATGGTTGAAAAAACAGAAAATGAGTTTCGATCTTTATCTGATACTATAAGTGGTGATATTTATATAGGCGGTGGGGAAACCGATTCTATGAAATACATTGCTAAAATTATGAAAGAGATTCAAGACGAGTATCCCCAAGTGAAATTTCATATATATTCCGGTAATGCTGAAGATGTAACGGAAAAATTAGATAAAGGTTTACTGGATTTTGGTGTATTGATTCAGCCGATTGATTTGTCAAAATATGATTATATAACGTTACCTGAAAAAGATGTATGGGGAGTAATTTCGCGCAAGGATAGTCCTTTAGCGGAAAAAGAGGTCATAACACTTGAAGATTTAATTGATATACCGCTTCTTGCTTCCCGTCAAATGTCACCTAAATATTCACGGGACAGCGGTTTTTTGGATTGGTTTGGAGAAAAGTTTGATAATTTAAATATTGTAGCAACATATAATCTTGTTTACAATGCGGCAATTATGGTCAAAGCCGGAGTCGGAGCCGCAGTTACACTGGATAAGCTTGTAAATACATCCGCAGATAGTGAGCTGTGTTTTCGACCGCTCAGTCCGAAACTTGAATCAGGACTTGATATTGTATGGAAGAAAAATCAGGTATTTTCTCCGGCAGCAAAATTGTTTTTAGATAAATTGTTTTCTTGTTAAAATGATTGACAAAAAATTATTTATAGTACTTCTCACCCCAAGATTTCATCTCAAGTAAAATCGGAATTAAACTTTCACCTTTTGCAGTTAAGAAATATTCAACTTTAGGCGGTACCACAGGATATACTTTTCTCTCAACAATTCCGTCATTTTCAAGCTCTCGTAATTGTGTAATAAGCATCTTTGGAGTAATGCCATGAATTGTTTTTTGCAGTTCATTGTATCTTAAAACTTTGTTCTGGTATAAAAACCATATAATCATTACTTTATATTTCCCGCCAATAACTCCGAGGGTTAAACCAAGCGGGCAGTTATATTTTTCAAGTTTGTTTTTCATCGTTTTTTCCTTAATTCTATCTTTTTATATAGTATATTACAAAAAAGTAAATACTTGTAAAAAATATAATATTGAATAAAATTAAAAAATGAAAAGAAAGGATTAAATTATGACAAAGCAAATATATATTATAAACGGCTCACCTCGTAAAAATTGGAACACATCAAAATTGTGTGAAAGTTTTGCTCAAGGGGTAAGAGATTCCGGAGGAAGTGCGGAAATAATAAATCTTTATGATATTGATTTTAAAGGTTGCAGAGCGTGTTCTGCCTGTAAATTAAAAGGGGGTACAAATTACGGAAGCTGCTCGTATCCTGATGAATTAAAAGAGATATTGAATAAAATTTCGTTTGCAGACGGAATTTGCCTTGCGACACCTATTTATTTCGGAGATGTTTCAGGGGTTATGAAAATGTTTATAGAAAGATTGGTATACCCGTTTGTAAGATTTGATAAACAGTACACACCGATACCCCCGAAAAATTTAAAAACTGCGGTTATTTATACCATGAATGTTGATGAAAATACATTTTTAAATCAATATATCGGTCAAAATAATTCAGCGCCTGTTGGATTTTTTGAAAACTGGATAGCCCACATTTATGAAAAACCGCAAAGAATTTGTGCATTTAACACCTACCAATATCACGACTATTCAAAATACGATGATGAGAGATGGGATATTGATGACAAAATAAAACAGCACGAAAATATTTTTCCGAAAGATTTGAAAAATGCATATAATGCAGGAAAAAATATTTTATAAAAAAGCGTCTTCAACATTTTTGTTGAAAACGCTTTTTGTTGTCTAAATCTGGGGCGGAAGGATTCGAACCTCCGGGATGGCTGGACCAAAACCAGCTGCCTTACCACTTGGCGACGCCCCAATATTTATTGGTCACATTTATTATTCTATATGGTGAAAATTTATTGTCAATATTTTATTTATATTTTTCTTTTACACCGTTTAAATGATTACGAAAATAGGTTTTTTATGGTATTTTTTTATTATGAATAATACGTTTAAAATTATAATATTTGCAGCAGCATTTTTAATATTTATATGTTTAGGTATTTTTGGATTATCAAAGTTAAAAGTTGATGATTTTCATAAAGCTGCAGTTATTTTTGTTGTTGACTCTTCTGCTTCTAATCAGAAGGATTTGCCTGCTCAAAAAATGTTAATCAGGCAGTTATGTTCAATGCTTGACCCTGAAGATCATATTAAAATCCTGAGGGTTTCCGAGGATTCTTATTTGATTTATGAAGGTTCTCCGCAATCTAGTGCTGATGTTCGTAAAGCTATGGAAAAATTTACACAGCTGGATTCAAAGGAATACGGTACAGCATATGGATTGGCTTTGAAAAAAGCATTTAACCATGCTTTGACAATGGATAAAGAAAATTTTATACCGGCAGTTGTTGTTATTGGCGATTTGGAAAATGAAGGTGATATCTCCAAACAAATCGATTGGGATACATTGCCGGAAGATGTTTCAAATATTAAAAATCAAGCAGATGATTTTGCAATGATGTTTTTATATGCTGTTCCTGAAAAGTTAGACTTAGTAAAAGAAAAATTAGGTCCGATTCTTGGAGAAGATAAGCTTATTATTGGTAACGAAACTGCTTCAAGCAGGGTTTTAAGACGATTTTTAACTGCAATTGGAAGGTAAATTTATATGAAAGTTGTTATAAAATACGGAAATTTTTCTAAAGAATTTAATAATCAGGAAACAATAACTTTAGGTAACAGCAATAATTGCGATGTCACTATTGCTGAATTTGCCGATAATGATGTTTTAAAGCTTGTTTATGCCGAAAAATATAACAACTATGTTTTAATGAATGTATCACAAAGCAGAGAAATCTTATGTAATAACAAAGTGTTTTCAAAAATTCTTGTAAATAATCATTTTACAATATCTTCAAGTAAAATATCAGGAAATATTGAAGTCGAAATTGAAGCTCCTGTACCTGCCTCAATAGCTTCTGGCGGGAAAGGTATGAATGTTGAAAAAACATCTGCTCAATTTGTACAGTCTCAAGGAGAAGATATAATGGATAACAATGTTGAAAAACAAAGAATTGCAATTATTAAAGAAATTGGATTTAAGATATTAGAATTGAAAAACAATATTAAATCGACAAGTATAACCTTATTTGTACTTAATGTTACAATGGCGATTTTGGCTATTGTTTCATCATTTGGTATAACTAACTTTTTACTTGGGTTTAAAATAGATAACACATCATCTGTATTAAACTTAACAACGAACTTTGGGTTCTTAATTTGTGTGACAGCTATTGTTGCTGCTATTTGTATGATTTTAAAACAAAGTGTATTTTCGTTGTTAGATTTTAATGCAAATAAAAGATTTGGCGATTCAAATATTGCTCAAAAATTCGTTATTGGTATTTCTTCATTTTTCTTGTTTATAGTTTATGTAATGAATTTATTTTATTACAAATCAATACCGGGATTTATGGCTGCATCATTGTTTGTATCTTTGTTATTTGTTGGCGGCTTGGCTGTTGTTACTGTTGGCGGCGGATATTTTAAATTTCAAACAAAACTTTATCAAAAACAACTCACAAATTGTGAATTTAGAGAAGACTTTGAATCAGTTATGAAAAGTTATCGAAAATTGATTAGTGGTTATATTAATAAATTAAGTCAGAATAAAATTAATACAATTAAAAGTAATTTGGTAAATAATCAAATAAAAATGGTTATGGAAGTTTTTATAGGGCTTCTTACAGCGCCATTTTTGGCTTACGGGGTTTCAAATACTCTTGCAAGTTGTTTCCCTGAAGCTGCAAACTGGGTCAGAATTTCAGGTTTAAGATTCTCTCCGATATTTTTAACTTTGGCAACTTTTTTAATTATATTTGCGTTCTTTTCATTTGTTAGGGCATTTGCTATCGGAAAGCAAATTAAAGGATCTGAAATTATTAAATTTGACGGGTTTCACGATTATGCAAGTCATGGGGTTACTGTTTTAGGCTTGGATTCTATGAGAAATCTTGAACGTGAGAAAAAAGTTGTAATGTTTATTGCTTGTTTTATTATTTTAATAGAATTTACAATGAATGTGTCATATTTCATAACTGAAATCGGCGGTGATATTCAGGGAATGTTCTTAAGCTTTGTTACAGCTCTTGTCCCAACAGCTCTTTTGATCGCTGAAACTCATATGCTTAGTGCAACTATGTATAAAATTAACAATTACAGCGAACTATTAGAAAATTTGGATTAACAAGTTATGAATAAAAATCTGTGGATAATTTGTGCAATTTTATTTGTGTTTGTGACAGTATTTGTTATAGCATCTGATACTGCTGTGCCTAATCGCAGAGTAAGATTTACTAATCAATCTTTTGAAATAACTAATAAAAATAACGAAATTGTTAATAATACCAATGCGAAAATTCATTTCGGCAGTTCAAATATAAAAAATAAATCTATAAAAACTAATGATACAGGAATAAAACTTAGCTCAACAAATGTTAAAAATAAAGACGTAAGTTATAATAATTCTTCAGATTTTTCAAATCAGGAAACCTCATTTGGTAATAATGACGCAAAATATTCTAACCAAAATTTTGATGTCCAAAATGAAGGCAACTTAGATTATAAAAATGTTGATTATAGTGATTTAGATGCCAGACTACAACAGGCTAAGAATATTACTGAAAATCCTGTAGATGTAAATAACAAACCTTTTCGGATGATGCCGAAAAATAGATATGTTTATAAAAATATAGATTGGAATACTTGGAAAAGTAATTTTGTTAATGCAATTTTGGATGAGAGTATCAGTATTAAAGAACTTGATAATTATCCGAATGGCGCGTGGTTTTATTATCAGTTTGATGTAGACAGCCAAGGCCGAATTTCTAATATCATTGTAAAATCAATGTATCTTGATTCTCATGATAAACAGAAAGTAGTTAACCTTATTAAAAGTTTTGAATATTCGGAGCTTACAATATTTCCGCATAACACAAAACGTAAGACCGCAAAAGTATCTGCAGTTTTAATGCTTTCTAACGAAACACAGTATTCGCGTCCGAATAATTTTAATGACTTTGAACAGGTAAAAATAAAATTAGATTAATTTTCTTTTTGTAAGTTTACCTAAAACATCCATAAACCACTTGTCAGCTTTAAGTTCTGCAAAGTTTGCATAATTCTTTTTAACCGGTTCAAAATCTCTGCGGAAAAGGTTTAAGGTTATGCCTTTTAAACTATCTCCAATGTGGTCAAAAAATAAAAGAATATCTGCTTTTGGAACAGTTAAATTTATAACTTGCGTAGCTAATTTCGGTTCTTCTTTAGTTCCTACGTTTCTCATTTGTCTGATGAGAGTCATAGGAGGATCGGTGTCCAATTTTTGAGTAATCTTATTCATATAATCTTTACCGCGGTAAACACTAATTTTTCTTCGACCGTTAAAGTTTTCAAGTTTTCTTTCTGTGTCAACTTCCATATGTTTATATAAATAGCTTAAATGTTCATCGGGACTGACAGGTCTAACGTAACTCATTTTATATCCTTTCAAAATAGGTATGCATTTAATTGTCATGTATAATACCTGTAAAAAATTATTTTTGCCATATTTTCGTACTAAATATTACGAATTCGTAATAAATTCATATTCCTGCATTAAGTAAATTTCTTAATGGCATGATATTATTAATTTATGTTGAAAGAAGAACTAGAGAACTTACTGTTTATTGATAATAAGCCTTTTGAATCAAATGGAATCTCAAAAGAACTTTTGAGTGCATATGATGAATTTATTTTGAGTAATGACAATTCTGATAAATGTATTTCATCTGAGGTGTTTAATATTTATAAAAAGTTTGTTTCTATGAAACAAGAAGCTCCGGCCGGTATGAAAAACGAACTTTTCGAGGTTATGAAAAATTATGTCAGGGAAAAAGTATCAGGAAAAGAATATTTAGATGCTTTGTTTATGCTGCGCTTTTTAATGATGAAATCAAAACTTCAGGCCGGAAGTTATTATGAAATTGCGGAAATTCTTTCTAAAATGAATGATAATACCCTTGCAATGGAGTTTATAGACTTGTATGACAAGTTTGAAACGAACAAACCGTTAAAATTGTTGTCATTAGGAAATTTTTATAACCTGCAGTTAAAAGATTACAGGCATGCAATAAAGTTTTACGAACAATATTTAAAAATTGATGAAACAAAATCAGTAATTTATACAATTTTAGCCGGTTTATATGCAAAAGAATACGGAGAATTCAGCCTTAAAGATCAGGTGTATTATTTTGAGAAAGCTTACCGGTTAAAACCGGAGGATCGTTTGATTTTACACGGTCTTGCATTCGGGTATGAAAAACTCGGTGATATTAATAATGCTCGAAAATTTTATCAAAAACTGTTGGAAAACAATCCTACAAATACGGATTATTATAATTATGGTGCGTTTTTAATAAGCTGCGGTGAATTGCAGGAAGGGCATAAGTTTTTGACTCATCGTTTTAATATTGATGATAAAAATTTACAATATCCTGTTTCAACTTCAAAAGGAGTAAAATGGGATTTAAAATCCGATATTTCTGATAAAACTCTTCTTGTTCATTATGAACAGGGTTTCGGTGATACATTTATGTACTGCAGGTTTGTTCCAGGTTTGAAACCTCTTGCAAAAAAAGTAATTTTTGTTGTGCAGAATGAATTATTTGAACTTATTAAATCTTCTGAAATTTTTGAAGGTATTGATATTGTTTCTAGTAAGTTAAACCTTGATGAATTAGAGTTTGATGTTCATATGTCGCTTTTGGATGCCCCGTTTGTTTGCGGAGTTGATTCTTGCAACTTGCCGTATACAGACAAATATTTAAATGTTGATGAAATTTTAGTTCAAGAATATGCAAAAAAATATTTGGTGTCATCCGGATGTTTAAAAGTTGGAATTTCATATCAGGGAAATAAATCTGCAAATTATAACGGTAGAGATATTGATTTTTCAAGGTTTAGCAGATTATTTAATCTTAAAAATATTGATTTTTACTCTTTTTCGCTTGATGCTGAATCAGATGAAAGAGTTATTTCGCTAGGTAAGACATTTGAAAATTTTACATATACAGCCTGTGCATTAAAAAATATGGATATAGTAATTTCATCAGATAACGTGATTTTAAATCTTGCCGGAGCTCTCGGTGTAAAAACATACGGTTTGTTTAATAAAAACCCGAATTTCAGGTGGTTTAAGCTTACCGGAGATAATATCGGCTGGTATGAATCTGTAACACCATTGCAGGCAGAAGAAAATAATTACTGGTCAGATGTGTTTTCTGAACTTGTTGAAATTTTAAACAAAAACAGCAAAAATAATTTTTAGGTGTTTTCTATTTAGTATTATAAAAATTAAATTTTCAGGTATTAATATAGGTAATATATGACAATAAAAGTTACGAAATTAACAATGTTTAGAAATAAATTCTCCAAGGTCGGCAGGGTCGCGAATGCTAATATTTCTGCTATACAGCAAAAGTATCCAGTCAAACAAATATATCAGAAAAGATTAAAAAATGGTAAAATCGGTTTACTTTTAAGTGAAAAAAATAACTCTGATTTTTTCATTGTTGACAGTAAAGGTGTATTAGTATCAATCAAAACTGAAAATAAAAATACTTTAGAGGGTAAGTTGTATAATCGAGTAAAAGGATTTTATGCAGATTTAGGACTTGTATTAAGAAAGGTTGAACAGTCAATATTACGAAATAAAAAGACCGGCAAAATAGAAGAAAAAGCATTAAGATATTGGAGTATAGATGGTCCGATACATAATATAGTAACATCAAAGTTTGGAAGACAATCACAATTCCCTGTGACAAAAATAGCGAAAAATATTCATTCAGGAGTTGCTCAGAAATCTGAAACTTCCAGTGGTGATATAGTTTATTGGGAATTTTATTCAAGACCTTAAAATTATGCACATATAAATTCTGATATATTATCAGATAGTTGTCCAAAAGTCACCCAAAAAGAAGGAAGTGACAAAAATATAAAAAATAGAGATAAGGTGTAAAACCTTATCTCTATTGTGTTTCAAATGGTTGCGGGTGCTGGATTTGAACCAACGACCTTCGGGTTATGAGCCCGACGAGCTACCAGACTGCTC
>CASLVD010000043.1 GCA_949398305.1 uncultured Candidatus Melainabacteria bacterium | reverse complement strand
GAATATAGTTTACCTGAATTATAGAATCTAAATATTGCGGTTTTGTAAACAATTTGTCTATTTCTCTAAAATATTTTAATATATTATTATGAATTTAGGGAAAATATTATACGTTGATGATGATAAATTGTTAACCTCAACTTTTTCTACGCTTATGAAAGTTGAAGGTTTTAAGGATGTTGTTATATTTAACAATCCTATAGAAGCTGTTGAATACTTAAAGTCAGAGACTCCTGATCTGATTATTTCAGATTTTTTAATGCCTGAAATGAACGGTTTGGAGTTTTTGCGTGAAGCTAAAAAACTTCATCCGGAAATCAGCATGATTTTGCTTACAGCTTATGCAGATAAAGAAAATGCTATTAAAACAATCAATGAAATCGGGGTTTACAAATATATTGAAAAACCCTGGGATAATGATGATTTGATTATGAATATCAAAAATGGCATTGAACGCAGTCATTTACTTGCAGATTTGCGTGAAAAAATCGTGCAGTTAGAAGATGCTAAGGCTCAATTAACCGCTTATTCACAAAAGCTGGAAGAAATGGTTGCAGAACGTACAAGAGAGCTTACTCTGGCAAATATGAAGCTTTCAGGTATAATTAATTACTGTGCTGACGGAATTATCATAATTGATTCTCAGGGTAATATTGAACAGGTTAATCCGGCTTGTGAAAACATGGTCGGGCTTTCTGCTGATGCTATTTGCAAAATGAAGATTCAGGAAATTGCTTATACTGAGAATCCTCAATATAACAAGGCTTCAAAATCTTCTGTTAAAAATACAATTCTGGGACTGTCATGTGATAACGCAGAATTCTTATTAAGAGATTTGTATATAAGAAATGTTTTAAATAATGAATCTATTCCTGTTGAAATTAATTTTGCTTCATTGACTAACGAGTATTCTGAAGAAGAAAAATTTGTCGGAGTAATAAGAAACTTTAGCGTTCAAAAGGAAACAGAACGTTTAAGAGATGATTTTATAGCAACATTAACACATGATTTAAGAACACCGCTTCTTGCTGCTATTCAAACACTCAAATTCTTCTTAGACGGCTCGTTGGGTGAGCTTAAAGATCAACAAAGAGTACTTTTATCAACTATGCTTCAAAGTAATGAGGATTTGCTCGGGCTTGTTAATGCTTTGCTGGAAGTCTACAGATTCGAAAGCGGTAAACTTTCATTATGTAAAACCGTATTTAATATAAAAGATTTAATAACCCAGTGTTATGATGAATTAGAGCCGTTATCAAAGAAAAAAGAAATTACATTTAATTTAAAATGTGATATGGATGATGAGGTTTTAATTGATGCAGACAGGGCGGAAATTAAGCGTGTAATTACAAATTTATGCGGAAATGCACTTAATTATACAAATAAAGGCGGAACAATTGATATTTTGGCAAAAGCTCAATCAGGAGATTTAATATTCTCTGTTGTTGATAACGGAAACGGTATTCCAAAAGAAGATATTCCGCATTTGTTTATGAGATTTTCTCAAGGTACAAGTAAGAAACGTTCAACAGGTACAGGTTTAGGTCTTTACCTGTCACGACAAATAATTGAAGCTCATGGCGGCAAAATTTGGGTGGAAAGTAAGGTTAATCAGGGCAGTGAATTCTCGTTCCTGCTTACAAATGCTGTAACAGCATCAAGAGTATAAAAAGGTGGATAGGATGTCTAAGAGTATAAAGGTTACTATAATTGAAGATCACGATATGACCAGAATGGGTTTATCTTTTGCACTTTCTAATAATGAATCTATAGAAGTGCTTGGTACAGCTTCTGATGGTATGGAAGGTGTTGAACAGGCACTTGAACTTAAACCTGATTTAGTAATTATGGATATCGGGCTTCCTACAATTGACGGCATTGAAGCTACCCGTAAAATTAAAAATTCAATGCCTGAAATAAAAGTTTTAATGAACACATCTCGCGATAATGAAGATGATATTCTGGATTCCTTTGCAGCAGGTGCTGACGGGTATATTACAAAAGGTGCAACATCAGAACAGACAATTTCGGCTATAAAAGCGGTTAGCGAAGGTGTTGGCTGGCTTGATCCGGCAATTGCAAGAGTTGTACTATCTAATATTAGAAAAAACAGCCCTGTAGATTCCAAAAACGGTGGAATAAATTACCAGAAAGGTAAAAATTTATACGGCTTAACTGAACGTGAAATGGAAGTTCTTGCGCTTCTTGTAGAAGGGTTAAAAAATCCGCAGATTTCTAAAAAACTTGTTATTACAATTGCAACAACTAAAACTCATGTTCATAATATTTTGCAAAAATTATACGTAAAAACCCGTTCTAAAGCTGTAGCTACAGCGATGAAAGACGGTCTTGTTTAGAGTTGGAGCGGATTGTGTTAAGAAAATTCGGAGTTTTAGTATTATTCTTCATAATTCTGGCACCATCTGTTTTTGCATTTGGCAAAGACACACGTTCGCGTGAACTTAAATATAAATATCAGGTTCAAAAAGAAGATGCGAAAAATGATATGGAAGGTAAAATTCTGAATCTTATTCCATCCGGTTATATGACCGTTGATGAATATGAAAAAATGTCGGAATATAAAGATAAATCAAATCTAGAAATTCAGATTCCGAAATTTCAGACCCCTTCTGATTTTAAATATGTACCAAAACCTACTTATCGTATTGTGAAGTACAATGATCCGCCCGGAACGGTTGAACTTTCACTTGGCAAGCAGTTATACTTAAAACACCTTATAAATGCACAGGGTATTGTTTCTCCGGATTATAATATGCTCGTTTATCCTGCGGTATACTATTATACGGATAGTGCTTCTGTTGCATGTGATTTATTTGTTATCCCGCTTGACTCTGAGGGGACAAATTTAAACAAAATTTTAAAAGCAAATACAGCAAAGAAAATTCCTGAACCGATTTTATCTACTGATAAATCAATTGATAATTATGCTTCTTTTAGAACTCTTACCCCTGTTGATTTTTCGGTTGACGGTTCAAAGCTTCTTGTAAAACAAAAAATTGGAAGCCGCGAAGATGGTATATGGGAAACCTCTGTATTTATTTATGACTTTAATAACAAAGTGAGCTATGATTTATCAGAAGTTCGTGATGCAATTGTTTATTTCTGGCAGGAATATATGGATGTGAATCTTGATGATAAGCGATGGGATATTTATCCTGTCGGATTTGATAAAAATGATGCGGAAAGAATTATTGTTCAAGGTTTTGCTTTTACCGGTGAAAAACCGGTGTTTTTAGGTACTTGGAGTGTTGATTGGAAGGGAAATCAATCACGGCTTATTACTTTTAATAATGATATTAAGCCTGTTGTAAGTATTAATGGTTATAAAGTTATTCAAGACGGAGTTGAGCCGTATGAAGTTGCAGCAATTGATGAAAAAATCCAAAAAACCGAATCAAAGCAGGTTCGCAAAAATTTTAAACAGCAAAAAAAAGATGCCGTAAAATTGATTAAAGAAGAATATCAGTACACTATCAAAGGTTTAAAAGATGATTTCAAAGATGATTACAGAGATTACAAAAAACTTCGTTCCTTGAAAGGCTCAACAGAAGATGCTCAGCTTCAAGCCGCTTATAAAAAATATTTAATAGACCAAACAAATAAAGATATTCAAAGAGGCGAAAAACTTATTGAAAAACGTAAAAAAGATATTGAAAAAATAGATAATAAAATTGAAAAATTATATCAGCAAACCGGTGAAACTTCTGAAACTGCTCCTGTGGTTGAGGAAGAAAAGGATTTTACCGGTCAGTAATAAGTTCAAGTTTTTGTTTTCTGGTTAATTTATGTTTTATTCTGTATTCTTCTTTTAAGGCTTCTGATTTTGTTTCAAACTCTTTTTGCCAGACAATTTTTACAGGCTTGTTTGCACGGGTATATTTTGCGCCTTTGCCTTCAAGATGCGCCTGAAAACGTTTTTCTACATCATCTGTATAGCCGCAGTATAATGTATTATTTTCTGTTTGCAGTATGTAAACAAAATGTCTGCTTTCCATATTCCAATTATTGCATAATTTTTTATATTTGGTATAAACTAAACGTATGAATAAGAAATACGCTATTTTGTATAATCCTGAAATGAAAAATTCTAAAGATGTAATGACTAAATTGAAATTTATATTGACATCTGCGGGAGTTTTTCTTGAAATTCTTGATATCAATAACCTAAAAAACGGTTTTGATTTTGTTTTTGTAATTGGCGGCGATGGTACAATTTTAAAAGCCGCAAGATTTTATTCAGAATGCGAAACTCCGATTTTTGGTATAAATCTTGGTCGTTTGGGTTTTTTGTCACAAGCTTCTGCTGAAAATCTTGAAGAAGCCGTAAAAAAAATTCTTTCAGGTGATTATAAAATTGAAAAACGTATGATGCTTAAGGCTAATAATTATACTGCATTAAATGATTTTGTAATAAAAGGCGGTTTAACCGGCAGAACATCTCGTTTTACCTTGGAAATAAATGGTAAATTTGTCTGCGAGTATCTGGCAGACGGTATTATAATTTCTACGCCGACAGGTTCTACAGCGTACGGAATGGCAGCCGGAGGCCCTGTTTTAGTACCTGAAACAGACGTAATTGCAATAGTTCCGATTTGTCCTCATACATTTTCAGCACGTCCGATAGTTGTGTCCGGAGATGATGTAATAAGAATTTGTCCTTGCAAAAATAATGAATATACCGTATCTGCTGACGGACAGATTGTGTTCTCGCTTCAAGACGGGCTTGAAATCTCTAAATCCGTAAAAAAAGCACAGTTGGCACTTCTTAATGAAAACGATTTTTATTCTGTATTGCGAAATAAGCTTCACTGGGGAATTTCACCGGCGAAAATTTAATATTTTCCGCATATATTAACTTTTGTTCATAATTTTCGTAAAATTATTGTACTTTTTTTCTATTTAAAATACTATGTTGTTATAAAATTTAGGAAAGTAATAGTTTAAGAGGTAAATAACGTGGAAAATATCGTTTCAGATATCTTTGCTAGAAAAGATGAATCATCAAGTGACCAGAATCAAAGATTAGGCGCAAACCCTACTAATATTAAAGTTGTAGGTGTTGGCGGCGGCGGTGGAAACGCTGTTAACCGAATGATTCAATCAGGATTATCAGGGGTTGAATTCTGGTTAATGAATACAGATTTACAAGTTTTACATAACGGTAAAACTAATCATAGAATTCAATTAGGTTCATCTACAACACAAGGTTTGGGGGCAGGTGCTGATCCTACAGTCGGTGAAAAAGCCGCTGAAGAAGCAACTCAAGAAATTACTCAAGCTTTAGAAGGTGCTGATATGGTATTTGTTACAGCAGGTTTAGGCGGCGGTACAGGTACAGGTGCTGCTCCTGTTGTTGCTAAAATCGCAAAACAACTTGGCATTTTAACAATCGCTGTTGTTACAAAACCTTTCTCCTGGGAAGGTAAGAAAAGACAAAATCAGGCAAATGCAGGTCTTGAAAAATTAAAAGAATCTGTTGATGCTGTTATTGTTGTACCAAATGATAAATTGCTTCAAGTGGTTGATAGACAAGTATCTTTAAACGAATCATTTATTATTGTTGATGAAGTACTTCTAAGAGGTGTTCAAGGTATTTCTGATATCATTACTGTTCCTGGTATTATTAACGTTGACTTTGCTGACGTTAAAACTGTAATGCAGGCTTCAGGTTCAGCTTTGATGGGTATCGGCAGAGCTCAAGGCGAAGGCAGAGCTGTTAAAGCGGCTCAACAAGCTATTAATTCTCAGCTTCTTGAATCTTCAATCAATGGAGCTTCAGGTGTTATCGTTAATATTACAGGCGGTCCTGATATGGGTATCCACGAAATTAGTGATGCTGCTTCAATTATTCACGATGCTGTTCTTGATGATGCTACTGTTATTATCGGTACTGCAGTTAATGAATCAATTCAAGGTGAAATCCAAATTACTGTTATTGCAACAGGTTTTGAATTGAAAAATAACTCACAAGTATCAATGTTTGGTTCAACTTCATCTGATGATAAACCTCAAATGAATGCGGCAGATTTCTTCTCTGGGGCATTTAATACTCAAACAAAATCAGTTTTATCAAACAATAATTTTACAAATATTGAAATCCCAGACTTTTTGAAAAGATAGGGGTAAATATAGAAAATTAAAAAACGGACTGTCGTAAATTCTGATAGTCCGTTTTTTATATTTTATTCGCTTAAAATAGATAGATTCATAATTTCTATATCATCGTAATCAATATGATCGCTTGGCATTAAGTTTTGTCCGGTTTTTATTGTTATTTGATTCTTTCCGTTTGCATTAATCAAAGAACTCGGAATTTTTATACGCTGTCCATCTCCGTTAACGTGTAATTGACCTATCATTTTACCGTTAAAATAAACTTCTGCTGGGCTTGAATATGCGGTTTTAATTCTATTCTGCCCCATTGATTTGGCAAGTTTTGTGTCCAGTCCGACAATAGACCCGATGACAAGATAATTAGTACTGCGTTTCGCATTATCTGTCATTATAAAATCTTTCGAGTAGTATGGCCCGATTGATTTTAAACGAAATTCACCAGCATTGGCTGAATTTTTCGAAAATGTGTCATCGCCGAGGTGTAAGATTTGACTGTCAAGCGCGATATCTGCGGCTTCACTTTTTGCAATTTCAATTTTCATAGGGTTATTAAGGCTTTCACCATTATTAATTGTCAGTGAGAATGGTCTATAACCTTCTTTTTCTATATTCATAATTGTCGGCTGGGTAATTTGAACATGTTCGATTTCAAAATTCCCGTTAGCATCTGTGTAGGTTCTAAAATTCTTTTGTGGAATTGTGACCCTTGCAAATTCGACTCCTTGACCTGTTGTTGCATCAATTACCTGATTGCTTTCCTGCTGACCGACCTTTGAAACTCCGCCGGTAAATGTTGTAGCCATTGCAGGTGTAAATATTAAACCGATAAATGTTAAAATATAAATAAGTTTTTTCATACAAATTTTATCTTAAATTTTATCGATTTTAGCTATTCCACATATGGACAAGGAAAATATACCGATATTATTTTAAAAAGTTCTTGAAAAATATTATTTTTGGGATAGAATAAACTTATGACAATTAAATAAGCCGATGTGATGGAATTGGTAGACGTGCTAGACTCAAAATCTTGTGAGGGCAACCTCGTGCCGGTTCGACCCCGGCCATCGGCACCATAAAAAAGACTTCATTTGAAGTCTTTTTTATTTATTATTTGCAAATGTCAAGCCATTTATAGCTTTTAGATATTGTAAAAAGTTCATCACAGGTTAACTCTATTGCAGAATTATGACTGCCACATGCCGGAAAAATTGTTTCAAAGCGTTTCATTGAAATATCACAATATGTTTTTATTTTAGGGTCTTTTAGTCCGAACGGACAAACTCCGCCAATTGCATGGCCTGTAAACTCAATTACTTCCTCGGGTGTAAGCATTTTTGCTTTAGTGTTAAAAATTTCTTTAAATTTTCGATTATCAATTTTGGTATCACCGGCTGTTACTATTAAAACACAATTATTATCTACTTTGAATGAAAGAGTTTTTGCAATACGTGCAGGTATAACTCCAAGAGCTTTTGCCGCCAGTTCAACGGTTGCGCTTGAAGCTTTAAGTTCAATGATTGCATTATCTTTGCCATATTCTTTCAGATATTCTTTTACAGCTTCTATTGTCATAGTTTCTCCTTTTTAACAATAGTACAGTAATTTTAAATTTCTGTAAATACTGAATTCATTGCATCTGTCAGAATCTTTTCAGAAAGCTCTATATTTTGACCTGCTATTTCGCGGTTTTGATTTAGGGCTGTTGTAAACCGAAGTTTTCGCTCATCTGTCCAAAAACGTTTAAAGAAAGCATTTTTATAGTGAGTTTCAATGTCTTCAATTGTTTTTGACATACCTTCAATATCAAATTGCGCTTTAAATTCTGTAAATGCAGGACTTTGAAGTATTCGTTTATCTGAATCAAGTTCTTTTATGCGTGAATACAAACGTTTTAAAAGCATTATTTTATTCTTATCCATTTGCGGATTTGTTGTATATTTTGTTAGAGGGTTTGCAATATCTGCCTGACGTTTACCTGATTTAAACAAGTTTAATAAATACGCATCAATTAATTTATCTGTCGGGTAGAATGTTGTTTCCGGAAACATTGTTTTTTGCCAAACAGCTCTAACAATACTCCAGTCTTTTCCAAATTTTGTTTCGTTTCCGATATCCGCACGAAGTCTGCTTTTTGTCCAGGTTTCTGTCATTATTGCAGAATTTATTTGATGAGTATCCAGTGTTGACAATTCGCTGAATTGTTTTGCGTTATCTTCTGCGCCTTCTATAAATTTTCTGAAGTTTTTATCAAGTTCAGGAAAATGTCCGTGTCTGCGCAGTGCATAACCGGTTAATATTTTATCTTCAGAAATTTTAAGTGAAATATCAGTAATTGGTTTACCGCTGATAAAATGTTGTCTAAGCATTGAAATATACGCTTCTTCACGGTCAGGTGTAAACATTAACCTGTAACGTATAGGCATTTTACTGTTGAAAGCTTTAATATTCCCGGCTTCAAAATCTTTTCCGATATATTTTCCTGTAATAATTTCATCTGTTACACTTTGCTGAATTTTTTGAAATTCAGGGTAGATTTCCCATTTCTCAACCTGTTTTGAAATACTTTTATTAAAAAAGTCTGTAACAACTTTTTGTTTTTCTTCTTTTGTTGATAGTTTTGCGATTTCATCACACAGACTTTTTGAAACAATTCCTCGAATTTGTTCTGCAATTTCTTCCTCAAATTTAAGATTTGGCACTTCAATTTCAGGGAAAAGTTTTTTAACCTGTTCTAAAGTATGGCAGTTATTTAAGCCGTCATAGTGCTGTGAGATAATTTTTCTTAATGAAAAATCATTGTTGTCCGTAGCTTTACTTATTTTTTGAAGCAGGTTTTCAGGTACAAAATCTTTATACGATTCAAGTTTTGCTTTAAAATTTTCTAAAAATTCAGGAAAACTTGCAAAAAGTTTTTTTATTTTAACACCATGATAAGTTTGTAAAAGTTCACTTCCTGCTTGAGCAAGAGACGGTGTTTCCTGTTGAATTTGAGCTGTCGTGTCAGCAGTCTTTGAAGCTGCTTTTGAGGCAATATCCGTAATTCCGTTTATAATTTTAACTGGTTTAATCATATTATTAATAAAACTTTAAAATAAAAAATTTTGTTATTTTATTAACTAAGCTTAACATATAAATTCATTATTTTGGCGAATATATTTTTATAATTACGGTTTATCATATGTGTATGAAAAAACGTTATATAATACTAATAGCTTCAATAATAATGACTATTGCATATATTGATCTGGTAGACAGTTTTAAACATTTTGATAAAATCATCTCACAGATGATAAAACTTGACTCGGATATAAAAACAGAAATTGATATGTCGTATAAAAAGCCTTAGAATGTGAAGATTAAATCTTCTTCAGATTCTTCCTGCATTTGATCTACAAATGGCTGTTTAATAAGATGTTCAAGCGCATTAGGCTTAAAAATAGGTTTGTCTTCATCACTTTCAGACTGTTTTTTTATTTCAATCGTTCTGACACCTTTCGGGAAAAACCTTAATCTGACATTTTGACTTATGTTTTTAGAAACATTATTTTTGTAATACTGTTTAATTTTTTCTAAATGAGAAGCCGCCTGTGCCTGATTTAGCGCCAGAAAGAAGCCGTTAGAATCGGAAACTGTTTTATTGTATTTCCCGCTCCACATAACAACATCATTGACAGTATCAGTGAGAACTGCAGTAGTTGTCAAATTAAACGGATAAGTTATTTTAAAAGCACTTGAAACTTCTAAAACTTCCCACAAATCCCTGCGAGTTGCCGAACGGTCTGTTATAGCGTAGCTGGATATTATAATTACTGATTTTACCCCGAATTCTTTAGAAAGCTCATTCAAAACGGAAAAATCAATTTTTTCGGTTTGCTCAAAAGTTTTAAGCATAGATTGTGTAGAAACTTTTAAATCCGGTTTTTCTTCCAGTTTTGCCCTGACTGTAGTTAAATCTACAGTATTTATTCTTTTATAAGTATCAAGTTCCTGAATTACGTAGTTTGCGGCAATTTCAGAAGGTTCCGGAAAACAAAAATAGTTGTCGCATATGTTAAAAATATCAGTCGAAATAACTAATACATTAAATTCTACCGCATTTACCTTGACTGTAGAACAAAATAACAAAATTAGTAAAAATATAATCTTAAAAGCTATCTTTTTCATATAAAAATTATAGCATAATTTCTCATAATGTGGTATAATAGACTTATGGATAGAGACTTGGTTAAAATTTTGGGCTATGGAGTTGACAGTTTCACATTTGATGAGGCGGTTGAATATGCTTTTTCTAATCCCGGACAAATTGTTACAATTAATCCGGAAATGATTTCTGCGGCTCAAAAAAATCAAGATTTTGCCGATATAATTTCATCTGCAGAACTGATTGTTCCTGATGGTATCGGTATTGAAGCAGGTTTGAAAATCTTAGGACATAGGGTTCACAGAATCCCGGGAATTGAACTTGGTAAAGCTCTTATTCAACGGTTTACTAAAGCAGGTAAATCTATTGCTCTTGTCGGGGCAAAACCGGAAGTCCTTGAAGCTGCTGTAAATAATCTTAAATCAGAAATTCCGGAATTGAATATTGTATATTCACATGACGGATATTTTAATGATGATGAAAATATTATTTCTCAAGTAATAGAGACTTCTCCTGATTTAGTTTTAGTTGCTTTAGGTTCTCCAAAACAAGAGTTTTTTATTCATACACTAAAAAAACAACTTCCTAATTCAACTATGATTGGACTTGGCGGAAGTTTTGATGTCTGGGCAGGTGCAGTTGAAAGAGCTCCTGAAATTTATCAGAAATTAGGATTAGAATGGTTATATAGAACTGTAAAAGAGCCTAAACGGTTTAAACGGATTTTTCCTACTTTACCGTTATTTGTATTGAAGGTTTGTAAAGAAAGGATATTAAGTAAATAAATGTTAACTTCAACAGATATAAAAGAATTACAAGATTTAGCTTTAGAAAACAGACGTAATATTATTGAAATGGTTTATCAGGCAAAATCAGGACATATTGGCGGTTCACTTTCAGCTTGTGATATTATGACTGTTCTGTTTCATAAATGTATGAAACATGCCATAAATGGTAAACTTTCTGATGAGTATAAAGATAGAGACAGATTTGTATTGTCAAAAGGTCATGTCTCTCCCATTTATTATTCTGTGATGGCTCAATTAGGATTTTTTGACAAAGAAGAATTACAAACATTTAGAAAACTTGGTTCAAGACTTCAAGGACATCCTTCTTTAATGTGTCCCGGGGTCGAAATTGCAACAGGCTCTTTAGGACAAGGGTTATCTATGGCTTGCGGTATTGCAATGGCATTGAAATTAGATAAAAATCCCGCTAATGTTTTTGTAATGCTTGGTGATGGCGAACTTCAGGAAGGGAATACCTGGGAAGCTTTTATGCAGGCTTCGCATCGTAAACTAGATAATTTAATCGCTATAATTGACAGAAACGGGCTGCAAATTGACGGTTCAACAGAATGTGTCAAGGCTTTAGGCAATTTAGCTGATAAGGTTAAAGCTTTTGGCTGGAATGTTATTGAAATTGATGGCCATAATATTGAACAGATTTATAATTCAATCGAAAAAGCAAAATCTATGGATGCACCGGTTGCAATTATCGCAAATACCGTAAAGGGCAAAGGCGTAAGCTTTATGGAAAATAACGCAGGATGGCATGGAACTGCGCCAGGTAAAGAAGATTATGAAAAAGCAATATCTGAGTTAAGTTAATAAATTGGAGGTATGATGGATTTTAAAAATCGTATGAAAAAAATGGGATTTTCTCTTATGGAAATTCTTATAGCTATATTTATTGTGGCTATACTTGCTATGGTTACGGTTCCTATTATTAATAGGCAAATGGAAAAAACTGAAGAATATTCATATTATTTGGCTTACAGAACTGTAGAAAAATTGTCAGGCCAAATTGTTGCACTTGGTGATCCTGACGAAATCGCATTAAATATGGATGATACCAAAATCGCAAAGAAAAAAGAACCATTTGGAGAAAAATTAGCAAGACTGATAAATCTTAACGGAATAAAAGTTTATCTTGCCTCTTTGCAGCAGCGATTTGTTCATACCGAAACTTATATATTAAAACACTTTATACCTAAAACAATGGCATTATCTGTTGAAATGAAAGATAGTGTAGGTGAGTGGTCAACTGAGGATTATGATGAGTTATGGCTTGCATACCATGTTTGTAATGGCGAAAATATTGTTAAAGCAAAAAAAGAGCAAATCATTAACAATGAAGATGGTACAACTACCACAAAAGTAGTGGATGAGTATTATACTAAATCAGATTTTAATAATTGTGATGGCTATACAAAAGAAAATATAGCAAATCAACTTAAAAAGAATGAAAATATTTTAACAGCTTTCTTTGAATTTCCAATATTTGTCGGTAGTGAAACAGCTTTATCTGCTGAAACTGCAACATTTTTATTAAATCAAACGGAAAAGCCAAATGCTAAAGCTTTTTGTACAGAATACTATAGAACAAAAGGTGCAGGGAAAAAAACGATTGATGATATAGAAAAAAATATTGAGATTATATTTGAGGAAGATGTTGAATCAGATATCGATGATGATGAAGATGAAGGAAAAGATGAATCAGATGAAGCAACTGCTGTAACAGGACAGGTTTCACCTCCAACATCTGAAGTTTCAGGATACTGTCGTATTAATGCAACTTATACTGTAAACTATTCAGAAGAAGATCCGGATCAAAATGTATCTGCAAGACCTAGTTTTGCTGAAAATTGGTGTACTGTTAACGGATACGTTAATATGACTAATACAGGATATCCTGATACAATCAGTTGTGAATGTAAACCAGGATTTATTCCTTCATATAACAATGAAAAAGCATGTTTCCAACCTTGTACGGAAAAAGATGAAGCTCCTTATTCAAATAAGACAGGCGGCCGAGTTTGCTGCTCTACAGATTACGATACTGAACATCAAAAATGTTGTCCAAAATTTTCAACATACAGTGAAACAGAAAAGAAATGTGTATGTATTTCGTTATATAAAGAAGATGGCGGGAAATGTGTACTTGATACTTGTCCTCCCGGTTCAACCAAGAAAGATGATGTCTGCGTAGTTAATCCGCCAATTATTAAAGCTGAAAATTTCTGTAATCAGATTACTAAACATTGGAATATCAGCAGTTCACATTGTACAGGATTTTCTACAAGTAACGATACAAAATACAACGAAAGTGTATATAATGCCGCAATGGGCAATAACAACGGTAAATATTTGTCAATAGATGCGCAGAAAAGTGCATTTAAAAATATTACACCTAATATTACATTTTCAAATGGTTTAAAAATGTGGATTTTAGGCGACAAAGCCGCTTCAATTACTGGCTTATCTTATTATCCTAATCCGTATGCGGATAATCCGGTTACATCTTCTCAAAATATGTGCCGCAGAATAGAAAATGTTCACTCCGCAATTGGTTGTTATAACGCAAACGGATATTTCTGTAAATCAGAAAATGTATGTTTAACGATGGATGATAATAGTAAAGCCCAATTAAGAGATGCACGTAACTGCTGTGGTGCTTTAGATATGTCTGACGTTCAGCTTGCTGCTGCATCTGCCGGAAAAGATTGGAAAGAAGATCCTACAGCTTATGCTGTTGGCGGATTTACAATCTTTGTTGACATAAATGGAGATAAAGGTGACGGTACATTGTGGGATGATGTTTATCCGTTCTTTGTAGGTGCAAATGGCACAGTTTATCCTGGTTATCCGCTGGATGCTCCTAAGGGTGAAAATGCTATATCTGCATTGTATCTTGGCGGTAACAGCGAAAAACAATTACCTACAGATGTATATTATTACAACTCAACAGATGAAAGTCGTGAAAGAAAACTTGCTTTTGCGGGTGTTTCTTATGCCAGAGCTGTATGTTCTGCACGTAAATTAAGTAAGTTTACACCTTATTGTATGAACTTAGGTGAAAAATTTAACGGCGGAACAGCTGATTTAAAAGGTTCTTCTTATATTCAGGATGATAATTCTGCAACATCAAAGAACCCGTGTGATAAGTATAACTGCTTTGTCTCTGTAAGACAAAAACTTAAATCATTCTAATTAAGCTACCAAGAGGACTGGTTTTTATCAGTCCTCTTTTATATAGGAGAAAATTATGATTATTGATAAATTAGAAAATATTTCGCTTTATTCACAAATTCCTGATTATGTTTGCGAATTTTTAAAAACTTTATCCGAAGATACACCCTGTGGCAGATATGGTTTGTCTGAAACTGATTATGTAAATATAGAAACATATACTACAAAAACAATATCAGAGGGTAAATTTGAAACCCATAATAATTATATTGATATTCAGCTTCTTTTAAACGGAAAAGAAAGAATATTTATGGATTCCAGAGCGGGGTTAACTGAAAATAATCCTTATAATTCTGAAAAAGATATAACATTTTATTCTGATGATATAGGTAATTCAGACTATGTAACACTTGACGGTACGAACTTTGTAATGATTTACCCCCATGAAGCTCATGCACCGCAAATTGCTTTCAATAATTTGCCGCAAAAAGTTAAAAAAGCTGTCTTTAAAATAAAAGTATAGTTATTTTTTCAATAATTCAGGATAAACATTCCAGCTTATATTTTCATTTTTTCTAAACCAGGTAAGCTGTCGTTTGGCATAATTTCTGGTATTTTTTTTCAATAGTTCAAGTGCTTCATCCAGTGAATAATTATTATCAAGAAAACCAATGATTTCTCTGTAGCCGATTGTATTTACAAGGTTTGGTATTCTGCCGTGTTTGGATAAAAGAGCTTTAGTTTCATCTATCAGACCGCTTTCAACCATTTTATCAACACGTTTATTAATTCTTGAATAAAGAGTTTCTCTGTCAAAATTTCGGCCAAGCCATTCGATATAATATTCAGAATCAGCAATTCCGCGGGCTTCTTTTAGCGTTTTCCCGCTTGTTTTTATAATTTCAATAGCTCTAATTACTTTTTTACCGTCATTTATATCTATGCTTTCACCGGCTTGAGGGTCAAGCTTTAGTAATGTTTCATATAAATCCTCTTTACTAAGCTTTTTAAGCTCATTACGAAGCTGGTGATTGGCTTCTATTTGCGGTAAGGTATAGTTTTTAAGTAAAATGTCTATATATAATCCTGTTCCGCCTGCAATTATTGGTGTTTTCCCACGTGATAATATATCTTCTATGGCTTTTTTTGCTTGAGTATTATATAAACCTGCTGAGTATTCAAATTCCGGCTCTACAATATCAATCATATGATGAGGAATTCCGTCCTGTTCAGTTTTTGTTGGTTTAGCAGTACCTATATCAAAGCCTTTATAGACAAGACGAGAATCTGCAGAGATGATTTCACCATCAACTTTTTTAGCAAGTTCAATGGCATAAGCTGTTTTTCCGCTTGCTGTTGCACCGACTATAGCAATAACTTTAGGTTTTGATATATGTTTCATCATAGTATGTAAATAATAACACAACTATGTAAACTAACAAATAATAATAAAACATTAAGACAAAAAAGTATAAGAACGGATTGAACATTAAAAATGTGTTCAAAATTGTAATAAGAATAACTAAAAATGCAATATATAAAAATAAGATTATAGATTTTTTGAAATTCATAAATAGTTTTACAACAGAGTTATAAAGTGCTTTAAAAGAATTTTTTTCGTTATATACAATTTCCGGTATCCAAAGCATAGTTATAAAAGAAACAAACAGAATTCCAAGAAAAGATGACAAACTCCAGCAATCCAATGCTAATAATTCGTGTTCAGAAAGTTTGCTGATTTCTTCGGTTAAATTTTCACTGGATAACATTAATGTTTGCCAATCTGCTGCATCAAAATCAATTACACCGACAAAGTGGGAAATGAGGTAATTTATTCCTGAAAATAATAGAAGGTAAATAAGTATATAAATTGAAACTACCCCTATGATTGGTAAAAAGAGTCTTCCTATTCCGTTAGGTAGAGATAATGCAAGTGTCGCCAAAGCTTTGACTCTGTCTTTATCAAATACAAATATTTTTTTAGACAGGGCTATAGTTTTTTTAGCCATATAAAGCCAGGCGGCAAGAAAACCGCTGGCCATAACAAGCATTGTAACCCCTGCCAGTATAAATTTTGGCACATTATCTATTGAATCTGCCGCGTAATTATAATACCACCCTAATACTGATAAGAAAATTATTAAAGGTGTTGCAAGTATTATACAATCATTGGTTGTTTTGAAACTGTTTTTAAATAATTTCAACATAACTAAGTCCTGTAATTTATACGGCTGTTGTTTGTTTTTCTTCTTCTTTTGCTTGCATTGCGCGTTTTCTTTTACGTCTGCGCATTAAATCAACAAACGCCTCAATTCTTGTAATATAACCAGCTCTGCCTGTTTGTTCATCCATAATAAGAGGTAAAATTGGTATTTCACAATTTTCACGCATAGCCGGGAAAATATTTTGTGACATAATCTCCGGCATACATGTAAACGGGCTTATGTGGATAATACCATCAATCCCGCGTTCGTTTGCATATGCAACATCAGAAACGCATTCTAGGGCATCGCCGCCGATATCTCTCATAAGATAAGGTTTTGCAAGTCTATCGGCCCTTTGAAGGTGAGTTTCGCCTTTTCTAAACATTTTCGGTATAATTGCATCTTTTAAGAAACTGCTGACTGTAAGGCTTCTTCTTACCTGAACACCCATTCTGCCAAGTTCTTTTTCAATATTCTGGTTAGAAAACTCATCATTTACAACATAAATTTCACCGGTAATATCAACATTTAGAACTTCTTTATCAGGATTAATTTCAACTTTTTTCATTTCTTCATTAATAAGTTTTTCAGCTTTTTTCAAACCTGACACCGTGTCGTGCTCGTCTATAATTTTAAGAGCTTTGTTGTAACGTTTTTCAGCATCACCGAATTTTACTTCACGTGCTCTATAATATGAAAGTTTGGTTTCAAGCTTATCAAGTAAAAATACTTTAAGAATTGCAATCATAATAGCTCTGCCAAAAAGGAGCGGGTTATTTTTACCGCTTACAGTCTTAAGGAAGTTATACATTCCTTGTATTCCGTCATATAATTGCATTTCAACGTATTTTGCTTCATATCCTAAATCTCTGAGGGCATTTTCAATACATTTTCCGTATTCACCAAGACGGCAGCAGCCGGGAGATGAAATCATTGCAACATAATCAGTTCCGCCTTCAATTGCTTCAATAAAGTTGCCTAAAATCAATTTATAAGGCAGACAGATAGCTTCAGGTGAATGTTTTGTACCTAGTGATAAAGCTTTTTTACTTGTATATGGTTCAACATATGGTTCACAGCCGATAATTCTAAGTGCTGCAGACCATGCGTAGCTTATTGTTCCCATATGCGGGAATGATACTTTTCTTTTAGTTTGTTCAGTTTTATTGCTCATATTTATATTTCCTAATTAATGTATTTTAAGTCCGGTTTTCTTGCAGCCGTAACCTCATCAATCTTTTTAACAGGTGTTGTGTGAGGCGCTGA
>CASLVD010000042.1 GCA_949398305.1 uncultured Candidatus Melainabacteria bacterium | reverse complement strand
TCCAAAAGGAATTACAAAAATCCAATATAATAATAAACAAAAAGAAAATATGTAATATATATTTTTCCAAATCTCTTTCATATCTATATTTTAAACACGGGAGGTGATATTTTCATCAGTCAAGTTTCTATTAATTAGTAAAGGCGCCGGATTCTCCGGCGCCTTTAACTTTAAACATTTGTTGTCAGTGATGGTGCGATTGAAATAAATTGTCTTACCAAATCCGCATCCCACTGGATTCCTGCACCTTCTTTTAAAATCGCACAAGCTTTTTCTATTGGCATACCTTTTCTGTACGGTCTGTCACTGACAAGTGCATGGTATGCATCCGCAACTGATACAATTCTTGCCGCAAGAGGAATTTGATTACCTTTCAACTGCTCCGGATAACCCTTTCCATCCAAGCGTTCGTGGTGATATTTAACAATAGGAATCAAGTCTCTTAGTGCTTCATTTGGCGCTAATACTTTCTCTGCACCAATTGTTGGGTGCTGTTTCATAATTTCCCACTCGTCATCATCAAGTTTACCCGGTTTTTTCAATACACTTTCAGGAATACCGATTTTACCGACATCGTGTAAAAGTGCACCAATTTTGATTCTTTCAACTTCGTGCTCAGGAAGATTCACGGCACGGGCTAAAGCTTCCGCGTATCTTGAAACGGAGGTTGAGTGACCTTTTGTATATGGATCTTTTGCATCAATTGCACCAGCAAGTGATGTTACCATTTCCATTAAGTGATTGTGGTTGACAATTTCTTCCTGATTAAATTTGTGTACAAGTTCTTCTTCAAAATTTATACCGATTTGAGAGTGACGTTTTGCAAGAACTTCAGCAAATGAATTCAATGCAACATCATCCCAGAAATTAAAATCTGAAGAACTTATAATTGCAGACATGCCTTCTTTATAACCCTTAGCCTGAGAAATAAACATTGCTTGTTCTGCTAAAATTAACAATTTTTCCTGATCAATTGTGCATTCAGGATATGTTGAAATTCCTACAGATACCTTAATCGGACCAACATCATCCACAAAACAGCAAGATAAACAGTAAGTTATATATTCTGCAAGATATTTTGCGTCTTTTGTATCTGTATCAGGCATGATTACAGCAATCTCATCACCGCCATATCTTCCTGCAGAATCTGTTGCACGAATATTTTGACTGATTTTATCCGCAATTGTCTTAATTACTTCATCACCTTTGGCATGACCAAGTTCTCTGTTGATTTTGGAAATATTGTTTACATCAAACATTACAACAGACAAAGGTTTGTTATTATCTTTTGCTTTAACCAGTTCATTTGCAAGAATTTCTTGGAATCCTCTGTGATTATATAAAGATGTTAATGTATCTGTATTTGCATATTTATTTGTTTGTTCAAGCAGTTGAACATTGTGAATAAACATTCCCATATAATTTGAGAAAAATGATACAAGATTTGTATTAATATTTGAAATATTCTGTCCGACAAGCATTACACCGATACACTTGTTAACTGATATCATCGGTACAATTACAGAACTTGTTTTTACAAGATAAGGAATATTCAAATAATTAATATTGTCCTTATCAATTGTTGTTTTACTGTTAAGACATTGAACAATCGGGTTCTTTTCATCTGATAAGAAGACTTTTGATGAATAAGTATTTCCTGTTTGGCTGAAAAGTTTCAAATTTATACATTTTGATTTTTCATGCAATAAACCAAAACCTACAAAATTCCATTTTAATTGGTTTACAAAGATATTATTCAGTCTTGAAAGCAGGTCTACCATACTCTTATGAGCAGAAAAAGCATCTGAAATACTTCTCATTACATCAAAATAATTGATATTTGTATTAACTTTTTTCAAATTAGATGCATAATTATCAGTATAAGACCTTGGTTTTGTCTTATTGTTATTAAAATTGTTAATAGTTTCTACAATATTTGTAAGCGAATTTTCTTCAGGAACAGAAATTGGTTTAATAAGATTATTTAATTTTTTCTTGGTTTTAACAAGTTCCTGAGAATCTGCAACGGGTTTATTTTTCGGCACAGAAATCATTTTCAAATCCCCTGTACGAGATTTGGTATTCTTCATAGGATTTGAACTTAATTCCTTTTTATCCTGCTTTTTAGCTTTATTTAATTCTTTATTTTCTAAATTTTCCAACAGAATCTACCTACAATTTCCTTCATGAAGTCTCGTAATGAAAATTATTTGACTATAAAATCACAATTATTTACATTACTAAACAATTCTACCTCATACTACATTAAAATCAATCCTGCAAACAGACGGAAAAATCCGCTTGAATGGAATCCTATAATAAGATTTATACTTCTACTACATTTATAGTATAAAACATGCTCAATTGTTTTTCTAGTGTGAAAAGTTTGAATGTAAACATATGTTACAATAATTGTTCAAATTCTAAAGTTTTCAAAAAAGATTTCCGATATCTAATTTGTGATTAGAAAACTTTAAGGAGTGTATAAATGTTAGACAAAAAGATTATGGATGTAGAAGATTTAATGGTAGATTACGCTGAAATGACAAGCTTTGACTTCGGCTCATTATCTAATGAAGAAATGGATACATTAAATAAAATTACACACAGCGAATATGCAAATAAACCTGTTGCGTTTAAATATGGAAATTTCAAACTGGTGGATTTTTTCCACTCATTATTGACCAATGAAGGTTAATAGCTGAAGATTACGGAGATATGTGACATGAACGATAAAAAATTGTTTGAATCAGGATGTTTTTCACCGGAATGGGCAACTGATACGGATCAAAGTCCGATATCAACAGTCTATACACGCCAAAACAAAGACCTGCAAACACTTTTAAAGGAGTTAGACGGGATAAAAGACCGTATACAAGAAATTCAAGCTAAACAATGGCATCTGGCTAAACTAATTCATTTTCACGAAAATGAATTAGTCAGAGAATAACGACTACCAGACAGACACATACATAATAAAAAGCCATAAAAATATTTATGGCTCTTTTTTTGCATATTGTACAATTCGAGGTTGCTAAGCTGTCTTTAGCTTTTTATCGGGTTCTCCTACTGTCTGAATTAAAGTGTCGATTACTTTAGGCATTTGACAAATGAAAGAATAGTGTCCGTTTCTCAATGAACATTTTTTACAATCACAATTTATGGAATAGCATTCAATAGCTTGTTCTGTCCAATTTTGTGTAATAGAATCGGACATTTCATCGTTACCGGGCATGTACATATCAACTATATCATTTATCATACCGCCTCTTTCCAAAATTCTTAAAACCTACCCAATATGATTTTAAATGATTATAACCCTATTTCAATCCTCTGTTTAATGTATTTCTATAGTAAATCCCCATAAGGTAAAGACTTAATATAAGATTCCATATATTGCCAATCAGGTTCATAATTTCCTTTGGAATTTACTATTGCAGGAAGTTTAATTCTTGATGTTTCCATTCTGTTTATACCCCATTTTCGACCATATGCATATCTGAATTTTTCTTGTTTTATCATAGTCGTTAAAAACATCGCATTGTATTTATTTAATTTACCTTTATATTTTTCAATAACATCAAGTATATTAACATCACCGGTTGCAAAAAATGATTCTTCTTGATAAAAAGCTTCACCCACTTCGCCATTAGAAGATACTGTTATAGAATTCCCATCAAATAATTTATTACCACTATTGCATTTACCACAAATACCATTATTAAATTGTGTTGCACTTACAAGACAGTTATCACCATTATCTTCAATTTGTGCATTATCCCTGCCTTTTTCCATTTGAAAAATATCTGAAATATAAAACCATTGCCATGAAGACATATCCGTTAAACATTTTTCATTATTTTTTGTTCTAATAGGAGAAAAATGAATATCTTGTTCTAAATCTTTTATATAATTTTCCATAAACCCCAATCAGGTAAATCTTTATCATTTACGGGTAAAGCAATATATTCAAGATCAAGATTGCGGTTAGATATTTCTCTTCCAAAATTATATTTGTATTTCATTGTTTCAAATATTGGTTTTAAATATAATGCAATATACTTATTTAATATCACATTTTTATCTTTTATCCATATTACAGTAACATGATCAGATGCAACAAAATCATAATCATGATAAAAAAGATACCCAACACTCCCACTGTTACTTAAAGTCATACAATTATTATAAATCTTTATTAATGATCCTTTTATATTTCTTTCAGGAGGAGTTACAAAATTATTTATGCCATTATTTTCTTTCGTTGAAGATATATAGGCAATATCTCCGGGGATATGTTCTTTTTCTGTAAAACGTTTACCCCTTTCATAACTAAAAATATCTGTTATTTTAAATAATTTTTTTTCTTTAATCATCAGATGCTCCATAATATTGAGAAAGCATTTCTAATGTTGAAATTTCATCTGTATCATTATTTAGCATATTTTGACTTTCTTTTGCCTTAAATACAAGATATGATTTTATTGAATCAATAAAACATTCTTGAGACAAAGTTGAGTAATCTGTTTTCGCAAAAGCATAAATAGACCATTCATCATGTTTTTTTATTTTTGTTTTTATAACAGTAATATCATTTACATATTTATCTGGATGTTTATATTCTTCCAGAAATTTTTGCTTAATTCCCTGCCATCTATTATAAACATCTGTTCTGCCTTTATTTTTAGCTAATACAAAACCATCGTCTCTTAAATCATAAAACAAAACTTCATCATTTTCATAATCAAATGCCCGATGAGTTTCAAACACCGCAATAGCAGTATGTGTAGAAGCATTTGGCTGGAACAAATCAGACGGCATATTTATAACTGCTTTTAAAGTATGTTTCTTTAATATATTTTCACGAATACTATCTTCCTTAAAATATGTACTTAATGGTGCAATTATAATACCATATCTTGAACAATTATCTAAAAGTTTAGTTAAAAAAGTTATTTCTTTTGGTGTAGGATCTGTCGCATTTTCTTTTCCGGAATAAGGAGGATTTATAAATCCAACTGTAGCCTTGAATTCATCCAATAATTTTTGAACACCATCACCATTTATAGAATCCATATGATGAATAGAAGATTTACCATCGCCTCTAAAAAGCATATTTGATAAAGCACAAATATACATTGTTGGATCTATTTCAAAACCTAATAATTGATTACTTTTCACTTTTGCAATTGCCGCAATTTTATCAGAACGTTCACTACGTTCTATTTTATTTACTATCGCATTCATACCTGCAATAAGAAAAGCCCCTGTCCCACAACATAAATCTACTATTTTATCATTTTCTTTTAAATCAATAAGTTCTGTAAATAAAGTTGTAATATGTCTTGGTGTTAATACAATTCCTTTTTTAACATTTGAAACTCCGGCATATTTCAAAAATTCTTCATAAAATCTTCCTATAATATCATAATTTGATGCAGTTGCAAAACCATTTTGAAATAACGGAATTACTGATGTATCTAATTCCTTTAAAATTTCTTTTAATATAGGTTTTGTTGTTAATATAGGATCAATTTCCAAAAATGAAAGTTCTTTTTCTAATATTTGAATTTTTTCTAAAGGAACACCTTCAGAATTTAGAACTCTTTTTGCAGTATTAGTTATACTTGTAGCTATTGTATAGTTATCACTTGTTTTATAATTATTTCTAAAATCATTTTTTCCATCATTATCATGTAAACAAATCATTAAAGCTGATAAGACAATTGGTCGTTTTTGTGAATTGATTGATCTTAATAAGTTATTAATTTTTTTACTGCTTTCACTAACAGAAGCTACAGCTTTTTCTTCATCTAAAGTATTAAAAATAGCTAAAAATTGCTCTACTGTCATAAAATTTGTAACATGAGGAAGCAATTTAATATTTTGATCTTCAAGACAAAAACAGGTGAATTTATGACCATATTCTTGTTGTAAATCTCCACTAACAGCAATTCCTAAAATTTTCCAATTATCATAAAAACCTTTAATTCTATCATTTAAATTGACATTTAAAAATCGTGATATATACCATTTTACACCACTAACAGCACCTTTTTCTATATCAGAGTTATCATGATCTTTAACAAAGGGTTTTTCTTCAACAATTATCAATAATTTTTTTGCTTTATCAATAAATATACGATCAGGTATACCTTCATTACCATTTTGTTTTTTAGAAGCTGTTGATAAAACTAATTTTAATTCAGGTATAAAATCTTTTCTACTTGATGACCAGTCTGCAATTTGATAACCCAAATTTTGCAAACAAATATCCACACTTGGTGATATCCCCTTATCTGCACGTACCATCCATACTTCCTTATAATTATCCCTAATTTAATAATATCAGAAATATGCCATATAATTCTACATTTTATAATTTCTTAATAAATATTTATTTTAAACGCAGTGGACTGTTTTGCTCGTTCACACGTGAACCACCGACCTCACCCTTATCAGCCCTCCATTAAAACCTGACATTTAGTCAGCTTTTAACGGAGTCCTTGCTCATAACCACGTACTGAATACTTAGAGGGCATCCCGTGATAGATAAATCCTATAATTCAAAACCCTACAACAGATATAAAAAGAGACACCTAACAAGGTGTCTCTTTTTATATGGGCCGCAGTGGACTCGAACCACCGACCTCACCCTTATCAGGGGTGCGCTCTAACCACCTGAGCTAGCAGCCCGTATTTTCAGCGTGGAAATCTTACTTCCCTTTCGCATGAATAAATGTACTATAAACATTTTTTAAAATCAAGCCTTTTTATTAAATTTACTAAAAAAGACTGCCGAAATTCCTTCTGACAGCCTTTTCCTTCCTTTAAATAAGTCTTTACTAGATATTCATGTTACGTTGAAAATTCTTTCTGATTTTCTTTTTAGCATTATCTAAGTTTTTAATTTTCTTTTCTGCATATTTAATTTGTTTTTTTGCTGCTTTTCTTTCTGTTTTTACAGTGTTATAACGTGCATCTACTTCTGCATAAGTATTTTTGTAATTTAACAATTTGTTTCTTAATTCTACTTGTGCATTATCTATTTGCAAAATTGAATTTTGCATTTTTGTACCTGCTACAACCTGACTTGCATCTAACAAATCTGTTCCTTTAGCGTCAACTGTTGTAGTTGTGGCAGCTGCAGGTTTTACTGATGTACTGTCATCAAAATTCAACGGTGTAAATTTTGTTTCCGCCATAACTACAGAACCGGTTGCAATAATTAATCCTAATGTTAAAGCAATAAGTTTAGATATTTTTTTCATTTATACATACCTCCATCATTGTTGTAAACTTATAACTATATTTTAGTTTATTTTTTTCGGAAGAAAAAGAAATTTACATAATTTAATAGTCATTTAAAGATTAGATTTTGTGCTATTATTTTTATTAATAGGACTTGGGAAGATGAAAAAAGATTGGATTTTAGAAAGCACAGGCTCAAATGAAAAGTCATTAATTAAAAGGCTTTTAATATCACGCGGAATTAAAACAGATGATGAAATAAAAGAATTCCTTAACCCGCTTGAAATGACAATAACATCGCCGGATGTTTTTACCGACATGCAAAAAACAATCGAGCGTCTTTCGCGCGCTATTGAAAACAATGAAACCATTATCATTTATGGTGATTTTGACGCTGACGGTGTAACTTCTACTTCTGTCCTATACAAAACTTTGAAATTTTTAGGTGCAAATGTTCATTATTTTATTCCGGACAGGGAAAATGAAGGTCATGGATTTGACAAAAAAGCTTTAATAAAACTTATGACAACTGTTAAACCTAAGGTTATAATCTCTGTTGACTGCGGGATTTCAGATGTCGATGCAGTAAAATTTATAAACAGTTTCAAAATTATCGATGTAATAATTACTGATCACCACGAAGCACCGGAAATTTTACCTGAAGCTTATGCAATAATTAACCCGAAAGCACCGGGGGCTCTGGATGAAAACTTAACAGCAAAACAAATTGAACATCTTACATATCTTGCAGGATGCGGTGTTGCTTTTAAAGTTGCTCAGGCTCTTTTAACAAAATACGGCAAAGTCGAATTTGTTTATGAAATTTTACCATTTGTTGCTGTCGGAACTGTGGCAGATGTTGTGCCGCTTCTGGGTGAAAACAGATATTTTGTAACCAAAGGACTGGAACTTATCTCAAGAGGTAAACATAACGGACTTAAAAGGCTTTTAGAAAGTGCGGGATATGATATTACAAAAGGTATAACCTCTGAAAATATTGCTTTTGGAATTGCACCAAGAATCAATGCTTCCGGTCGTCTTGACACAGTTGACGCAGCTTTAAAAGTTTTGATTTCTGAAAATCCTCAAGAAGTCGAAATGGCAGTAACAACATTAAATGAATTAAACAAAGTTCGACAAACATTATGTGCAGAAATTTTTGAACAGGCAGATAAAATGGTTCAAAAAGAAGGTAACAAAAACCCTGCAATTGTTTTATTCAGTGAAGCATGGCATATCGGAATTATTGGAATTGTAGCTTCAAAACTTGTTGAAAAATATTACAAACCTGTATTTTTGATGTCTTATGTTAAAGAAAAAGATCAATACAGATGTTCTGCAAGAAGTATTGAAGGAGTTCCACTATATGATGTAATTGCTGCAAACTCTGACCTTTTTGACGGTTTTGGCGGACATAAACTTGCTGCAGGATTAAGTTTTACAGGCGAAAAAACACCGTTTGAAATAGTTAAAAAAGCTCTGAATGAAACTGTTAGAGAATACACGTCAACAAAAGAACTCAAACCTTTTATAAAAATTGATTTAATGGTTGAACCAAAAGATGTGACAGTGGAATTAGTTGAAGAAATTTCACAGCTTGAACCGTTTGGAGCATCAAATCCAAGTCCGATTTTTGCAATGAATAATTTGAAAGTTATACAAAAAAGACTTATGGGCTCTGATAATTCACATTTAAGACTAAATGTGGCTTCAAACGCTGATGAATTTACGGCAATCTGGTGGAAACGGGGAGATGCCGGATTAAGTTCCGGAGATAGTCTTGATATAGCTTTTCACCCGCAAATAAATGAATTTAACGGCAATGTTTCAGTACAATTAATTATTGATGATGTACATTCTGATGCGTTAAAAGAAGAAGAAATTACACCTCAAAGTACCTACAAAATCTATGATAATCGTACAAAAACAGGGATTTTACCTAATGTAAATGATTACATCAAAAATTCAAAATTGAACATAAAAGTTTTTGCAGAAAGTAAGTATATTTTAGATACCATAAAATCTTACCCTGAAATAACCTCAAAAACCTTTACCAGACAGGATATTCCGACTTGTGATGTTGTAATGTTTTTTGATTATCCTGCTGATAAACAAACTCTTGATTTAATCTTAGAAAAAGCACAGCCAAAAGGAGTTCATTTTATGAACTATGAGCCGAAAATCCTTGATGAACAGGAGTTTTTGAAAATTTTTACAGGAATGTTGAAATTTGCAGCTCATAATAACGGCGGAAAAGTTGAATTAGTACGCTGTGCAAGCTTTTTAGGCAAATCTTTAAAAATATTTGAAATGCTTTTATCACTTTATGAAGAAGTCGGATTCATAAAGATTCTTGAAAAAAATTCAGCATTTTATATGATAGAATTTATGGGTGTGGATGATATTTCAAAAGTTCTCCACAGTGAAAAATATTCACAAATTTTTGAACTCATAATTGAATGCGAACAATTCCAAAAAAGCTTATTAGAAGATGATTTAGGGCAAATTTTAATTTGATTATTTAACACTCAAATAAAACTTATAAAGCATTCTCAAAACTTTTTCATCAGAATCCATGCCTTTAATAAGTTCTTTTTTTATTTCATTTATAGATTTTTGAGGTTGAAACATATAAAGTTCATAAATTTCAACATCAAGTGCTTTTGCTATTTTTTCTAATGTTTCAATTGATGGAGAATATTTCCCGGTTTCAAAATAACTTATATTTGGAGTTCCAATATCAACTTTTTCTGCAAGCTGTTCTTGGGTATATTTTTTTGCTTTTCTTAGTTCTCTGATTTTTTTACCAAGTAATTCTTTAATATTATCCATACATTCCCTCTGGGAATATTATTATAGGAATTCACAAAAAATAAAATACAATGATACTATATAAAATAACTTGACTTATCTAATATAATAGTATAAAGTTTATAGTAACATTAGATAAAATCTTAAAATTATATAGAAGAATTAGATAAACAGTTGAGGTTATGTATGAAAAATAAACAGGCATTCACTTTAGCAGAAGGTGCTACGCACGTATCAATGCCACCAGTAATACACCGTAGGTCGTGGATTGATGTAATAAGTACTAAGTTTTATAGCATAAAGCCCCACCCGGCTGAGGGCTCTAAAGCAGGTTTTACATTAGCTGAAGTTTTAATCACTCTAGGCATCATCGGTATTGTGGCCGCGATGACAATTCCAAACTTAATTCAAAAAAACTATGAACATCAAACAGTTGCCAAATTAAAAGAAACACACTCAATACTTTCACAAGCTATAAGAATGGCATCAGAAGAATACGGAGAACCCTCCGGCTGGGATATATTTGGAGCATCAGAAGAAAATGCTATCAAATTTATGAATAATATAAAACCTTTCATAAAAATAACTACAGATTGCGGAACTTATGATGAAGAAGGAAAATGTATGACAAAAGGTCCTATATATCAAATGAATCAAAAGACTATATGGAGCAATTCATATGCAAAAGCGCGTGGCTATTACAAATTTTGTTTAATGAACGGATCTTGTTTATGGTTTCGCACAGCCCGTCAAAATGAATATGTAGATTCTAAAGGTTATATAGGTACATTTTTTATTGATACAAACGGTTCAAAACAGCCAAATGCCTTTGGATGGGACGTATTTACATTTAACATACAAAACGATGTTTTAATCCCTGAAGGATGTGATAAAAATTTCAATGATTACAAAATAAGTTGTAAAAATAAAAATTCAGTAGGTAACGGGTGTGCTTGTTATATTAATTTAAATAACAATATGAATTATCTGCATACAAAATAACTAAGCTCTGCCGTACATATCTTCGTAGCGGATAATATCATCTTCTGATAATATATCACCCTTTTGAACTTCAATAATTTCTATATCTTCATCAAACGGATTTTGTAGTGAGTGGATAGCTTTTACTGCAATATCTATGCTATGACCCGGTGATAAAATATGTTCTTTACCTTCCAAAACTACTTTTGCCATGCCTGATAATACAACCCAGTGTTCACTTCTATGATTGTGTGATTGAACAGAAAGTTTTTGACCGACATTTACGTGAATAAGTTTTGTCTGAAATCCTTTACCCTCTGCAATTACCGTATAAAATCCCCACGGACGGTAAACTGTTTTATGCACCATTTGTGTGCCGTCATGCTGTTCTTTCAAGGTTTCATAAATCTGTTTAACTTCTTGAGTTTTATCTTTTTTACAAGCTAAAATTGCATCTTCTGTTTCTATTACAACAGTATCTTCCAAACCGATTGTTGCAACAAGTTTTGATGAAGAATAAACAAAAGAATTTTTAGAACCTTTATCTAATACATGACCTACAAAAACATTATTATTGTCATCTTTCGGACTAACTTCATAAATAGACTGCCAAGAGCCTAAATCTTTCCAATCCGATGCCAGTTCAATCATTGCAATATTGTTGCTTTTTTCCATCAAAGCATAATCTATTGAAATATTCGGCATTTTTTCAAATTCTGTAAAAGATATAGATTTTTCTGTACAATTTATATTTTTAATAATTGTAGAAATTTCAGGACAGTAATGTTCTAATTCTTTGATAATTGTAGAAACTTTGAACATAAAAATTCCGCTATTCCAGAAATAACCGCCATCATTTAAATATTTTTCGGCAGTTTCCAAATTCGGTTTTTCACAAAATTCAACAACATTACCATCAACAGATTTAATATAACCAAAACCTGTTTCAGCATAAGACGGTTTTACACCGAAAGTAACAATTTTTCCTTGTTCAACAAATTTTTCTGCTTCTTTTACAGATTGTATAAATTTTTCATTATCTTCAATCAATAAATCAGACGGAACAACTAAGATTGTTTCATCATCATCACTGTTTTCAATAATATATTTTACAGATAATGCTATAGCAGGTGCTGTATTTTTTGAAACAGGTTCAGGTAAAACTATTGAATTTCCGTTAAATTCACCTAACTGCATTTTAACATTAGCGTGATGTTTAGAGTTTGTCACACTGATAATATTTGCTGACGGTATAAATTTATTTAATCTTTCAAAAGTTGACTGCAACAAACTTTTTTCAGCATATAAATTTAAAAGCTGTTTCGGATACAATTCTCTTGATAAAGGCCATAATCTGCTGCCTGAACCTCCTGCAAGTATAACTCCAAACATTTCCTGCTCCTTTTCTTATCCCTTGATAAGATTATACTATAAAAAGATTATTTTTGCTCTGCATTATTACGTTTAAATAACAATAACAAAGGAATCAGCATAAAACACAACACACCAAAGATTCTAAACGAATCCATAAATGCCCATAAACTTGATTGTTTTAATAAAGTTCCGTATTGTGAATATTCAGCCATATGTTTTGCAACAGTAACATGAGTATATTGTGACAATGCCGCTGTTGTAGTTTGAACCCTTTCTACAAATACAGGATTAAGGTCATTTAACTTACCAACCATCATAAATTGGTGCATTTGCCCAAATCGCGTAATCATTGTTGCAACAAGTGATGTTCCTATTGCACTGCCGATATTTTTTAACAAGTTTTGAAGCCCTGTAGCATTTGTCATTTGAACATTTGATATTGTTTCCATTGAAAGATTAATAATTGGAACAAAAGATAAGCCCATACCAAGACCCATAATAAAATTAGGTATCATAATATTAATGTTTGATATTTGAAGGTTTAAAAATCCCAAAATAATACCAGCAACCCCAAGTAAAAATAATCCTACAGCTGTTAAAATTCTTTTATCAACTTTATCTGCAATAAATGCACAAATTACAGTAGCGGTCATACATCCAACACCTCTTGGCATCATTGAAAAACCGCTTAAAAACGCAGTATATCCCATCATACTTTGCAAAAATTGAGGCAAAATTGCTAAAGATGCATACAATACAGCTTGCATTATTACCTGAATAAATGTACCTATTACAAAATTTTTATCTTTAAATACACTTAAATCAACGAGCGTGTTTTTGCGAACAATTTGAGAAATAAAGAAACAAATTCCTGATACACAAGACACACCAAATAACCAACATATCCAAGTTGCATTGAACCAGTCTGCATTATTACCTTTATCAAAAAATACTTGTAAACATAATAACCAAACTGCTAAGAAAAAGAATCCTAAACCATCAATTTTTACATTTTTTTGACGTAATGAATACGGCGGATTAAATAGAAGTTTTTGAGATAATACAGCAGCAAGACAGCCAAAAGGTACATTAATATAGAATATCCACGGCCAAGTCCAGTTATCAGTAATCCATCCGCCTAATACAGGTCCTACTATTGGTGCAACAATAATTCCCATACCAAATATTGCCATTGCTGTACCACGTTTTTCTTTTGGAAAACTTTCCATCATAATAGCTTGCGAAATCGGTAAAATTCCGCCGCCACCAGCACCCTGTAAAACCCTGAAAATTACCATCTGTCCAAGATTTTGTGCCATACCGCAAAGCATTGACGCAATTGTAAAAATTAAAATACTTATTACATAAAAGTTTTTACGTCCGAAAAGTTTACTAAAAAAATCTACAGATGGAATAATTACACCACTGGCAATTAAGTAACTTGTCAAAATCCAAATACTTTCGTCTCTGGTTGCAGAAAAACTTCCTGCCATATGCGGCAAAGCTACGTTTGCAATTGTACCATCTAATACATAGATAAATACTGCAAGCATTGTTGGTATAGCCGAAATCCACGGATTCTCGGGTAAATATTTATTATCGTCATCTGTTTGCGAAACAGAATTATCTTTTAAAACTTCTTCTGACATTTTTCCTCTATTACGGCATCTGGTGCGCCGAAAATATTGTTTCGGCGCTATAAACTATTAATTATTTTACTTTAACTTTCGGAACAACAGACATTCCGGGTACAATATTGTATTTAGATGTATCAATTTCTTCCGTAAATACAATTTTCACAGGAATCCTTTGTACAATTTTTACAAATGAACCAACAGCATTTTCAGGCGGGAATAAACTGGATTTAGCACCTGATGCTCTTTGAATACTATCAATTTTACCTTTGAAAACTTTACCCGGGTAAGTATCAATTTTAATATCTACAGGCTGACCGGGTTTCATATTTGTTAATTGGTTTTCTTTAAAGTTTGCAACAATCCATACTTCTTCCGGTACTAATGTAAATAAAGGAGCACCTGCGGTTACATACATACCTTTTTCAACTCTGCGAGATGAAACTGTACCTGATTGCGGAGCATAAATTTTTGTATAAGATAAATCTAATGCAGCTTTATCTTTTGAAGCTTTTGCACTTCTTAAATTTGCATCAGCAACTGTTTTTCCGTTTTTATCAGAAAATAATGCCTGATTTGCCTGTGTTAAGTTCGCTTGAGCTGTATCATATTTTACAACTGCCGCATCATATGTTTGTTTTGAAACAGCGCCTTGTTCATACAAATTTTTATATCTGTCCAAATCTTTTTTTGCTAAATCAATATTTGATTGTGCGGCATTTAAATTTGCCTTAGCATTAGACTGGTCAAGTTTAATCTTTTCATAAGTAGAATCAGCTTGTTCAAGTTTAATTTTATAATCTTCATCATCAATAATTGCAACTAAATCGCCTTCATTAACGTGCTGATTATCTGTTACATAGACCTCTTCAATCTGACCAGATACACGCGGAGCAACATTTACTGTTGTTGTTTCAACATAAGCATCATCTGTTGATTGATAATGCATTTCATGAATTGCATATAATGTCGCTAAAGCTATTGCTATAATTACAATTATACCTGTTATAGTTCTTTTTATACCTTTAGGTTTTTTAACTTCTTCAACATTTTGTTGTTCTTGATTTTCCATGTCTTAACCTCTTATATTTTCATTTCTACTTCTTTTTCTAAATTTTCTCTAAACCTGATTATTAATTCTTTAAGCCTATTTTTATCTTCATCAGAAAAAATTTTTGGTAAATTACTAATATATTCTCTTAATCTTTCTGATGTTTCTTCGGTGATTTTTTTGCCTGTATCAGTAATTTTCATTCTTCTGACAAGTCTGTTATTTTTTGTATCCGCAAACCGTTCTATATATCCTTTTTCTTCCAGAGAATCAAGAATTCTGCCGGTATTTGGACGGTCTTTTAATATCAATTTAGCCAGCTCTCTTTGACAAATATTATCATGCATCATTATAACATCCAAAGCATAAAACTCATCAGGTGAAATAGGCATATTCAGTTTTTGAAAAACTTGAACACCTAAAAACCTGCAATACTTTGCAGTTTGCTCAAATTGATAAAATATAGAATCAGTATAGTGTTGACATTTATACATCTTTAGATTTAGAAATTTCTCTACGTTGCAAAAATTATATGTTGCATTTGCAACAATATTATGTTATCATACTGATATAGAAATTGCAAGTAAATATTTTTAAAAAGGAATAAACATTGAAAAAGAGTATAATAACACTACTATTAGCAAGTTTTATATTAACAGAAATATCACCTGCGGCCTTTGCAATCAGCGGGAAAAATAGCGAACCTAAAAAAGTTTCTATATCAAAATCACATAAACAAAGAACTAAAAGTGATGTTTTTAAATATGAATATATTAATTATAACTGGTGGAGCAATTTTAATGATGATATCTTAAACAGTTATATTGATAAAGCAATTAAAAATAATTATGACTTAAAAATGGCAACTATTGCCGTTGATGAATACTATCAGGCTGTAAAAATCCAGTTTGCAAATGAATTACCATCAGCAAATGTAGGTTTTGGTACAGGTTTTTCAAAAATGCCTTATACAACCAGTTCTGACTGGGGATTTTCAACCCCTGCTTTTGCAAGTTATGAACTTGATTTATTCCTGAAAAACAGAGATAAAACAAAAGCTTCTAAAAAAGATTACGAAGCTTCTTTACAAGATGAACGTGCAGCATACATATCTATTGCTTCTGCTGTCGGAACAACTTATTTAAATATTGTTAAACTTGATAAAATGATTGAACTGCAAGAAGAAATTGTTCAAGACAGAAAGTTAATTTATGATTTAATGCTTGCAAGAAATAAAGAAGGTTTAACATCTACATCTGATACCGTAAAAGCCAATAAATCTTATATTGCAGGAAATACTGATCTTACCGAATACAAAAAACAAAGAACAAAATTATTAAATCAACTTGCTGTTTTAATCGGCGAAAATCCTAATAATTCTGATAGTTTAAACAGAACAAGTTATGATAATTTGAATTATACAGGAATAATTCCAACAGAAATTCCGTCTGAAGTAATTACAACAAGACCGGATTATATTAAAGCCGAACAAATGGTTGAAAAAGCCGGAATAAATGTAAGAGTTGCAAAAAAAGAATTCTTGCCGTCAATAAATCTTATGGGTATTGCATTTTTCTTAGCAAATGATTTCGGAAGTATTTGGACAACAAAAAATGCTCTTGCTATGCTTGGCGGCGGATTAAACCTGCCGATTTTCACAGGCGGAAGAAGAATTGCTAATTTAAGACTTAAAAAAGATGAATATGAAAGAGTTTTAAATAACTATTATAAAACAAATTTAACTGCTATTCAAGAAGTTAATGATGCGCTTGTTTCAATAAAACTTGATGAACAAAAGCTTCAAGATACAAAAAAACAAGCAGAACTTGAAAAAGAAGACTTCGGATACAGTACAAATAAATACAATCAAGGAACAATTTCAAAACTTGATTTAGTTCAGGTAAAAGAAAATGTTTTATTCACAGACAAAATGGTTGTAAATGATAAAATTAACTGCCTTGTTAATTATATTGGATTATATAAAGCAACAGGCAGTCAATTATAAAAAGCTAACTCAAAAATCTTAATCATATTTTTACTTACTAAAACCGGTATTTTTTCAAATACCGGCTTCTTTTATCTTCGTCAAAAACGAATTTCTATTCTGAATCTGGTAACTATTTACGCTATTTCAACAATCCAGCCTTCCGGTGCTTCTATTCTGCCGGATTGGATTCCTGTTAAAGTTTCATAAAGTTTTTTAGAAACCGGTCCCATCTCATCCATGCCTGACGGTAAACAAATTTCTTTACCATGATCAACAATTTTACCGACAGGAGAAATTACAGCAGCAGTACCGCAAAGTCCGCATTCAGCAAAATCTGAAAGTTCTGATAAATAAACTTCTCTTTCCTCTGTTTCCAAACCTAAATATTCTTTTGCAACATACATCAATGAACGTCTTGTAATAGACGGTAAAATTGTATTTGATTTTGGAGTTACAACTTTATTATCTTTAGTTACAAAGAAGAAATTAGCTCCGCCTGTTTCTTCGACTTTTGTACGGGTCAAAGCATCAGGGTAAAGATTTTCATCATAACCTTCTTTATGCGCAGTTACTATTGCATGCAAGCTCATAGCGTAATTCAAACCTGCTTTTACATGACCTGTTCCGTTTGGTGCAGCACGGTCAAAATCACTTACTTTTAATGTAATAGGTTTTGCTCCGCCTTTAAAATAAGGTCCGACAGGAGATGCAAAAATTCTGAACTGATATTCAGCAGCCGGTTTTACACCCATAACAGGAGATGAACCAAATAAAAACGGTCTTAAATATAATGATGCGCCTGTTCCGTATGGTGGAACATATTTTAAATTAGCTTTTACAACCTCTTTAACTGCTTCAATAAATCTTTCTTGCGGAAATGGTGCCATTTCTAACCTTTGAGCAGTTTCATACATTCTTTGAGCGTTCATATCCGGACGAAAAACTACAACTCTGCCGTCAACTGTTGTATAAGCTTTCATACCTTCAAAACAGGTTTGAGCATATTGTAAAACTCCGGCACTTTCATTTAATACAATATTTTCATCCTCTGTTAAAGTACCTTCATCCCATTTTCCGTTTACGAAATTTGAAACATATCTTTTATCGGTTTTATAATATCCAAAACCTAAATTTGACCAATCTATATTGGCTTTTTCCATAGTAGCCATAAAACACTCCTTCTATAACTTAAAGCTATATATATTTTAGCATAAAAACTATAAAATATTTTTCAAAATAATATATGCTGTTTTAAGCTTTTCATTATCATTTCTAATTAAATCTAATTTTTCAATTATATTTTTATACATTTCATCATTAGTTTTGATAGAACTAAACTGAAAAATCTCATAAGGTTCAACCTGCAAAATTTCAGACATATTTTCCAGAGTTGCAAGTGTCATAAACCCGCGTCCTGTTTCAATATAACTCAATGAAGTTGTTGCAATATTTAAAGCCTCAGCTAATTTTTCCTGACTTAAACCTCGTTGTTTTCTTAAATATTGTATTCTTTTTCCGATTTCTTTATTCAGTCTAGATTTCATATTATATGAATTATATTTTTTATAATAATATTATTCAAATATATTTAATCTATA
>CASLVD010000041.1 GCA_949398305.1 uncultured Candidatus Melainabacteria bacterium | reverse complement strand
CGCCGCCTTTTTATATAATTTCATTTTTATTTTGTTACAACATATGTTCCGTTTGAAAGCTGCTGTGCAACTTCAATTGCCTTTTTCAATTGAACATCATCTTTATTTTTTACATTTTCTTCTGTTAATTCAACAAGAACATCCGGTGTAATACCTTTTTTATGAATATCTGTTCCGCTTGGTGTTAAATATTTTTGAATTGTAATATTTACCCCTGCACCGTTTGGAAGTCTGTTAATTTCTTGTACCAATCCTTTACCGAAAGACTGTGTACCAACAATTATACCTCTTTTGTTATCTTTTATTGCGCCTGAGAAAATTTCACTGGCTGAAGCCGAGCCTTTATCAACCAGAACCACAACAGGTTTTGTTGTCAAAACCCCGCGGGATGCTTTTGTTGTATCTTTATAACCGTCACGATCAACAGTACTTACAATTGAACCGCCATTTAAGAACATATCGGATATATAAATTGCATTTGTCAAAAGCCCGCCCGGATTTGAACGCAAATCAATAATTATCGCTTTCTTATCAGGATTATTGGTAAGTATATCAGAAACCTCTTTTGAAGCGTTTCTGCTGATAAAAGAACTTAATCTGATATATTCAATATCTTTTGGCATTTTAATATTTTCAGGCACTTTTTGAGAAACTGATTTTATTTCAATTTCCTTACGTGTAATAGTATAAGATTTTGGTTCTGAATCTTTACGTTTTACAACAAGTGTAACACTTGTTCCTTCTTCTCCGCGGATTTGGTCTGCGGCTTTATCTACAGTGATACCCTTTGTGCTTTTTCCGTCAATTGATAGAATTTCATCACCTGCAAGCAAACCTGCTTTTTCTGCCGGAGTATCTTCAATCGGCGCAATAACCATTAATTTACCGTCCTGAACACCAATTTGAATACCAATCCCTTTTAACGAACCCTTAATTGAACTGGTTTCGTCTGCAAATTCTTTCGGATCAAGAAATTTTGTATAAGGATCATTCAAGCTTGCAATCATTGTGTCTATTGCGACATACGCATCTTCATCTGTTTTAATTACATTATCATACTTATGACGCCATTTTGACCAATCCTGTTCATTATTTGTCTGATCAACATACTTTGAATTAATCAAGCGCCAAACATTATCGTATAACTCAATAGGAGTCGATGCATGTACATTTGAGCGGATAACCCATCCAAAAAGGAGTAGAAATACTCCCATAAATATAATACTTTTTTTCATTAGTTTTCTCATTCTTATCTACACCTCCAATAATCCCTTCCCTTACATTAGACGCAAAACCTTTTAAAAAGTTTCCATCCATTGAAAAGATTATTATATAGTGTTCATATTACCACATATAAAAAAAAATGTGAAATTTTAAATCCCACATTCATTTGATTATTGTATAAGTTATTTTTTATTAAACTGTAAAAGCTTTAGCCCTAATGCTTTCGATTTAGCCTTAACATCCGGTAATTCATAACACTTAATACATCTGGCTTCATAAGTTTCATCTCCGCCAATCATAATTAAAGGAGAATTTTTATCCGCAGGATGTCCGTCAATTAAACGCTGTGTTCTTGTTGCATGTTCACATCCGCACTTCATACAAACAGCATGCAATTTATCAACTTTTGTTGCAATACACATCAACTCGGGCATTGAGCCAAACGGTTCAGCTTTAAAATCAAGTTCCAAACCTGTACCGATAACCTTTTTACCTTCGTTCATAAGCTGTGTTATAACTTTTGTAATATTAGAATCAAAAAACTGTAATTCATCAATAGCAACGACTTCAGCATCTTTTACAAAGCTCAGAATTTGTACTGAATGCTTAACTTTCACAGCATCAAGCCATAAACCGTTTCTTGATTCAATATAATCGCCTTTTGATCTTGTATCAACATCAGGTGATATAACTTTAACTTTTTTCTTTGCAATAATACAGCGTCTGATTCTTCTCAAAAGTTCTTCGGTTTTTCCGCAGCTCATCGGACCTGTAATCAATTCAAAACTATATCCGCTCATTTTCCCTATTCCCAAAATACATGCTTTAACATAATTAATTATAATCTTTCCAAACAAAATTTAAAAGTAAAAAATTGTTAATAAAGTTAATAGGCTTATCAATGAATATTATAACTTGATCTTTTATCAAGAATTTTTTCTTTAAGTTTTCTAAAGCCTGAGCCGTAAAAATATCTTAACTGTTCAGGGAAGTGTTCATAAATATCAAGTAAATACATATCATGCACAACAAATTCTTTTAACAAAAATGCGACATCATCATTTTTTGTCCACACAACTTTAGATTCAACATGCCCGAAAACTGATTCAAGGTTATCAGACAACAAATAAATAAGTCTTCCGCCGTGAGCATTTTCAATTTCCTTGCCGCCTTCGTGGGGATAAACTAAACCGAAGATAGTTTTCAAATTATTATACCCTACGATTTTAATATCAACTCCGCGGTCATATGCGTCTGTCAAAACTTCTTCAAGATTTTTAAAATCCTCTTGCCAGATTTCAAGATATAGTGAATATTTGGTATTTTTAATAACTTCTTTTAACTTATCCAGAATATTTTCTGCACCAAAGACATTATGAATAGGTTCATTATAGTCCTCTTTTACGGCAGGAAGCTTCTTTTCAAGATAATCAATAGTAGAATTTATCCTGCGTTTGAACCTTTGTGTAAGTTCTTTCGGAGCAATAGGTGTAAACTTTTGCGGTTTTTCATTTGTTGAGAACACAATACTTTCGGCTTCTAAGGACTTTAAAGCATCATAAGCTCTCGATTGCGGAATATCAGCAATTTGAGAGATTTCATACCCTGTTGCGGGATATTTTTTCAAAAGCGCAAGATAGACCTTTGCTTCATATGAATTGAACCCGAGTTCTTTTAATTTTTCTACAACATCACTCATACAAAAGATTTTAGCAAATTTTATAAATAGTTGCAATAAGAAACAGACGGACTAATTATAGTCCGCCTGCTCTGTTTTCATTTGTTATTTAATTTGTACCGACTCTTGTTTTTATTCCCATAGAATTCAAACAAGCACTTAATTCCCATGTGGTTTTACAGCTATCAATTCGTTTTTGTTCTGCATCTGATAATTCTCTGCCTGTTGCTTTACAAGCATTCTTAATTTTTGCAATATTATCCTGTACAGTACTCAAATGATCAACAGTAACAGTTACCGGTTTGAGAGGTCCACGGCCATTACCAACTTTTTGAGCGCCTTGTTTTTCTGCAGGTTTTGCCGGTGCGGCCGGTTTTGTATATTTAATTTTCAATGTTCCTGTCGGATGTAATTTACCAGCTTTATCATACCAAGAACCATCTTTGTTCACTTGTTTTACATCTTTTGCTGGGACATAATAACCATCCTTAGTTTTCAAATAATGAGTTTTAGTTTTTTCATCATAGAAAACATTAGCATTATAAGTTGGTCGTAATACTGCACCGCTAGCTAATCTTATTGGTTTCGCTGGAGCTGTCGGTCTCGCTGGTGCTGCCGGTCTCGCTGGTGCTGCCGGTCTCGCTGGTGCTGCCGGTTTTTTCTTAGCCGGAGCTGTCTTTTTGGCTGTTGCTGTACCTTTTGCGTTGTTATCAATTGTAACACTTCGGTCATTATAACCGTTCATGCCTTCGTATTGTTCCAAACGATAGTCATAAACTTTACCGTCTTCTGATTTTTGAAGTTCCAGTTGTTTAACTTCAACATTGTTTCTCTTGATGTTGTTGCCTTTTTCGTCTTTAGCTTCTGTCATCACATAGAACGGGCCTTTTTTGCCTTCAAGTCCTGTAAGTTTTGTACCGTCAGCTAACTGACCTTTTTGAACTTCTTCATCAGTTACTTTTCTGTATGTGAATGTATTTTCACGACCGTCTGTTTTATCTTTAATTTCGATAGTTTCAGGTTTTTCGTAATCACCGGTAATTTTTGTATCACCAATAATTATTTGTACATTCTTTTTGCCTTCCGGGTTAGATTCAATACCCTCTTTGCCGTGTTTTTTTAGCAAACCGTGGTCTCTATCCCAGCCAACTGTTTTTTCAGGTTTTGTTGGTTCCGGAGGAGTTGGAGGTGTTGGAGGTGTCGGTGGTGTAGGAGGTTCTTCTATATGATCCTCAATTTTACCGATAGCCTCTTTTGTTGCTTCTAAATCAGATAGTGCACTTTGTAATTCTCTTAAATTACAAGCTTTTGTATCTTCACCGATTGAAGCCTTAATTACAGCGGCTTTAATAGCGGCATCACGTTTTGTATCACCTGTAATATCCATATCTCTAATTTGTTTTAAGACAGGTTGAGCTTCATCTTTAGCTACTCCAATATTTTCAAGAACTTTTTCTGCATTAGCTCCTGCAAATACATCATCAGTTACGCCTTTAGTTAGTAAGAATGCTGTTGCACCTGCAAGTACCGGACCTGCTAATTGACCGACAAGAGGGATTTTTGCACAAGCGTCTGCAACTACGCTAACCGCAGCTTCTCCACCTTTAGCTTCGTAGAATTTATAGAATTCTTCGCCGTTTGATGCAATCCAGTTAACTTCACCTTGAACTGTTTGACCTTCAGCTGTTGCTGATGCTTCTGCTGTTTTGTGACTGTGAGTTTTGCCAAATACTGCACCGATAGCATTACCTGCAGCTGAACCTGCAGCAATACCTGCGGCTTTAAATTTAGCCGGCAACTGGCTTTCTGTTCCAAAACCGAATTCTTTTACTAAGTGTTTAATTTGTCCTTTTTTCAAGCCCAAATCTTTTGACATAACATCAACTTCATCAAGGTTGAAGTTTTGGTCTCCGCCTGATTTGTCAACTAAGATGTTTTGAACATTTCTTGTATTGATTTTAGAGAAGTTAGGTTCGCCTTTATCATCTTTTTCAAAAATGCCTGTATAATCGTCATATTTGTCATGAGCAGCTTTAATTGCAGCTTCATCTCCGGATTCTTCAGCTTTCTTGATTTCGTCAACACCTCTATAGTATAAAGTTGTTAATGCACGCATATCATTTTCATTGACAACTGCGGCTTTTTTGCCAGGATTTTCTTTTTCGAATTTCTTAGCGTCAGCTTTATCCAGAAACGCCTCAACAACATCTTGTGTTTTTTCATATTGTTCTACGTTTTGACGTGCTGCTTTTTCGTATTTTTTAGCAAATTTTTTGCTTGCACCGGTTTGATCTGCTTTACGATCAACCATTTCTTTTTGCAAATCGGCAACTTTTCTTGATTGTTCTCTAATTTGTTCATTAAGTTCCTTTTGAGCTTTATTGTAAGCCGCAGGATCATTCTTATCAAATTTTAATTTGCCAAGCTGTTTATTTAATTCTTTTAATTTCTTTTGTTCAGCTTTAAGTTCTTTTTCTTTTGCTTTAAACTCATCTTTATTAAGAGCATCTTTACCGAATTTATCTTTTACATTTTGATGAGCTTTGTCTTTACCGACTTCTTTTTTATTGTATTGATTTAAATCATCAATCTTATCTTGACCGGCAATTTTGTTATTTTGAGTAAATCCCATTTCTTCAGAAATACTTAACTCACCGCGAGTCGTTTCAACTTTGCCTTCGTTTTTCAAGAGTTCACCAATTTTTGCTGTGTACTCCTTGATTTTTTTCAAATCTTCCGGATTTTGTCTGTCCAGCTTCTGAATCGCTGTTTGGTAATCCGCAATGGTTCTTAGTTCCACTCCACTCATTTTCATCTGTCCTTTCTTTTCTTATAGAAAACTTGTATTATCTTTCACTATGTTTTTATAAACGTTTTTTGTGGTTAAAAATTTACAAAAAATATTTACTTTGTATATACTTTGTATCTACTTTTAATATATAACTGACATTCAGCTAATTAAGAAATGTTAAGATACCATGATTTTCCAGTTATCCGGGCTTACCTCTTGCCGTTTTAAAAAACATTTTTTGATGTCCTTTCTACACAAAACATGCACAGTCATTCTTTCACTGTTCATCATGTCGGCATTTGCGATTATAATCTTTAAGAACTTTTGAAGAAAGTATGTAATTAAGCGCCAAAACTCTTTTGTTATAAGAGTTTTGGCGCTTTACAAAAGTTCATATTATATGTGTTTTACACCTTCTGTTGTGGTTAGGATACAATTTTTGACCCAAAAACCGTTTTCCGGCTCAAAATCTTCTTCCAGCGAAAAGTACGTAGATCCTGAACCTGTCATTACAGCAGAAGGGTACTTTTCTTTTATATAACGGAGTGGTTCATAATCTTCAATTACTGCCCATTCCAAATCATTTACGTAATCTGAACGACCGTCATCTGAGTGTGCGTGTTTTTCAGAAAACTTAGTATATGCTTCTTTAGCTGAAATTCCTAAATTTACAGGTTTTATAAGACTTACATCACACTCATTATAAAGCCTTTGGCTTATTTTTTCTCCTCTACCGGTACACATTAAACATCCGCCTTTAAGGCAAACGTTTAAATCCGAGCCAAGACGCGATGCCATTTCGTGAAGCTCGGTATCGCTTAATATATCATCATTTAGCTTATTTAAACCGTATAACGTGCCTGCTGCATCAGTACTTCCACCTGCTAGTCCTGCCGATACCGGAATATTTTTTTCTATATATATAACTATTTTTTTCGGAGCTTTAACCTTTTCATCCAGAAACATTTTTGCAGCTTTGTAAACCAAATTTCTTTCATCGTAAGGGATTTCACTACTGTTTCCGCTTAAAGAAATAATATTTTTCTCTGATTCAATCATAGAAATAGACAAATAATCATACAAACTTATAGTCTGCATAACACTTTCGATATTATGAAACCCGTCATCGCGTTTCCCGGTAACTTTAAGGTTTAGATTTATCTTTGCGGGACATTGAACTTTGATACTTTTCATTACTTGCCAAGCAGCCCCTCTGAAAGTTTACCAAACATTTCTATTGAAAGCTTTTCGCCTCTTGTATTTTCATCAATTCCAAGGTTTGCAAGAGTTGATATTACATTTTCCTTTGAAAATCCGCCGTTTAAAAGGCAATTTTTAATATTTTTCCTGCGCTGTGCAAACCCTGCTTTGATTGTTTTTCTAAAATGTGAATAGTCAGACAGTTGAAGTTTCGGTTCTTTTCTTACATCAAGTTTTACAAGTGCAGAATTTACTTTTGGTGTAGGGTAAAATGATTTTCTGCCGACAAGCCGTAAAATTTTCACATCAGCCCAGAACTGCGATAATATTGTTAAAAGCCCATATTGTTTTGACGGTGAGTTTTCATCTGCGACCATTCTTCTTGCAACTTCTTCCTGAACCATAAGGATAATATCTTTAATCTTATTTCGGTTTTTATTATTTAAATCATCGATTTCACCAAGCAAATGGGCAATAATCGGACTTGTAATATAATACGGAATATTTGCAACAACTTTAAATTCACCTTCACAAAGAGTTGATAAATCTGTTTTTAAAACATCATTGTGAATAATTTCCAAATTAGACGCATCGAGTTTTTTTAATTCGCGGATTGCTTCTTCATCAAGTTCGATTACAATAACTTTTTTGGCATATTTCACAAGCTGTTCGGTTACAAACCCAACCCCGGGACCGATTTCTACAACCGTGTCATCCGGCGAGATTTGTGCAAATTCAATAATATCTTGAATAACTTCCCCGTTAACAAGGAAATTTTGTCCAAGACGTTTTTTAGTTCTAAAAAATTTTGCACGTTCAAAATAATTCATCTTACCGTAATGATAACACAAATTGGTAACATTATTTACCCAGAGGGGTAAATGTTTACAAAATATTATTTGATATTTTAGATAATGTTATAATAATAATTACAAAAAGGGGTAGGCATGTATAAGTTAGAAAACAAAGTTTCAAAAGAAGATATACTAAAGCTTTATACAAAGGGTTTTAAAATACCGTCAGAATTCAAAATCGGCATGGAATACGAAAGACTTCCGATTTCATCAAGTTCGTTTAAAACAGTTGATTACTGGAACGATTACGGGATTAAAAACCTTCTTGAAATCTTTGCAAAAGAAGAAACCTGGGATTATATAACAGATAACAAAAACATTATCGGTCTAAAAAATAAGCATGACACAATTACTCTTGAACCGGGATGTCAGGTTGAAATCAGTACTAAACCTGAACGCACGATTTTTGAACTTAAAGACAAAATAAATAAATTAAATTCGGCATTAAAACCAATAACCGATAAAATGAATATAACTCTCTTAAATTACGGGGTTTCGCCATATACAACACACAAAGCAATACACTTAATTCCGAAAAAAAGATATAAAATCATGGCAAGATATTTGTGGGGAATTCTGTCTGACGTTATGATGAGAGAAACCGCAGGAATCCAATGCTGCATAGATTTTAGTTCAGAAGAAGATGCTATGCGTAAATTCAAACTTGCAAACAAACTAACTCCGTTTATGACTGCAATGTTTGCGAATTCACCAATCAGAGGCGGCGTTGATACAGGATATAAGTCATTCCGTGCATTAAGCTGGCTTAATACCGATAATGACAGATGCGGTTTTTGCGGAAAAATCAGCGAAGAATTTTCTTTTGAAGAATACATTGACTGCATTCTAAAAACTCCGATGATTTTCATCCAGAGAGAAAATCTGCCGTTTGAGATTAATGGCGATATTACATTTGAAGAATTTCTGACTAACGGCTGGGAAGGAGCTCAGGCAACTCTTGCAGATTATGAGCTTCAGGCAAATTTATATTTTCCGGAAGTCAGAATGAGAAACTTCATAGAAATCAGAAACCACGACTGTGTCGGCGGAGATTTGAAATATGCTATTTTAGCAATTTATAAAGGAATTTTATACAATAATACTGCAATGGACGAATGCGAAGAGTTATTTAAACATCTTCAATACAAGGATTTTTCAGAACTAAGATTTAACGTACCAAAACAAACTCTTCAAGCTTCTGTAAAAAAAGCTAAAGTTTTGGATTACGCCAAAGAAATCCTTACAATTGCAGAAAAATCTCTCAAAACAAGTCAAACAGGTGAAGAAATTTTCTTAGATTCTATTAAAGAATACACACTAAAAGGTCTGACTCCTGCTGATATTCTAATCAAAAACTGGAACGGTTCATGGAATAAAAACATGAAAAAACTTATAAAATACCTTTCTGAATTTGATTAATTTTAAAAAAAGTGTATAATAAATCCATTAAGAAAAGAGGTCTTTTTTATGAAAAAATTTTTATTATCTGCAGGGTTAGTAATTGCTGTTACAGGAATTTGTATTGCCTCAGAAGGTATATTTTATTCAGATACATATATTAACAAATTTGCCAATTGTCTGCCGTATTCAGAAAGTTACGATACTGACATTCCGACTCAAGACGTAAATTCACCTGTAGTTCACATGAAATCCACTGAAACCATTGTCGGTATGCAAGCTGGTAAATGTGCAACAAAATCTCAAGTTTACAGCAAAGATTTAAAACAAGATATTATTACTGTCAACTGTACATTCACAAATGAACAGAGATTAGCACTTGTTGAAAAAATGAAAAAAGCTAAAACTGATACACAAGCAGCACAAGATTTTCAAAATACAGTAGCAGATTATGTGCAAAACAGACCTGAAATCTGTACTATAAAAAACCTTCTTGCTGATTAAAATGCATCAAATGCCTGATCAATAGGGTTTTTGAATTTTGTAATATTGCCCTGGAATAACAATTTAACCGTTCCGACAGGACCGTTTCTGTGTTTTGCAATAATAACTTCAGATAAACCTTTTGAAGAAGCTTTTACGTTTTCTTCCTCTTCTGATTCGCCCTTGTTATAGTAATCTTCACGATAAATAAACATTACAATATCCGCGTCCTGCTCAATTGAACCGGATTCACGAAGGTCAGAAAGCATCGGACGTTTATCATTACGTGATTCTACAGCACGGGAAAGCTGAGACAATGTAATAATCGGTACATCAAGTTCTTTTGCAAGGATTTTCAAACCTCTTGATATAGCTGAAATCTGCTGTAAACGGTCATCTTTTCCGCCGCCTTCCATAAGCTGCAAGTAGTCGATTACGATAAGTCCGAGGTCTTTTTGCTGTGTTTTCAGCCTGCGGCATTTTGTACGAATATCAGTCAATGTACATCCTGATGTATCATCAATATAAATCGGTGCCTGTGAAAAATCATTCATCGCATCAGTAAGTTTTTCCCAATCCTGCTGCAACATATTACCGGTTTTAAGACGCTGTGCATCAACTTCAGCATAAGAACACAGCATACGTTGAACAAGCTGTGAAGCTGACATTTCAAGAGAGAATATACAAACCGGAACTTTTTCTTTTATCGCAACATTTTGGGCTATGTTTAATGCAAAAGCGGTTTTACCCATCGCAGGACGTGCCGCAAGAATAATTAAATCTGATTTATGCAGCCCGCTCATCATTGAATCAAGTTCGGTGAAATCTGTACGAAGCCCTGAAAGTTCGTCTTTATGATTATAACGATATTCTATACTGTCCCAGGTATCAAGAACCAAATCTTTAACATGTTTCAAATTAGCAGTAGCCTTGCTTGAACCAATTTCAAAAATCAATTTTTCAGCCTGTTCAAGAGATTGATCACTAGGTTCAAGGTCGTAACCTTTGCTTACAATTTCAGAACCTGCATTAATCAATGCTCTTTTAACAGCTTTTTCCTGAATAATTTTTGCATAATAAGCAATATTTGATGTTGTAATTGTGTTTTCAACGAGATCATTAATATATGCTCTGCCGCCTACAGATTCAAGCTTTCCGCTATAACTTAACACATCAGAAACAGATACAATATCAATATTATCATTATTATTAAATAACTGAAGCATCGCCTCATAAATATATCTGTGCGCAGGTTTATAAAAACTTTGAGCAGTAAGAGAATCCGAAACTTTAGCTAATGTTTCTGGATTAACCAAAATCGCACCAAGTACGGCTTCTTCGGCTTCAATATTTTGAGGGATTAAACTTTCATCTACTTTTTTTCTTGAATCTTTTGATATTGCAGGCATATTATTCTCCTTGTTAATATGGTATTACACAAATAAAATGAAAAAAAGTAAAAGTTACAAAATTTAATTTTTATTATTTATTTTTGAAATCAACATATCGATATAACCTACACTTTGATAATTGCCGCGTTTTTCAAAAATTTCTCTGGCATTTATAAGTTTATTATAAGCATCTTGAGGGTGTTTCTTACGTGTCAATTTACCGATTTCTGTTTGTACATAAGCAAGCATATTTTCATAATCAGTGCGCGAAGCCGCATTTTTTACTACCGTTTGAAAAGATGCAATCGCAGATTCATAATGATTAGTCAGCTCTTTTAAACACTTTTCCTGTTTATACAAAACCTGAATATACTCATACAATTTATCATAATCACCCTGATAGACTTTGCGTAAATTATTCAATCTTGCCATCATATGAACGTAATCACCCTTCTTTTTAGCTATTTCATAACCTTTTTTGGCAAAACCTTCAAGTTTATCTGGCAATAATTCTGTGATTTTACAAAGAGCACTCATAATAATACTTGCAAAATCATGATTTTCAGTTTCAATTAATTTTTGTGCCAATACATCCGCTTCAGAACAAAATAAATCCCGTTGCTTATCTTTAAGATAAACTCTTTGAATCTTACCAAATTCATCAGCAAAAACTCTTGGACTAATCTGTTTTTGATTATCCAAAACAAACACAGTAAATCTCTGTAATTCTGATGTTGAACTAAATCGAGTAAGTAATTTTTGAGGAATTGGAGTCATTTTTACCGCTTTCTGAGATAAAAAACGGCAGTAAAAAATAAAATTGCTAAAATTTTAAAAAACATTAAGATTTTTCAAATTCTTCCAAAAATTTAGCAGGAGTAGTACCAAAAGCACGTGAAATATTTTCTAATATATTAATTTTTATACCTTGTTTAAGATTTTCAATCCGACATTGAATAGCAGGATCTATTTCTGCAAGATTTGCAAACTTATTTAACGACAATCCGGCATTTTCTCTTTTAAATTTTATAAACTTTCCAAGTTCTGAATATTGCATTTATTGCAATTATGCAATACAATAAAAATAAAGTCATTGAGATTTCTCAATAGAAAGGATGATATGAAATTTAAAGCTTTTACATTAGCTGAAATCTTAATCACCCTGGGCATCATCGGGGTTGTTGCGGCTATGACAATACCAACACTTATTACCAATTATCAAAAAAAACAAACCGTTACAAAATTAGAAAAAGTATACAGCATTTTAAATCAAGCAATCAAACTTTCAGAAGAAGAATTTGACTCTATTGAAAGTTGGGACAGAGATTTAACAGCTATAGAATTTTTTAACAAATATCTTCGTCCACATATGAATGTTTCTGCTGTCACGAAATTAGGGGAATATAAAAATACACCAAAATATAAACGATTAAACGGTACAATAGAAAATACTTATACACTTTTTTATAATAATGCAAATCTTGTAACATTAAATGATGGATGTTTGTTATTTTTAGATTCTGATAGTTACAAAATATCAAATTTAAACAGAAATCCAATGACATTAGTTATTGGAATTGACATAAATGGTTTTTCACATCCAAACGTCATAGGAAAAGATTTCTTTTTATATAATATAATTGTTGATTATAATGGAAAATTCAATCCACCTAAAATTGTTCCTTACGGAGCATATAATACTTCAGACATGCCTTTTGGAGAGTTCAAACGTGAAAATACTAAAAAAGGCTCGTATGCGTGTACAAAAGCAGGACGAGGACAATTTTGTGCAGCACTTATTATGATGGACAACTGGCAAATTAGTAGCGACTACCCTTGGTAGTCATCGGCCGGACGGGGCATTATACTACTAATTATAACCTAAAGTAAGCAATACAATTCTGCTCCGCAGGGGTGCTCGCCGCACGGGGTACTATGCTACCAATTGTAACCTAAAGTAAGCAATACAATTCTACTCCGCAGGGGATTCAATTATTTTCAAATCATCGCAACTTTTCAGCAAAATGGGGCGGAGCCTTCGGCTCCGCCCCATTTTTTTATTTATTTTATAGCTTCAAGACAATCTTCGCAAATTCCGTCTTCATTAAGCGAACGATACTTCCAACAGCGAACACATTTTTCACCTTGAGCTTTAACAACCCATACGTTATAGCCATCCTCTGTGTGTTCATTTAATACATCCGCAGGTTTTGAATCTGTTAAAACTGCCTGAGAAACGATATAAATATCTGCCAAATCAGTTTCATTTGCTTTTAATACTGAGTTATCATCGGCTTTTATATAAACCGAAACTTCTAATGAACTTCCGACTTTTTTATCAGCTCTTAGCGGTTCAATTGCACGGGAAACGACTTCACGTGATTTAAGAATTTTAGAAAACTCCTCCTCTAGTTGTGGAGAATCCCACTTTTTATTTACCCCCGGCCAATCTGAAAGTAAAATACTGATTAAGCCGCCACGTTGACATTCTGGAATATTTTGCCAGATATCTTCTGCCTGATGAGGCATTACAGGAGCAAGCATTCTGACAAGCGCCATAAGGTTTTCATAAAGAACCGTTTGACAAGCTCGACGTGACAATGATTTTTTACCGGCTGTGTATAATCTGTCTTTTACGATATCAAGGTAGAATGAACTCAAGTCATTTGCCGCAAAATTTTGCAAGCATTGGAAATATTTGTAGAATTCGTAATTTTCAAACGCTTCTGTGACTTCTGCGATAAGTTTATTTAACTTATGTAATGCAAATTTATCGATATTTTTAAGTTCGTCATATTCTACATAATCAACAGCAGGATCAAAATCAAACAGGTTACCACTTAAAAATCTTGCAGTATTTCTTGTTTTTTTGAAGATTTCTGTCAACTGACCTACGATATTATTACCGATTTTTATATCGTTTCTGTAGTCAACCGATGCAGCCCAAAGTCTTAAGATATCAGCACCATAGTTTTTGATAATATCATCCGGTCTGATGTAATTTCCTAAAGACTTAGACATTTTTCTGCCATCTTCGCCAAACACAAAACCGTGAGTTAAAACTTCTTTATAAGGAGCTTTGCCCTGAGTTGCAATTGATGTTAATAATGAAGATTGGAACCATCCTCTGTGTTGATCTGAACCTTCAAGATACATATCAACAGGTGTATGACCTAATTCATCAGCGCGTTTTTCAACTACAGCACGCCAAGACACACCGGAATCAAACCAAACATCCATAATATCTTTTTCTTTTCTAAAGTGGTTTTTACCACATTTAGGACATACAAAACCTTGTGGTAACAATTCTTCTGCTGAATATTTAACCCACGCATCAGAACTTTCTTTATCAAAGATTTTAGCAACATTTTCAATTGTTTCATCTGTACAAACTACTTCGCCGCAATCTTCGCAATAGAAAATCGGGATAGGAACACCCCACGCACGCTGACGTGAAATACACCAATCTGTACGGCTTTCAACCATATTACCGATTCTGTTTTCGCCGCTTGCAGGAATCCATTTTACATTATGAATTGCATCAAGTGTTTCTTTTCTGAATTTATCAACCTTAACAAACCATTGCGGTGTAGCACGGTAAATTACAGGTTTTTTACATCTCCAACAGTGAGGGTAACTGTGCTGAATATCTTGTTGTTTTAACAATGCTCCGCAGTCTTCAAGCATTTCAATAACCATTGAATTGCCTTTGTAATAAGGTACACCAACTAGTTCAGGGATTCCGACAACATCTGTCCAAACACCTGCACCATCTAAAGGTGAGAATACTTCAATATTATATCTGCATCCAACTTCGTAATCTTCCAGACCGTGACCCGGTGCTGTATGTACAGAACCTGTACCAGCGTCAAGAGTTACGTGTTCACCTAAAATTATCGGAGATTTTCTATCTACTAACGGATGTTTTGTATTTAAAAGTTCTAAATCCTGACCATTGCAAGTTCCCAAAATTTTAATATCAGCTTCATCCCACTCAACATCTTTCAAGAATGAACCCAAAAGATCAGTTGCGGCAACATAAACATCATCTTTATAGCTAAAGAAACTATATTCAAATCTCGGGTGCATAGAAATTGCCATGTTTGAAGGGATTGTCCAAGGAGTAGTTGTCCAGATGATTGCGTAAACATCTTTTCCTTCAATATCCGCAAAATTTTTAATTGTATTTAAGGCAGAATCTTCAAACTTAAATCTTACATAGATTGAAGTTGAAGTATGATCAGCGTATTCAACTTCAGCTTCTGCCAAAGCGGTTTCGCAAGATGCACACCAGTAAACCGGTTTCAAACCTTTTTCAATATAGCCTTTTTTGTACATTTCACCAAAAACACGAACCTGTTCAGCTTCGTATTCTGGGTTAATTGTCAAATACGGATTTTCCCAGTTACCTAAAACACCTAAGCGTTTGAATTCAGACTCCTGACCTTTAAGGTTTTTGTGAGCAAATTCTCTACACTTTGCACGCAATTCAACTTCTGTAATCGCATGGCGTCCGCCTTTAATATTTTTAACTACGGCGTTTTCAATCGGAAGTCCGTGTCCATCATAACCCGGTACATATGGCGCATAAAAACCTTGTTGAGATTTATATTTAATCAAAATATCTTTTAAAATTTTATTAAGAGCCGTTCCCACGTGAATTTTTTCTGAACTCAAATACGGCGGACCGTCATGTAAAACAAACGAATTTGCCTTATCTCTTTGAGAAGTCATTTTTTCATAAATGTTATTTTCTTCCCAGAATTTTTGTATTTCTAATTCTCTAACAGTAGCATTTGCTCTCATCGCTAAAGTTGTTTGAGGCAAATTAAGAGTATTTTTATACTCGGTTTTAGTACTTTCTGCCATATTTTATCCCTCTGTTTTGTTAGTTACTTTTTCACAAATCTTTTTCAAACCGCCGAAGTTCCAGTCCGAACGTTCTTCTTCGGTTTCTTTAATAAACAATTTCATTTTTTCATAATCAAAGGCATTTTCCCAGCGCGCAATAACTACGGTTGCAAGACAGTTACCGATTAGGTTAACGGTTGTTCTTCCCATATCAAGAATCTGGTCGATACCAAGCAAAATTGCAACCCCGATAATCGGAATATTAAAGCTTGACAGAGTTCCTGCAAGAACAACAAGAGAAACTCTCGGAACACCTGCAATACCTTTACTTGTAAGCATAAGTGCAAACATCATCATCAATTGTTGATTAAGACTTAAATCAATTCCGCAAATTTGAGATGAGAAGATTACAGCCATTGCAAGGTATAATGTACTTCCGTCAAGGTTGAATGTATAGCCTGTCGGCATTACAAAACTTACAATATTTTGCGGCACCCCGAACCTTTCCATAATCTCAATTGCTTTAGGAAAAGCAGCCTCTGAACTTGCTGTTGAAAATGCTAAAATCGCCGGTTCTTGAATAGCTTTTAACAAACTTCTGAATGAAATTCTTGCATATTTGCAAGCCACAAAAAATACGATTAACACAAATACTGCAAGCGCCGTGTATAATGAAAAAATAATTTTTGCATAATTTTTAAGGATAGACAATCCGTTCATTCCGACAGTTGAAGCAATTGCGCCAAAAATACCTAATGGAGCAAAATACATAACATATTCGGTAAATTTAAACATTATCTGAGAAACAGAATTCAAAACATCCATAACAGGCTGAGCTTTCTTTCCGACAGCACAAATTGCAACTGCCATAAATATTGAAAACACAACAATCTGAAGTAAATTACCTTCGGACATTGCCTGAACAATACTTGTCGGGAAGATATTTACAATCATCTCTGATATTGAAGTATGAGGAGTTGTTACAGCCATCAATCCTGCTTCTTTCAAAAGCTCCGGATTAGCAACCGTACCTGACACAAAGCCTTTACCCGGGTTAAAAATATTACCCATGGTTAAACCGATTATAAGCGCCAAAGTAGTAACTATTTCAAAATAAATAATAGTCTTAACACCGATTTTACCAAGTTTTTTGGTATCACCATGCCCGGCAATCCCTGTTACAAGGGTTGCAAACAATAAAGGTGCAATAATCATTTTTACCATACGAAGGAAAATCAGCGCAAAAGCACGCATTTTTATCGCAACATGCGGGGCAAAATGACCAACTACCACACCTAATATAAGCGCTATAAATATCAGTAATGTAAGTCTTGAATGTTTCAATTCTAACCTCTTGACTTAGATTATATTACAAACATGGCTAACCTTGTAGCAGTTAGCCATGTTTTGTAAAATTTGTTAATTTTTACAATTCTATACCCACATTTGTACCCAACTCTGAAACAAATTCATTTATTTTAACATTTTGTTCTTCAGGGGTTAATTTTGACAATTTATCAAAAACAAAAATAAAATTTGCTATATATTTATTGAAAAAATGTATTTACGTTTTATAATTTTCGTAAAAGAAGAAAGGAGAGTTTATATGTGGGAAAAAGACATTAATATCAATGATGTTCGAGAAATCCGTACTAGAACAAATGTATATTTCGGAGTCGGAGCAATCCAAAAAATTCACGATATTGCGTGCGATATTAAAGAAAAAGGAATAGACAAAGTTATTGTTATGTCAGGAAGAAATGCTTACAAAACAACAGGAGCATGGGATGTTGTTGAAAAAGCATTAAAAGACAACCAAATTGGTTATATTAATTATGATCAGGTAACACCAAATCCGACAACTGTTCATGTTAACGAAGCTGCAAAATTAGCAAAAGATTTTGGAGCAAAAGCAGTTATCGCAATTGGCGGCGGTTCTCCTACAGATGCGGGAAAATCAGTTGCAATCCTACTTGAATATCCTGATAAAACTGCAGAAGATATTTATGATTTTACATTTGCACCGATTAAAGCCGCTCCGATAATTTCAATAAATTTAACACACGGGACAGGTACAGAAACCAACAGATTTGCAGTTGTAACAAACCTTGAAAAAGATTTCAAACCGGCAATTGCATATGATTGTATTTATCCGATGTATGCAATAGATGACCCGCAATTAATGACAAAATTATCACCAAAACAAACCAGATATGTTTCAATTGATGCAGTCAACCATGTTATAGAAGCCGCAACATCTGCTGTAGCTTCCCCTTATTCAATTAAACTTGCAAAACAGGTAATCGCACTTGTTGTAAAATATCTTCCAAAAGCACTTGCAAATCCCGATGATTTAGAAGCAAGATATTTCCTTGCTTACGCTGCAATGATGGGCGGAGTTTGTTTTGATAACGGACTTTTACATTATACCCACGCACTTGAGCACCCTCTAAGTGCCGTAAAACCTGATCTTGCACACGGGTTAGGCTTAGCCATCCTATTGCCTGCTGTGGTAAAAACAATCTATAAAGACAGACCGGCAACTTTAGCAGAAATTTTAGCTCCAATTGTTCCAAATTTAACAGGCAACCCTTCAGAAGCAGAAAAAGCATCTGACGGAGTTTATAATTGGCTAAAATCAGTTGATGTTCCTGAAAAACTTACAGATATAGGATTCAGCGAAAACGATGTTGAAAGATTAACTGATTTAGCTTTCACAACTCCATCCCTTGACGGTTTGATAAATATCGGACCAAGCGGAAACTCACGTGATGTTGTTAGTAAAATTTATAAAGATTCTTTATAAGAAAGTAAAAAGC
>CASLVD010000040.1 GCA_949398305.1 uncultured Candidatus Melainabacteria bacterium | reverse complement strand
TAGGTGCTAAGGTTTGTAGCAAAGTGCCCACTCCGGCCGAGGAGGGTTTTACTTTAGCTGAAGTTTTAATCACACTTGGTATAATCGGAGTTGTTGCTGCTATAACTATACCGAACTTAATTCAAAATAATTTTGAAAAAAGAGCAGTAAGCACCTTACTAGAAACTCAATCTATACTTTCTCAAGCAATACGTATGGCAGAAGAAGAATACGGCGATGTTTCAGGCTGGGGAATCAAAGGCAATATGAGCCAAAAAGATGGTATTACAATTGCCAATAATTTAAGATCATATATGAAAATAGCTATTGATTGCGGGTATACTAACAAAAAAAGATGTATACCGGATACAAAGTATAAATTACTCAATGGCAATATGTGGGATAAATACACAACAACATCAATGCATTATGCTATAAAACTCCCCAATGGTTCATCTATCTGGTTCAGAGGCGGCAATTCTAACGAAATTGCAACTGACGAAGCTTATATTACATTTTTTATTGACATCAATGGTCAAAATTTACCAAATACTGTTGGCAAAGATATGTTTTCATTTAAATACGAAAAGGGAGGACTTAAACCTTGCGGGGCACCCGGAAGCGCGCTTGCAAATACTTGCAGCCTGGACAAGGCCGGCTGGGGATGTGCATACACAGTCCTACAGAATCAAAATATGAGCTATTTACACTAACCTAGAATAAACCAGTGGTAAAGATAAGCAAAGCAAATACCAAAAAGCGCACCAACAAAAACTTCTAAAGGAGTATGTCCAAGAAGTTCTTTTAATTTGCCACCTACGGATTGCAAATCATGATGATAAAAATCTTCCATCATCCTGTTTAAGCATGCCGCAGTTTTACCTGCCGCACGTCGAAGCCCTGCTGCATCATACATAATAATCAATGATACACCAAGCGAAACGGCAAAAATTATTGAATCATATCCCTGTAAAATTCCAACAAGAGTTGATAAACCCATCACGCCTGCTGAATGAGAACTAGGCATCCCGCCGGTTGTTGAAAAGATTTTGAAATTAACTTTTCTGCTTTTTATCGTAAATAAAATAAACTTAATTACCTGCGCAAAAAACGCTGAAAAAAGCCCGCAAGTGATAACTTCATAACCGTTATTTGCAATTGTATTTCTGATCACATCTAAATACATTAAATACCTACTCTCTCATTAATCTTTTTAATCATATTCGGAAAAATTTCCGATTCCATATTCTGTTTTTTCATTATATCACAGCATTTTTCAAATAAGCAAGAAAGTTTACATTTTGCTTCATCTAAACCATATAAAGAAACATATGTAAGCTTGCCTTCTTCTTTATCCTTGCCTAAAGTTTTTCCCATCTGTTCGAAAGTCGAAACTTCATCTAATATATCATCCGCTATTTGAAAAGCCAACCCGAAAATTTTGGCAAATTCAGTTACTGATGCGATTTTTTCATCATCAGCACCTGCAATTATCGCTCCTGTCCGCATCGCAAGCTGAAACAGATCTGATGTTTTATGTGTATGAATATATTCAAGAACTTTTTTATTAGCATTAACAGATTCTGAATCAATTTCTGAATGACATAACTTTCCCTCTGACTCAATATCAACGACCTGACCTGCTATAACCCCGCGAACTCCGGCAAATTGGAAATATTCGTTCAAAACTCTAATCAAAACAGAAGGCGGAAGATTTTTTGAATATTTTGTAATAACAGACGGTGCGTAGGTTAAAAGCGCATCACCTGACAAAACTGCAATTGCTTCGCCAAAAACCTTATGATTAGAAGGTTTTCCGCGTCTGAAATCATCATTATCCATACAAGGCAAATCATCATGAATAAGAGTTTGCGCGTGAAGCATTTCAATAGCACAGGCTGTTGGTATAGCATCTTCAATTTCACCGCCAAGCATTCTGCAAGTTTCAAGACACATTACAGGTCGAAGCCTTTTCCCCGGAAGCATAACCGTATATTTCATCGATTTGAAAATATTTTCGGGATATTCAATCTGAATATATTCATCCAACTTTTCATTAACTAATTCAATATAATCATTCATCTGCATCTTCTGTAATTTCCTTATAAATCTTTTGTCTTTGGGTATTTCGTGAAGCCTGACGCTTCTTTTCACTTATTTTAACGTGAGCTTTATTATTTTTAAACTTTTGAGCTGTTTCTTTTTTAACACCGTTATATTTAACTTTTTCTTTATACTCAAGAGCTTCAGCTACAAATTCGACATAGCTTTCATAGCGCGATTCATCAATTTCTTCAATGTGTTTTAAAACTTCGCACCCATCCTCATTGATATGCAGACAATCACTGTACTTACAACCGTGGTTATGTTTTGAAATTTCATCAAAAAGCTTGTCTACATTTTGCGGCAATATAAAATCAAACCTTACATTACTAAATCCCGGAGTATCAACAATTGCAGTAGTTTCATCAATTGGAATAATTTCACAGTGGCGTGTTGTATGCGTTCCGCGGTTTAATTTTTCACTAACTTCTTTTGTTCTCAGATTTACATTTGGATTAAGTGCATTAATCAAGCTGGACTTTCCGACACCTGAATTTCCGCAAAGCGCAGAAACTTTTCCATTTAGCAGACGGCGAAAATCTTCCAACCCTCTTTTTTCAAGAGCAGAAGTAAATACAATCTCATAACCAAGATTGCCGTAAATTGATAAAATTTTATCCTGCGAATCCTGTTCCAGCCCTAAATCTTCCTTATTAAAACATAGAACAACAGGGATTTTATAATATTTTGCAAGTGAAATATATCGGTTTAGTTGATGCAAATCCAAATCAGGATGTTTTAAAGCAGACACAACAACAATTTGGTCAACATTTGCAACAGAAGGACGCGGGATAAAAGTTTTTCGCGGCAGAACTTCAGTAATAACTCCTCCGTCAAATTCTACAAAATCTCCGGCAACTATTTTTATCTGCTGTTTTTTTAATACTTCGCGAATCTTACATTCAAAAGTTTTTCCATCATTTTGAACATAATAAAAATCAGAATGTATTTTGTAAATTTGACCTATCATATAAACTTTAGTGTACAAAAAAAAGCTGTCATTTGCAATATTTATGCGATAATATAAGTATGATTACAAAAAACGAACTTGATAAACTTGTTGAAAAATATGAAAATGAGAATTTTATAAAAGACGATCCCGTTCAATTTATTCACAAATTTAAAACAAAAAAAGATACCGAACTTGCCGGATTTATTGCATCATTACTTGCTTATGGCAGCAGGCAGCAATTTATAAAAAAATTAAATCAATTATTTGAGATTGCGCAAAATGAACCGTTAAATTTTATCCAAAACTTTGAACCGGAATTAATTGGTGATTTCAATTACAGGTTTGGCAAACCAAACGATTTTATCGTGATTTTTGAAATCCTAAAAAAACTATATAACACCTCAGACGGTCTGGAAGAACTATTTGAACACGGTTATAAGCAAGGAAAAATATTTGAAAATGTTGTAGATTACTTTTATAACTCATCCGCCAATAATTTAAAAATTACCGCCGGACAAGGTTTTTACCATATGATACCAAACCCACACAATGGCGGAGCTATGAAACGTATGTGTATGTACCTTCGCTGGATGGTAAGAAAAAGTCCTGTAGATGTCGGAATCTGGAAATTCATGACGCCATCAGAATTATACATACCGCTTGATGTTCACGTTGGAAGAGTTTCTCGTGAAATGGGACTTTTAACAAGAAAAGCAAACGATTTTAAAGCAGTAATAGAACTGACCGAAAACCTCAAAAAACTTTGTCCTGAAGACCCGATTAAATATGATTTTGCATTATTTGCATACGGAGTTAATAACAAGTGAAAAAAATAATAAAAATTTTTCTTATAATTATTCTTTTTTCAATAATATTTTATTCTCGAACTATTGAGCCTGACAGGCTTGTGATAAAACAGCAAACAATATATGTACCAAATTGGAATAAAAAACTTGACGGATTAAAAATTGCGCTAATATCAGATATTCATGCATACTACGGGAAAATATCCCAGGAAAAACTGGATGTCATAATAAATAAGACCAATGAACAATCTCCTGATTTGATTTTTATACTTGGGGATTTAGACACGCTTTATTTAAAAAAATCCTTACAATATCAAGAAAAAGCCGGAAATTCATTGCAAAAACTAAAAGCACAAGACGGTGTAATTGCGATTTTAGGAAACCACGATTACGAACCTGAAGGTATAATTAAAAATATTTATAAAAATGCCGGTATTCCGCTTTTAGAAAACAATCATAAATATATAAATCATAACGGACAGCAATTAAGAATAACCGGGCTTAAAGATTTATGGCATTGTAAAACATCAGCAGATACAATTAAAAATTTACTTGGGAATTCAAATATTCCAACAATTGTACTTTCTCATAATCCTGATGTTTTTCCAAATATTCCTCAAAATGTCAGCCTTACAGTATCAGGACATACACATGGCGGAGAAGTTTATCTTCCTGTTATAGGTGCGCCAATGGTTCCTTCTGATTATCATCAAAGATTTAGAAAAGGATATATTATAGAAAATAACAAACATCTTTTTGTAACATCAGGAATCGGCACATTGAGCGGATTTAGGTTCCTAAACCCGCCGGAAATAGTTATTCTTGAAATATATTCTCAAACTCCGCAAACAAAAACCACAGATACAAAACCTTTAAAAGGATTTCATAAAAATTACATACCGCTATATGTTAAAATAAAAAAACAACTTAAGCATTAAGTTTTGCGATTTTTAACCCGAAAACTTTTTCAATATCTATATTATTTAATACATCTGCAATTAGAGTTTCGGGTGCAAGATGTGAAATACAACCGTAATCCGGTAATTTACCGAGAATTTTAACATTGGTAAATTCTTCTAAAATTTGTGCAAAATATTTTTCCTCAAGGTTCTCGGAATTCTCATCAAAACAGTTTACTATTACTCCAAGAAATTCAACACGCTCGGATTGTATATATCTTAGTCCTGAAATCACCTTATCTATCGATGTCTTTTTAGGATTTACAACCATAACAAGCGGAAGTTTTAACATTTTCACAATATCAATTTCTGTCATATTTTTTGCAACAGGAGTCGAAATACAATTAGCGCCTTCTACCAGATTACAATCTCCAATCTGAGAACATGCCTGATAAGTTGAAAAAATCGTATTTACATCAATATTTAACCCTTCTTCATACGCACCGACAAACGGAGAAAGCGGACTTTTTAATACATAAGAAGTCTCGGTTGAGATATTTGAATCAACATTTTTAATAAACTCTAAACCGTTAGTATTTTCACAATCCTGACAAACCGGCTTATAAACATTCGTTGAATAAGAAAGACTTTGCATTGTAGCAGCTAATCCGGCTGTTACAACAGTTTTGCCTGTTTGACTCTCGAATCCTGAAATAAATACGCTAAGCATGATTTCATATTATCATGAGCCGTTATTTATTGCAAAATACACTTCTTTCAGACGTTTTTTAGTAATGTGAGTATATAACTGGGTTGTAGAAACATCACTGTGCCCTAAAAGTTCTTGAACTACCCTTAAATCAGCACCGTTTTCAAGCAAATGCGTTGCAAAACTATGCCTTAAAGTATGCGGTGATACGTGTTTATGAATTTTTTCACCCTGTTTTTTTATAAATTCATAAACATCCTGACGCGTAATTTGACGCCCGTTATCTTTTAAAAATAAAACCTTTGTATCAGATAATTTGTTCTCTAAAATTATTATATCACGCGCTTTTAGGTATTTTTTCAGTGCGTTTTTTGCCTTTTCACCAAATGGCACTATTCTTTCTTTTGAGCCTTTCCCGTAACACTGAATGTATTTAGAATTCAAATCTATGTTATTTAATTTAAGATTTACAAGCTCTGAAACACGCAATCCGCAGCCATACAAAAGTTCAACAATTAATGTTTCCGTTTTATTTAAATCCGAATTTAGAATCGTATTTACTTCTTCAACTGTCATAACTTTAGGAAGTTTTTTCGGTAATTTTGGCTGTTCTAAAGTTTGAGCGGGATTTTTTGTACCGTATTCATTGGCGCAAAACCACTTAAAAAATCCACGCAAAGATGCAACTTTCCTCATTACACTTGTCGGAGAATAGTTTTCTTCCCTGAGTTTTAAGATAAACGAATTTAAATCTGCCCGCTCAATTTGTGCAACATCTTTCACTCCACGCAGAGTACAAAAATCCAGAAAAGAAGTTAAATCATTACGATAAGCCTCAATCGTATTTAATGAAAGCCCTTTTTCTATTTCCAAAAATTCTAAATATTCAGATAAAAACTGTATATCCATAAATTTGATTATACACTTATTTCAAGATTTATCAATCTGAATTTGCAAGTTTAAATAAATAATCTTCTCTTGCACTGCATTTTAAGCCTGTCGGAATAAAGTTTTCCTTAAATCTTTCAACTGCATACCGGTCTGTCATGCCTGAAATATAATCTGTTACAACCCAGACAATTTTCTCCGGCGGACAGACGGTTTTAAGCATTCCGCAATAATGATAAAACAATTCTTTTATTACACGTCTTGCTTTGGTTTCTTCTAATTTTGCAATAGATTCATCATTATAAACATTTTCAAACATCCAGCTTCGAAGCATAGTAGTATATCCCCAGGCTTCTTCGCTCATTGAAATATCAGATTTTCCAAGAGAATTATTAACGATTTCTGTAATCATTTTATTTAACCGCTTGCTTTGATTAGAAGAAAAATAAGCAATACAGTCTTTTGGCAAATCGCTTTCAGAGATTACACCCGCTCTGATTGAATCTTCTATATCATGATTTATATAAGCGATTTTATCTGCGAGCTGAACAACTTTACCTTCAGGTGTTGTGGGTTCATACCCCCAGGAATGTGTTCTGATACCTTCTATTGTCTCGCGGCAAAGGTTAAGATTTTCCAAAACCTCAACAACACGAACACTTTGAATATTATGATTAAATCCGCCGTAAACAAGTTCATTCAAAACACCTTCACCGCAATGACCGAACGGTGTATGCCCTAAATCGTGCCCCAGTGAAATCGCTTCTGTTAAATCTTCATTTAAGTCAAGCGCGCGTGAAATAGTTCTTGCGATTTGAGAAACCTCTAAAGTATGGGTTAATCTTGTTCTAAAATGATCATCAAAAGGAGATAAAAACACCTGAGTTTTATGTTTAAGCCTGCGAAACGCTTTAGAATGAAGAATTCTATCCCTGTCTCTTTGGAAACATGTTCTTAAATCAGATTCATCTTCTTTAACTCTTCTGCCTTTTGTATTAACTGCTTTTGTTGCAATTTCGCTTAAATTTTCAAGCTCTCTTTTTTCAAGCTTTTCGCGTATAGTTAATGTGGTCATAGTTCTCCCCTTCTGTTGAGATTTTAACAGAAAGTTAAAATTACGCTATACTTTCTTTGGAGGATTTTCTTCTTTTAAAGCTTCTTTCTTCTGCTGCCTGCGGTGTTTTAACATATCATCTGCGGCTACACCGATTCTGTTAAGAATAGCTGAAGCTAATGTACCGATAAGCAAACCTTTTGTTCCTGCAAAAAGCTTAGCATTACAATACAGTGAAACTCCAATCAATGAAAGCGCAGGAATACCGTATTTTAGAGCAATTGAAGTCCTTTGTTCATTATCTTCGGATTTCCCCAGATGATAACTCAATACACCCAAACCGCCCAATAATGATAAAATATCTGTAGGAGCTGAACCTAGAGATAAATCCCTTAACTTACTGATAAAATCTTCTGTTTCAGTTGTAATAGCTTTATCAAGTGATTTTATTTGTGCTTTATACGCTTTTTCTAAGGTTTTATATTCTTTTTCAGGAAGAATATGTTTATATATATTTAGAATTTTTTCTGTTTTTCCCTGTTCGAATCCGCCAAAACTGCCCTTTAATTTTGTAATATTATCTAATAATAATTCACCTGTCTTTTCATCAATAGTGTTATTAGCGAGTGCATCGCTTATATTTTTTCTAAGTAATGTTATTTCTTTAAGAATCTGACGTCGCAAATCTTCATTTTGAGGATTTTTCACATATTTGCGGATATCTTTACGAATGTTTCTAAGCAGACTTATTTTATGAACATCTTTAAAATTAATAATGCCTGTCATATCCATAATCATATCATCAGCTTCTTTTGCCATATCCTGCATAGAATATGAAAGTTCGCGCCTGTATGAATGAACATTATTTGACATTAAAGTTTTAACCCTGTTAATTTTTGAATCAGCAAGGAACTTTTGGAAAACATCTTTTGATAAAAAGACTTTCATTTTTGCAAACGCAGATTTCAATTCCTCTGCGGCGACTTTATATGTATGATATCTTCCGATAAGTGCATCATTACTAAAATAGGAATTATATGATGTATTTAATTCTTTATTCAATTTATCAATATACGCAAGCCATTGTGATTTTGTTTGACGCACGCCATTAATTTCAATAACATCATAAATGTTACTGCGCATAATTGTTGAAGCAGCAGCATCTGTAAGAAGTTTTGTTTCTTGAACTTTTCCTGCTGTATGAGCATAAGAATTTTTCACAGTTTGGCGTCCGATTTTTTCAAACATACGTGTGACAGAATCATGAACCTTTCCGGTAAACTTGTTCAACCCCATAAGTTTTTTAAATAATACATCCTTAAACGATGTAAAATTATTTATAGCTTCACTTCTTTTTACGGCCGTATCAAGAATCTTAACCATATACATATAGGCTCGTGATGTAAATGAAGACTCTTTTTCTGTGTTATTAAGTTTTATATCCTGTAATTTTCTTTGAAAATACGCCTGTAATTTCTTAAAATTCTTTGATAATCCTTTTGGACCGCCTTTTAAAACAAAGAAAATACCCGCCGCTGTTAATACAGTTACACCGGCAACTGATAAACCGATAATCTTAAGATTGTTGGTTTTTCTGGCTTCTTCAGGTGTCATTATCTTAATTTTTGCAGCTAATGATTGATATTCCGGCTCTTTCTTATTTTCATTACGTGCAAGCCAATAATCACTCGGGAGTTTTTTATTAGTAACCTGTCCGAATGTGTTAACAGAATTAGATTCAATTTTCGGAATTGAATTAATCATAAAATCACTAGCCTACAATTTTATTAAATCTAAAAAACATTCAAAATTGCGCTAATATAAATTGATTTGAAGTTATGTTACGAAAATAAATCCGTATCAATAACCTTTGCTACTTCACGTGCTGAATTTTTATTCGATAAAAGTTCCTTAACTTCCCCGAGTTGTCTGATATTTTCTTCACGTTTTTCCTGATTATACAAAAGTTCTTCAATTTCATATGTAATTTTTAGCGGGGTAACATCTTTTTGGATAATTTCAGGAACAATAGATTTATCAGCGATAATATTAGGCAAAGAGACTCTTTTTATACATCTTACAAGCAGATAAATCCAATAAAATAACTGCGGCCCGCGATATGCAATAATCATAGGGGTTTTGTATAAGCAGGCTTCCAAAGCCACTGTACCTGAAGCTAATATTAAAGCATCAGATACACTTAAAAGCGCCTGATTTTCACCTTTTATAACTTTTATATCAGTATCACCCAGATACTTTTGATAAACTTCATCAGATAAGTTCGGAGCTTGAGATATACAAAACTGTAAATCGCTGTGCCTGTGGCTCAAGCGTCTTACTGATTCTTTAAAAACACCCATCAAATGTTTCAACTCAAACTCTCTTGAACCCGGGAAAACAGAAACAAGACGTTTTTCAGGATTAAGTCCGTGTTTTTCAAAAAATTCGTTCCTGCTTGCTCTCGGCGGAAGCTGTGAAACAAGCGGGTGTCCGCAATAATGAGTTTCTATACCATATTGTGCATATAAAGGTTTTTCAAACGGGAAAATACACAACACTTTATCCACAAATTTCTTTATCAAATTAATTCTGTATTTACGGCTTGCCCAAACCTGAGGCGGAATATAATAATACACCTTAATTCCGGCTTTATGCAAAAATCTTGCAACAGAAAGATTAAATGCGCCATAATCAATTAACAAAACCAAATCCGGTTTATATTCATTTTTCAAATAATCTACAACAGCTTTACCTAACTTAAAATGATTTATTAAAATATTTGCAGACAAACCCATTGCAGACATTTTTTCCTGTGTAGAAAAAAGCTTAACACCCTCATTTGCAAGGTTAATACCGCCGATTGCTTCAATTTGAATATCTGTTTCGAGGTTTTTAAGTTCCTTTACAACATTAGCCGCATGGATGTCACCTGAGTATTCACCTGTTATAATAAATAATTTTTTCATCTAAACTGCCATAATTACAATATTATGCTCATCAGCATATTTAACTACTTTTTCCTGATCCACAATTATTGTTTCATTAGCTTCAACAGCAATCAATGAGGCATGTTTGTGGCTCATTGTTCTTAAAGTTTTCATACCGATTGCCGGAATATCAAAACGCTTATCTTGTTTTGGTTTTGCAACCTTAACAACAACAGCGCCCTCTTTTGCAAGTTTTGCTCCGCGTTTTATGCAAACATCAGTTCCCTCAATCGCTTCAACCGCCATAATCATTTTATCTTTAATTACAACAGACTGACCGACATCAAGTTTTCCCATTTCTTTAGCTAGCCAGAAACCGTAATTTACATCATCCATCTGAGCTTGAGTTGGTTTGTGTTTTCCTAAAACACCTGCAGGAATCATTAAATTTTTAATAAAAATAGTTTGATCTAAAACCTCTACACCAATCTTTGAAAGTTCTTCAACAATCATCAACATAACCTGATCATCATTAAGACGTGTAGCCTCTTTTATTAAATCAATTGCGCGTTTATCAAATTTATGCAATTGCAAAAGCACTTTTTTATGAACTTTTCCCAAAAAAGTCATTTGCTTAATCTGTTCTTCTTTTAAAATTGATTCAATTTTATTAACTTCACCAGGATGGCAGTTATAAACCTTGGAACAGTATTTTTTTAACTCTCTAACGTTATCATGTGCAAGAGAAATACATACAACTTCAAACCCGTTTTCTTTTGCATACTGAGCCATACGAATCGGTAAAATACCGTCACCTGCAATCAATCCTTGTTTATTTTCTAATGTTATAGACACTACTATTTTCCTCTTTTACTTCAATGAATAAATCTTTTTAACTTCTTCTTCTGGTAATATTTTAGCACCACCAAGCAATTTTGCAAAAAGTAAAGTTTTTGCATACTCTTCAGCCAATTCCAGCTTTAAATATGTATCACGGACAGAACTTCCGCCAACAATTACCCCATGATTTTCTAATAAAATTACATCATAATCCTTAAAATAAATTGATGTTTTATTTACTAATTCTTCTGAACCCGGTAATGCATACTCAGCAAGCGGAATTTTATCAAAGCAATAAACAATTTCCGGCGAAATCGCCTCATCTAACGCTTTACCTGACGCTGCAAAAGCTGTCAAATAGGGACTGTGCATATGAAAAATACAATTTATATCAGATCTTTTTTTATAAAAATCAAGATGTAAAAATCTTTCACTTGAAGGTTTTAAATTACCATCAATATGATGTCCGTTAATATCAACAAGGCTGAAATCTTTATCTTCCAAATATCCGTTAGCCGAACCGGAAGCCGTTATAACAAAAGAATCGCCAAATCTTGATGAGATATTTCCGGAAATTCCCGGAGTATACCCTTTGCTGCCTGCGAGCTTTCCGTATTTAATCAGTTCTTGTTTAATTTGTTCCATCATACTAATCAATTACTTCCTTATCAGGATCTTCAATATCTATAATCTGTGCATATTGTAAAGTTTTCGGCTTTGCAGGCTTTGCACTCTTTCCAAACTTATGTGCAACCTGTACTTCTTCTTGTTTTGGTGCAGGAGAGAATGCAAATTTACGTTCATTAGCTTTTTTACTTTTGTTAAATCCTTCCGGATTTTTTATTACCATTTTTCCATAGTTAATACTTGTACCTTTTGTATCAAACGCTACATCAAAACCAAAATAAGTTGTTTGTCTTACAAAATCATATCCTAAACGAATTTTCAAGTCATCAGGTCCGATTGCAAATACAAATCTGTTTTCCTGGAATAATTTTCCGTTTGGAGAATCATCACTTAAATTAACCATGCCAGACCAACCAACAGAAAGATATTTAGTAAGTCTTACAATTTCTGCAATATATATTGAGGAATGACCGTATCTGTACATATCATATCTTGGAATAGGAGTTCTATCATCATAACCTGATTGGAAATATCCGATATCCTGCATCCAATTCTTATATTGAACGTGAGTTCTTGGTCCTATTCTTCCGATAAATTGAGTATCTCCTGTTCCATATACAGCAGCAGAACCTTGTAATGCTACACTAAAATCAAAATAGAATTTATTTTCAGGATTTTCATAATGATATAAGCTTTGCGCAACTTCAGCCATATATCTTAAACGTACAGTGTCTTTACCTGTAGATCTTATTTTTTCACCATAATAGTTGCGATCATTATCTTCCATCCAACCAAAACCGGCTCTATGACGGAAACGAAGTCCTTTACCTTCAGCTAAGAAATTCGGAATAGAATATCTCTTATCATAGTAAACTTCTGCCATATATTTTGGCATTCTTGCGCCCATAAACCATTCATCCATGAATGAATTTGCTGAATATTGTAAAAACAAATTATCATCTAAGCGCTGATGACCTTTCAAAAAGAATATATCAGCAGCTGAACCGTATCCTAATTCAGTATGGTTATATGTATTTTTATACTTTAACATACCACCGAATCCGAATTTATCATCCTGATAATTCAAAAACGGAATGGCTTTAATAACAGAACCGCCGGGTCCGCCAAATACAAACCCCGGACCTGCAAACATACCAAGCTTTCTTCTGGTACCGAATTCCGGATAATTTGCTTCAAAATTATCATTATCTTTATTTGTATAAACAGTTAAACTCGGCCATGTTAACCAGTGCTTGCCATCACGTGAAATATTTATCTTTTTTGCAACGTATTTGTTATGATTTTTTCTTGCTTCAACATAAAGTTTATCAATATCAAAATGCAGTTTGTTACCTGTCGGGTCGCCGAAAAATAATGATTTTTCATCATCTTCCAAAATCATATTGGTAAATCTCGGTCCTACCATTCTTGATGAGAGCCTGTGAACCTGCGAAACATCAGAGTGAAAATTACCGTTTTCCAATATCAATAAAGAATCTTTATGAACAGCTTTTTCAGCATCCATAATCATTGAAATTGTATTTGCACTGATATTATCCATCTGCATAGTTTCTTCATTCATATCAATTTCAATATAATCAGACTTTGTCGGCATTCCGTCTTTATAAACTATAACATTACCGATACCTTTTAAAATATTTGAATCCTGATTATAAACCATTTCATCTGCAATAATTTTGGTATTTTGCTGAGGTAATATTAAAAGCGGACGGCCTTTTGCATGCATATCGCCTGTTTCATCATCATATGTAACCTGTTCGGAATCCAAAATCAATTCTTTTTCAGTTACATGTTCTGAGATACCGGATTCTAATGAAATAGTATCAACATCAGGAACCTCAAAAGAAATCTCTTTCTGGATAGAATCAGCAATTGAACCTTCTTCCGGGATTAAGGTTGTATTCTCTGCTGAAATCTCCGCATTATCTTTTTTCCTAAACTTAAACCGGTCAGCAAATTTTTTGCCTTCTTCTTTTTCTTTTCTTTGACCATTACTTATACTTGTTACTTTATTTGAAACCATCAATCTGATTTGTTTAAATAACGGCATATTATCAGGGTCAATATCTTTGTATTCCCCGCCTTTACGCTCAAAAGCATAACCATCATATCCAAATTCCTGACCTTGAACTTCCGGCATCATCATACTATTTGGAGATCTGTAAAAATTTTCTTCCTGCAAATCTTCAGAAATCGAATAAATATCAGAATTATTATCATCAACAGCATATGATGAATTTGAAAAAGCTAATATTAAAGATATGATAAATACGAATTTTTTCAACGTTTGATTCCTTTTGTATTTAGATATAATTTCTCGGATTAGTCGGTTTACCATTTACACGGACTTCAAAGTGACAGTGAGGACCCGTACTATAACCGGTTGAACCTTCTTTACCGATTTGCTGGCCTTTTTTAACCATTTGTCCGTTACTTACAAGTATTGTAGACATATGCGCATATAATGTTGTTATAGGCTGTCCGTTAATAACCCCGTGATCAAGGATTACAACTTTTCCATATCCACCGTACCAGCCGGAAAAGATAACTTTCCCATCATTTGAAGCTCTTATTGCTCCGCCGTTAGGTCCGCCTATATCAATACCGGAGTGGAAAATACGACTCTTAAATATCGGGTGTGTTCTCCAGCCAAAAGGTGATGTTATAGGCCCTGAAATCGGATATATAAACCCTGTAGATGAAACTTTAACAGTTGAAGTTCCTGCATTGCTTCTGGTCATATTTGCAATCATATTTTGAATACTTGCTGACTGCTTGGCAAGTTCTCGTTCTGAGCGTTCATAATAATTTTTATCTTTTTGTAACCGCTGAATCATATTTTTATTTTCAGCAATTGAACCTTGAATCGTAGCTCTTTGATTATTAATATCTCTGATTGAAGCCTCAACCATTCTTTTTTGAGATTCAACCTGGGCTTTAAGGGAGGCAATTTCATTTGCTTTAGCTTTTACTGCCTGCATTCTTTTATAATCATCCTGAATAACCAGCTTTTCAAAATAAAAAACATCCATCAAAGAATTAACATTGTTTGTTGATAAAATAAGTTCAAACATTCCGTGTCTTTGATGTTTAAAAACCTGACGGATTCTTGATTTCATCGCGGAATCAAGACTTTGAAACTCATAAACCGCGGCATTTAACTGACGTTCCATTGATGTTAAATTTGAGACAAGCGAATTATAACGCTGGGTTGTTGTACGTAATTCGACCTGCGCCTTTTCAAGTTTTTGCTGATTATTGTTTAATTTATTACGTTCATTTTTTAATTTTAAATCAGTTTGCTGTTTTTTCTGCTGATAGTAATAACGTTTGTTATTTGTCTGTTTTAGTTCTTTATCAAGAGTCGCTTTAGACTTTGCAGCATAAGACGGAACTCCTGTCATACCCAAAGTTCCGAAAATCATCCAGCTTATAAATATGTATTTTAAAATCTTTTTTATATTCATTTTATTATATTATTTTACAAATAACGGCAGCATCATTAACCCTACAGTCCAGGCAATAAAGGTTAATGAAATAATACCGATTATTAGCTTTCTGTGTGTTCTGAAAAATTCCATATTTCTCCCCTTACAACATGTAATATTACTATCAAAAAAAACATTGTGCAAGAAATTGAAACATATTTTTACTTAACAAATAGAAAAATGAACTTTTTTATTTTACAATCGTTGTATTAGTACAGAGGTAAAAATATGAAAGATAAATGTACAAAATACGAAGCTTTATTCACATTTAGAAGCGAAGAAGAACTGCTTGAACACATCAAAGAATGTGAAGATTGCAGACTTGAACACGAAAAAATGTTAAAAGTTTCCGAACTGATTCAGGAAGCTAAACCATATTATATAGAAAAACGCAAAAACAAAGCAAAAATTAAAGCAGCTTGCGCATTATTTATGCTTATGATTAGCGGAACAACTCTCGGATTAATCAACTTTAATCCGGATATTTCTGACACTTTAAAATACGGCACAACATTAAGTGCAGAAGATTTAGGACTGCCTGTAGATTCATACGGGTTGATTTATATTGAAGATTAAGCAGGAATTAATGGATTTTAACAAAGTAGTAGAAGCAAATAAACAAAATATTAAAAATATAATACGCCTGATTACAAAAGAAGATAATGAAGATCTTGAACAGGAAGTATATGTTAAAATCTGGAAAAATTCCGAAAAATATCAGGAAAAAGGTTCTATAAAAAGTTGGATTTCAACAATAGCAAAGAATACATCTTTAGACTATGTAAAATCTTCTTATCACAAAGCCGCTCAAATTTCTGATTCTGAGGATTATACACTTTCATGTATTAAAGATAAAAAAGTAACACCTGATGAAAATATTATAAAACTTGAACGCCAAAAAAGAATTACAGAAGCAATAAACCAGCTAAAGCCAAAGTTCAAGGAAGTAATTATAATGGCAGAAATTAACGGGTATTCTTACGAAGAATGCGCACAAAAACTTAAATGTCCAATCGGTACTATAAAATCAAGAATATATAACGCTAAAAAAGAATTAGCAAAGAAATTACAAGATTTACTATAAAAGAGGAAAAATATATGAGAAAAACACTTTCAATATTATTATCAGCAGTGGTACTAACTCTTGGAACAGTCGCAGCCAATGCAAACGAAAATAACATTGAACAAAGAGCACCAAAATCAGTAATGAATCAACAATTTTCAAGAGAACAGCACCGCAAACAATTTGAACAGCGTTTAAATTTAACAGAAAAACAAAAAGAAAAAGCCCGCCAAATTCACAAACAGGGCAGAGAAGAAATGACACCTGTAATTATGCAAATTGAACTTAAACGTCAGGAAATTGATACTGTTAAACTTTCAAGAATGGCAGAAAGAGCCCAGAAAGAAAGAATAGACGTACTTAATAACGAAATAAAAGAACTTGAAAAACAGGCTCAAGAAATCAGAAAAAAGAATTCACAAGAATTTGAAAAAATATTAAATAAAAAACAAAAAGCAGAATTAGAACTTATGAAAGCTGAAGGCCGCGCAAGATTTGAACGCTTCCATAAAGCCCGTCCGCCGTTTCAGGGCTTAGGCACACCGAATATGTTTATGCGTCCTTTGTTGCCTCCGCCTGTACATCAATAAAATCAACCAAAAAGATGGGGATATTTTATCTCTATATGCTAGAATAGCCTTATGGTTATGGATTTTTCAGAACAAAACAATATAGATAGACAGTATTATCAAAAAGATTTCACATCAATGAAAGTTCTTCTTGATAATATTCGTCAGTCTTTTATTACAGGTAAAGAAATTAAAAACATTGACTGTGAAATAAACTATGACAGCAGTTTTTCATATATTTATATAACTTTGTTTCAAGAAGGTTTGCAGCCTATCCGCTGGGGTTCAAACAGAAAAACCCTCACTGCCGCAATCAATCGTGACATTGAACAAATAAGACAAAGAAATACATACCCGCAATTTGAAATATCTAATCCTGAAAAATGCAGGATTATGATTGAATACATAACAGAACAGATTCCTGCTAAATTAAACGAGATAAAATACGGCACATTTGTTCCCGAAAGATTTGAACCTGGTGTTACCGGATTAAAACTAGTTCTGGATAATACTAATTATATTTACACACCGACAGATGCCTGGGTTAATAGCCAGATGGATTTGAAATCAGCTCTAAATACAATTTTAAGAAAAACTTATATCAAAAATATTACAAATAAAATTTCCGAAAGAATCGACATTTTACGAAAAACTCCGCACGAATGTTTTATAATAAAAAGCAAAACATTTATCACTTATAATGATGAAGTTTTACCGCTATACCGCGGAAATATTCTACGTGAATATTCAACAGATGAAATAAAAAAACAAGCTTTATCCGGTGCAGATTGGATTGTAAAAAATCAAAAAGAAAACGGACAGTATTTGTATTATTATGATGCAAAAGAAGACAACTATATAGACCACGAACACCCTGAACGCACTGAAGATAATCTTTATTATAACGACCTGCGGCACTGCGGCGGAATTGTAACCCTAATCAGAGCATATCAGCTTACAAAAGATGAAAAATACTTACAATCCGCAAAAAAAGGATTGGATTTTATTGTTTCAATAACAAAAGAACACGATATTGACGGCGAAACCGGAGCTTACGTTTTTTACAATAAAAAAGCAAAACTTGGCGGTACAGGTATGATTCTTATTGCAATGATGAAATACCGTGAAGAATCCGGCGACAAATCTTACGATGAATACATTAAAAAATATACAAGACATCTATTATCAAGAATTTATAAAACCGGCGAATTTTTAGGATATTATATCCACCCGAAATTTCAAAACGGCAGACCTTTAATTAATATGTCAGATGAAGAACGCCGAGAAACTTTCTCATTCTATTACCCCGGAGAAGCTTTGCTTGGTTTAGCACTTTTTGCCAACTACTTTAAAGACGATGAAGAACTTTGTCAAAAGATTCTTGAAAAAAGCAAATTAGCTCTTGACTGGATTGTTGATGAAAGACCAAAAATTTATTCAGATATGTTTACAGCACTTCCATCAGATGCCTGGCTTATGCAGGCAATAGAAGAATGGGCATCTAACCCTGAATTTCAAAAAGATAACTATATTAATTTTGTTTTAAACGATGCTCAAACAATGATGGATAAATGTTATACAAAAGATGATTCACCGTTTATAGATTATGAAGGAAGTTATTATTATAATTACGGCGACCATTTTTATCCTGACGGTTCACGCTCAGAGGGGCTAATCGGCGCATATTACCTAGCTAAAAAGTTGAACAAAACAGAATTAGCTGATAAAATTCTTGAATCCTGCCGTAAGACAGCAAAATCTCAAATGGTTTTATTCAATGACGATAAAAACAATTACGCGCATAAAAACCCATCAAAATCACAAGGAGCAATAAGATTTAAAGCAACCCGTCAATGGATTCGCGTGGATTCAATTCAGCATGTTGCATGTTTTTATTTCAGACTGTATTTTGCAGAAAACGGAATTGAAGTTAAATAACATAAAATATATTATGGGGTAAATATCTAAAAGATATTTATACTTTGCAACATGATTACGGGTAGTTAAT